>CACZPU010000087.1 GCA_902783165.1 uncultured Prevotellaceae bacterium
AATACACGTTACCGTTTGCGTAACACGATGTTAACACAAACGGTACAATTTGTTTTTACGTGATGTATAAAATGTTTCTAAAGAATAAATAAATTATTGAAAATCAGAACTTATCCGAACTTTCTCTAATCTTTAGAATCATGGGCACCACCTCTTTATATATGCGTCTATCACCATTAATGTGTCGCATAAGTAGTTCACATACTTTGGTTCCCTGCTCATGCGCCTGATCCATTATCACACTGAGTTTTGGTGTAACGAATGCAGAAGTATCACCATCGGAAAAACCGATAATGGAAACATCTTCAGGTATGCGAAAGCCTTTTGACTTGATAGCATCGAAAGCCGCATAGGTGACAATATCATTGAAAGCCAAGATTGCATCAGGGCGGTCTATACGTTCGAGCAGAGAGAGTGTGGTATTGCGCGCTTCTTCATAATCTATTTTTCCACAGGCCACCAAAGAACGGTCTATAGGTATGCGATGTTCACGTAATGCTTCCAGATAACCGTGTTTACGCCGTTTCACCATATCCAGATGATTGGGTCCACCAATGAAAGCAATTCGCTTACTTCCTGTTTTGATGAGGTGTTCCGTTGCCTGTTGTGCAGCCACATCTCCATTAGCGACAACGCTTGAGAAAACTTCAGGCAAACAAGTGCGGGCAAAAAAGACCAGAGGGATTCCCATTTTATGAATCTCAAGGAAATGGCTGTAATCGACCGTATCTTGTGCCAGACATGCAATAATGCCTTCCACATGTAGCCCCACGAAGTTATCAATGGCTTTTTCTTCGAGTAAATGGTTTTCGTGCGAATTGGCACTGATAACGCAATAACCGGCTTTGCGAGCATACTCTTCTATTCCGTCAAGCACTGCAGCATAATAATGTGTGACAAGGTTCGGTAATACCACGCCAATGGAACGAGCAGATTCTAATCGTAGGTTTTGCGCAAAAGGATTCGGTCGGTAATTGAGTTCTCTTGCCAGTAGCTGCACCTTCTGCTTCATCTCCTCGCTCACTTCATGGGAGTTGCGCAATGCTCTCGACACAGTAGCAATGCTAACTCCAAGCTTTGAAGCTAAGTCCTTCAGTGACGCCCTTTTAGGTTTATTACCAACTGCAGACATAAAATGAATTATTACTTTTTCGCCTTATTTTATTGCAAAAGTAATCATTTTCCCTATAATCCGCAAACGTTTACGTAGTTTTTTTTCATAAAAACAACAAATTATCAAAAATGTAATATTAATTTTGCAAAAAATTAGGATGAGTAATGAATAGTTGATAATAAGTTAGTTAGAAAAGAAAGCCAAGATTGTTGTGAAATAATCTTGGCTTTTATTATATCTATTATTGTTAAAGCGCTCTCTGAGGAAACAGCAGGGTTATCGGATAAGTTGAGACAAATCGGTAATCACTTCATCTGCCAACGATTCGTCTTCTTCATCTGTCCATCCTTCGCCTTTGAACCAAACTGTTTGGCACCCTAACGATTTGGCTGGAACAATATCCTTTTTGATGCTGTCGCCCACCACAACCACTTCATTAGGATTCAATCCCAATGCGTCTATGCCCATTTGGAAAATTCGAGCATCTGGCTTTCGGATTTTCACAACGGCTGATTCAACGACATGGCAGAAAAGACTGTCAAGACCAAATTCCTTGAGCACAACCTCAATGTTGCCATAAAAATTGCTTACCAAAACCATTGGATAATGATTATGTATCTGCATCAACACCTCTCTGCTATGCTCCACAGTTCGTTTAACGCCATCGTACAAATCGGTAAGCAAAGCAAGTTCTGTTTTTCCGTATTCTTGTTTATCGGTTTGCCAGTATCCTTTGGTAAAGAGATATTCCAGTTCCAAGCGGAGTTTCACATCAAGAAGTTTCTTAAACGTATATGTGGGCAAAATGATTGGATTTCTCCCCAAAGTGCGTTCTGCATATACATAAGCTTCCCTGAATTGTTGTTCGTTCACTGGCAGTCCTGCACGCTGCCAAGCATGCCATATCACTTTCCCCCAATGGTTACCACAGGTGTCAAGTGTTCCACCATAGTCGAATATATATCCTTTTATCTCTACTTTCATTTCGGTATTATTAGAAAGTCACTCTCATCATCAGACGCACACCATTCTTATTGGCTGTTGGCAAATCAAGATAGTTCAAGCGCCTCACATACTCTACATGCAGAAGCTTGAATATATTGTGCACACCTGCAATCAATTCGAAATATGGTTGATGTTTGTCCATGATGTACGAGCCTTCAGGGAACATCATCAATTTGGGGTCATTCTCATTTTCAGCCAAGAAAGGATTATTCTTGTCGGTGAGTGTTCCCCACAGCATTTTCACTCCAAAGTATTCACGCCACTTCAACTTTTTCAGCAACGGGATTCGATTGAACAATTTTCCGTTAAGGTCCCATGAGAAATCAGCCGAGACAAAACGATCGTTCAAGAACTCCATATTATTAATAAGGTTGAAGGTTTCGTCCTCAATGATATATGAAAGATTGGCGGCCGGCATAATAAGAAGCGGATATGGGACTTTGTCCCATTGGATTCCGCCTTTAACGTACAAATCTATCTTGCCAAAATTGTGAGGCAACCAGAAGCGCTTATATATAGACGCCTCAGAAAGGTTAAAGGCATAGTCACCGCCCAGCACATTCTTCAAACCCAAAGTATGTCCAATGGTAAAAACAGGTGCATCAAGATTGATAGCAACCCTGCGTTGTTTGGTATTGACGAATGTCTCTCCTGGAGCGAATCGTATTTGTGCCATCAATTCGGTGGTGCGTATTCTCTTTGAATGCACATAGCCGGGGTCCGTACCATTTATAGCTGGTCGCGGATGGCTCCAGTTTGTCCACAGGCTTTTGTCTTTTGTAGCCGACAAAGGTATGAAGAACAATTCGCCAAGTGCCTGGTTCTCTTCCGTTTTCAAAGAGATAGTTGTCTTGAAACCGAATTCCTCTTCGCGTTCGAAGCATATCTTCTGCCGGTTATACCACACCATCTTGTCCACTTTGTCCCATTTGAGTGCTGTGAACACATTATCCTTGTCGGTATGAATAAACTTGTCTGACGGACTTTCCACATCGCTAGTGGAAGTGAATGTCAGCGTACGTTTGGGAAACTCGCGTGGCAGATAGTTCTTTTTATTAAAGCTGTAAATGAGTTCGCCCTTGTAATAATTCCTCTTGCTACCCCATCCACGTGCAAAATAACCATTCACAAACCAGTGAGGATTCAGGTTGGCCGTGGTCTGGGCACTTATACGAGTTCTCAGTCCATCTATGAAGTTGCGCGAAATCATGGTGTTGATTGGACCAATATCCACTTTGCTGGGATGCTCCTTGGTTCCGGTGTCTACAAAGTTCTCCACCATAGCGCGTAATACAAATATAAAGAACTTGAATCCTTTGATTTTCTCAATGTTTTTCAAGAAGTCGCCCATGGAGCTCTCACTCTGTGTCAAATCCACCGTTCGGTATTGGTTCCAAAATTCGTCGTCACGCATTTGGGCATTAGCCTCATGCCTCTCTTTCGCCTTGCCTTTGAACAGTTTCTTGTTGATTTCCTCAAAAGCATAATCTTGCATACGCGTGGTTCGGATAACCACCACTTGCTGAATAAACTTGGCCACCGACAATTCCACAACCATGTCATCGACCGACAACACCCACTCCCCATTGGGCAATTGCTCATAACGTTGAATTACCTGAAGGTTATTCACAAAATTCACATCACTCTTCTTAGGAATAGTAAGGTTGCATTGTTTCACATGCAACGAACTGTCTTTGAGAATGAACAACTCCCCTCTGAAGCCGAAGTCCTGCTGGTTGTTCGGCATGAACTGTATATGATAGCAGCTGTCACGATCCACCTTCACCGTGTCTTCTATATAGTAACGGTAGAAGCTTATGGCTCCCTTGCCAATGGGCGAGGTGAAAGGATATTGCAACAAACGGATTTCGTCCTTGTAGATATCCACATCAGAAAACACATCTTTGAGTGTAGTGGTCAGAATGTCACCCGTCTCAAACAAGTCGTTGATGCCCGTGGAGTTCTGCCCCATAATAATGTCTTTTTCGCTATGAGGGTTTTTTCGATATATCTTTCGCGTGACGGTTTCGTCAACACTCAGTGGGAGGATAAGTTTGTTAACATATGAGCACGGTTCCACTTGGTCTATCAGCCATTGGCGTTTCTTGAACAAATCGCTGGTCAGGTCGCTTGGCTTGATATCGTTCAGCGCAAGCGTCATTTTCTGGTATTTGTTGTACTGGTAAAAATCGTGATTGCTCAAGTCGGTCTTCTTTTTAGCAGCAATCACACGGCGCATCAATTCCACGGCCGGATTGTCTTTACGACTATAACGACTGCGCTTGGCCTTCACTGTTACGCTCTGCAATTGGTTCACTTCAGGCTTCAACGTGATACGCATGAAGTTAGGTGAATTCTTGCCGATTAGAACACGCAATGGCTTATACCCCACAGCACTGAATGTGAGATACCAACCACTATGACGAACTATGGAGAACCTACCCCGCTCGTCGCTACTGACCATCACATGGTGGCCTTTATACAATGCACTGGCATGAGGGATACTGTCACCGGTATTGTCATCGACAATCACGCCGGTAATGTTTTGTGCTGTAAGCGGCAGACATGCAACCGCCAGCATGAAGATGAATAATATCTTTTTCAATTTCACCAAATTCTTATTATACAATCGTTAGTCAATAGTCTTTTTCTATCTAATTTGCTTGCATTTCCTCAAGCATTCGTCCGCTTAGTGATTCGTGTCGATGATGCATATAGACATACAGCACAGTGAGTACAGTCATTTCAAAAAGGAAATAAGCCCAAGGAATATTCAGCAAGCACGTCACATAAAGCGCGATGGCACGCACGTTAAAAGTCAGGATGTTTGTATATTTCATCAATGGCCGGCTGCCTGTAAGGAACGCAGTGCGTATAAACGGCAGCGGTTTTTCCTGATACTCTTTGAAAAAACGTTGAAACACAGGGGTACGCTTTTCCTGACTCTTACAGTAATTGGCATAGTTATAGTAGAACAACCTGCCGATAACATTGCTCTTGGGCAACGACTCATAAATGGCTCGTTGCTGGGAGTAGTTGTCGAGTTCGCTCCCTTCTTTGCCTTTCAGGAAAAAGAGATGTATCTGCCTGTAATAGTCAGAAAGGCTGCTTTGGGGGCTATGGCACATAAATCCAGACACGGCCCCAATGGCCCATATCACCCAGCCCCAACGCACATCTGTGCCAGGTATTAGCTGTGGCATCAGGCGCATGCAGAGAGCGAAATAGATGCAGAAAAACCACACATCGCCCGAGAATCCGTCGAGAACGCGCCCAATAAGCGTTTTCTTGCCTGTCAGACGAGCCATTTGTCCATCGGTACTATCACAGAAATTGGCAAGCATCAGGAGCAATACACCAGCCACATTATGCATCAAATCTGTATAATAGAACATCCATCCGGCACCTATACCGAGGAAAATGGACAACACGGTAATGGCATTGGGATGAACGCCCAGCTTATTCCAAAACAAAGCAAACACCAAACCGATAGGACGAGTAAAGTGGACATCTAGCCATTCTTCCGTATCCTCCGATTTGAACGATGCTTGCAACAGTTTGTTAAATTCTTCATTCATATTCTTTTATGTCTTTTTTACATCTTTCATGACAGGCATGAAGTGCATTCAAATTCTTTTTTAAACCAACGATGCGATGGCATCGGCGGCTTCTTCACGGCAACGCGAGAAGCTGGGCCAGTCGTTGAAGTCAATCAAAGCGAAACTACCGTCGCGACGAACAATACAGTCGCCACCATAAACCATCAATCCTGTGAGGCGAGCCAGTTTGTCTGCACAACCTCTCAGTGCCTCAAGGTCGAAAGAATAGTGGCACGCCTGACCATTGCGGGCCTCATCATCAAACTTTGTATCTCCATCGTCGGTGGGATAGAACATCCGGAAGAATCCCGTGGACAGCACTCCATAGAACTTCACCAAATCTCCCTCTACATGCTCTGTCACCACCGTTTCTGTAATGCCGCGTTGGGAAAAATCTGCAAGTATAGCCCTGACTTCAGAAGCATCGTGTGCAAAACGCACATCTTCAGCACTTTGTGCAGAAGCATCGCCACGTTTCACCCAATACTTTACGCCCCCTGCTGCCGGCATTTGGGAATCGAAGAGTGGAGCCGCAGGTATTTGGTTGCATCGCATCAAGTCGTCTAAATGCTTGCGTGCTGCCGCCCTCACACTCCGGGAACTGTTTATAACCCGACATCTACGGTCGGACAATTGCTGAAGATAATCGAGTGTGCTGTTGAACCGTCCCATGGAGAGAATGATATCAGCACCCACCAAGCCACTCACTTCGCGCTCTTCGACATAGGAGACATCAAGTTGCCTGCTGGCAAGCCGCCGCCCGACCGCCTCCAATATGGCCCGGTCTTTCTCTACAGAATTGGGCGAGAAAATCCTGTCACGATAAACAAGTGCCACTCGTTTGCTCATATACACTCCCTTTCAAGCACGAACCATCCTAATACCATCATCACTCTTGCTTCATATCCTGAAGGAAATGCTCCGCCTTGGCAATATCCGACACGTGGTCGATGTCAAGCACTTTACTGAAAGCATATGCATTCAGTTTCAAGCCATCGCGTATCAATGCCCGCTGGAAGTTGCGCATGCGCGATTCTCCCCTATCGATGCAATCGTTCAGAGTGAGAATGGCTTTTGGCATGAGTCCGTAAATGCCACCCGAAATATATTTGCATGGTGGGTTATTGGAATCGAGGAATCCATCAATGGCCAATGATTCGTCGGTATGTACATACAAAGGCTTCTCGTCATCCACATAGTCGGTTACGCCCATCAGTCCGTCAGCGCAGCCTTTTTCCACCGTACTCTTGAAAGCAGAAACATATTGACTGAACTCGTCCTCGCGGAAAATTGTGTCGACAGTGGTCATTATAAAAGGTTGGTCTGCCAACATGCTGCTCAACTCGTAGAAGCTGTGCATGCTACTTGGCGTGCTTTTAATCACATAACGCAAAGGCACTGGTCTGCCGCCTAAACCTTCGTGAAGAATCTGCTCAAGGTGTTGTGTCACCAAAGTTGTCAAATTGTTACAGATAACAACGATGTGCGACGCCCCATTATCCATGAAAATGCGAATGAGACGGTCCACCAACGGCTCGCCGTTGAGTTTCACTAGAGGTTTCGGCTCGGCCACACCCTCGGCTGCTAGTCGCGACCCTTCGCCAGCTGCGATGATTGCATATTTCATTTCGCCTAAAAATTATCCAAATTATATCCTGCAAATACAAATCAAGGCACAAAATTACACATTATTTATTATAAATCAGTGAAACAGGAACGAAAAATGAAATCTTTTAAGTGTGTTTAAGTTTCGTTATACCATTACAAGTGCCAAATGTTTCCTGTAGGGGGCTTCACGACATACAACACTTATTGAGCAACGTTGAATGACATTATCTCACGACAAGCATTATTAATTAGTTTCGTACATCTTATATGTACAACTTGTACATCTTATATGTACGGCTTGTACATCTTATATGTACAAACCGTACATAGGGCGTGTACAATTTCAAAACATTCCAGATTGATTTACGAAAAAGGCGGCACTTCTTTCGAATGCCGCCAGAAACGAATAAACGTTAAGGATGTAAATGAGTCAACAGACTGTCATTTCGACAATTTAAGAGAACCGAGATGGAAATCGCCGCTGCCGGCAACACTCTTTTTCAAAGCGCCTACGGTGCCGCTCAAAGTGATATCGCCACTGCCGGCAATGCTTGCATTCACCGAGCCACACTTGACAAAATGAGCATTGACATCGCCACTGCCGGCAATGCTCAAAGTAGCACTACCTGCCACAACCTTCTTCAATTTCAAATCGCCCGAACCGGCTATCGAAGCTTTCACCGTATTGCAAATAACATCAGCAATCCTCACATCTCCGCTTCCTGCAATATGCACATTGAGATTGTCGGTATCCAATTTGCCTTCAGACTCGAATTCACCGCTACCGGCCATTGACACATCTATAAGATCTGGCGATGTGACGTAGACAGTAACCTTGTCTGTTCGCATATTCACAAACAACGACTTCCAATTGCCTTTCTTCATTTGTTCAGTTCTGCTTTTGGTTCTGATTCTCAGCGTTTTGCCATCGCTATCGATAATCAAATAAGGCATGATATTTTCGGGAGCCGACACTTTTACCGACATCTTGTTGCCTTGGGTGTAACGAACATTAAACGAACCTGCAATGGAAATCCTCTCAAACGGCTTTACCTTCAAGTATTTTTCCACATATTCAACACCGGCCATTGCGTCATTGTTGTTCTTCGAGCTCTTGTTCTTCGTTATAGCATAAGCCACTATAGGACATGCTATTGCCAATAAAACCAATATTTTTTTCATATCGTTCAAATTTGTTTTTATATGTTAGACGAAAGATACAAGCAAAAAGTTGCATGAACAAGTTTTTTTTCGTACCTTTGCCAAAAATTTCAGCTATTGCTGTCTGAAACCTCTGATAATCTTGCATCAGACATTCTTAAATACATAATGGAACAACAACTCGAAAAGACGGTTGTAGTAGACAACAACCAATTTGAACTTATTGCCAAGACTTTTATGGGACTTGAGCCGGTATTGGCACAGGAATTAACCGAACTGGGAGCCAACGATGTGCAAATAGGCCGACGCATGGTATCATTCCGAGGGAACAAGGAATTGATGTACAGGGCCAACTTCCAGCTTCATACGGCAATCAGAATCTTAAAACCTATCGCTCACTTCAAGGCTTCTTGCGCCGACGACGTTTACGAAGAAGTGAAAAAAATAGAATGGACCACTTATCTTGATTTGAAGAAAACATTTGCAGTAGACTCTGTTGTGTTCTCCGATGAATTCCGCCACAGCAAATTTGTGGCCTATAAAGTGAAAGACGCTATCGTCGACCAGTTTAGGGAAAACTCAGGCATGCGCCCAAATGTGAGCATCACCAATCCCGACATCCGGCTTCACATACATATAGCCGACGAAGACGCCACTCTCTGTCTTGACAGTAGCGGTGAGAGTCTGCACCGTCGCGGTTACAGACAACAGTCGGTTGAAGCTCCACTAAACGAGGTGTTGGCCGCCGGAATGATTCTCATGAGCGGATGGAGAGGCGAAACCGATTTCATAGACCCGATGTGCGGTTCCGGCACATTGCTCATCGAAGCCGCGCTGATAGCACACAACATGTCGCCTGGCATCTTCCGTAAAGAATTCGCTTTTGAGAAATGGGCCGACTTTGACAGTGAACTATTCGACGAGATATACAATGACGACAGCCGCGAACGCGATTTCGAACACCACATATACGGCTACGACATAGACATGAAGGCTGTGAACACGGCAAGAGCCAATGTGAGGGCTGCAGGCCTCACCAAGGATATCTCTGTGGAAATGCAAGACTTCAAGGATTTCACCCAACCCGAAGAAAGAGCCATCATCATCACAAACCCGCCTTACGGAGAGCGTATCTCCTCGCCCAATCTTCTCGCCACATACAAGATGATTGGTGAAAGGCTGAAGCATGAGTTCAAAGGCAATGAGGCTTGGGTGCTGAGCTATCGCGAGGAATGCTTCGACCAGATTGGACTTCGTCCAAGCATCAAGATACCATTGTTCAACGGCAGCTTGGAATGCGAATTCCGCAAATACCAGATGTTCGACGGCAAGCTGAAAAACTTCCGCGAGGTTGGAAACATCCTCAAGACAGAAGAAGAAAAGAAGACGATGGCCGAAAAGGGGCGTTTCAAAAAGAACAGAGAGTTCAAGAAACCACTCATGGAAGATTTGGAAAGCGAGAACACCGACATTCGCTCGTTTGTCTTCCGCACTCACCATCCCGATTTCAACGAAAAGCTTTATGAAAAGAGGGAGCGCGATGCTAACCGCGATGCAAGGCGGAACAACAGGGACGACAGATATAATGAAAGAAGAGACTTCCGCGACAGGAGAGATTTCAGGGACGACGGATTCCGCGGCAAGCGCGATTTTAACAATGAAGGCGGTTACAATAAAGGCAGGAGAAACTTCCATGAAGACGACAACCGTCGCGGTCAATCCGCACGTGGCAGGGACGGAAATTGGCAAAGAAACAACCCTCGCGACAAAAGGGATTTCCGCGGGAAAGGAGATTTCCATGGAAAAAACAACATGAGAATTGACAAGAGAATTGGTCATGACTTCAAGAACAACAAAAAGAATTACGATGATGAAGACTAAACAAATAGTCACTCTGCTTGTGGCACTCACTGCCCTACACCCATTTGTTATGAACGCCCAGAAAGAATTCACACTGGAAGACTTGAATTTCGGTGGAAAGAACTATAGCAACATGCAGCCCGAAAACCGATTCCTCACTTGGTGGGGAGACGAGTTGGTAAGGCTCGACATGGACAAATGCGCCATCGTTGACAAAACCACTGGCAAAGAGACACACCTGTTTTCTCTGAAAGATGTCAGCAGCCTCACCCAAAGTGATGAGCACAACCGCATGCGACACTTGTATAATGCGGAGTTTCCCTACCCTGGTGAGAGCATCGTCAAACTAAAAAACGGTAAAGAACTGATGCTGGTTGATTGGAAAAACAAGCAGCTCATTGCCAAATACAACCGCGACCGAGTGCAGGCAGAAGATTGGAATCCGGCTTCCAAAGCATTTGCTTTTGTCAGGGAAAACAATCTTTTCGTTGCTAATGCTGACGGCGAAACGCAGCAAATCACTTACGACGGCAGCCGCGAAATAGTATATGCGCAAAGTGTACACCGCAATGAATTTGGCATCAACAAGGGGACTTTCTGGAGTCCAGACGGGACGAAACTTGCTTTTTATCGTATGGACCAAAGCATGGTGACCGACTATCCGCAAGTGAATATCTTTGCTCGTTCTGCCGAATATTGTCCGGACAAATACCCTATGGCTGGCGAAACAAGCCACAAGGTCACCGTTGGCATCTATGACATTGCCAACAAGAAAGTGGTATATCTGAAAGCTGGCGACCCAACCGACCGCTATTTTACCAATATTGCATGGAGTCCCGACAACAAAACCGTTTACATGTTTGAATTGAACCGTGACCAAAACGACTGCAGACTTGTTAGTTACGATGCAGAAACTGGCAACAAGACTGCAGAAATCTATCGCGAACAACACCCCAAATATGTAGAGCCACAGAATCCTATCGTATTCCTCCCGTGGGATAACAGCAAGTTCCTCTTCCAAAGCCAGAAAGACGGATTCAACCATCTTTATATCTTCGACACGAAAAAAGGTAACTACAAACAGCTGACCAGCGGCCAATGGGTGGTCATGGATGTTATAGGATTCAATAAAAAAACCAAATCGGTCATTATTGCATCGAACGAATACAACACCATTCAGCGAAACCTTTATGCTGTAAGCACCAAGAACATGAAACGCACATTGCTCGATAATGGGCGCGGCTACCATTCTGCCGTGACATCAACCTCTGGAGAATGGGCTTACGACAAATACAGCGAGCCAGACGTGCCTCGCAACATCGATGTCTTGAATACCGCAACAGCCAAGAAAACTCAATTGCTCTGTGCAGCCGACCCGTGGAAAGGATACAATGTTCCCGAGTATTCGTGCGGAAGTATCAAGGCCGCCGATGGAACCACCGACCTCTATTACCGTATGGTGAAGCCCGTCGGATTTGATTCCTCCAAGAAATATCCCACCGTCATTTATGTTTATGGCGGTCCGCACGCCCATCAAGTGGATGCACGCTGGCACTATTGCAGCCGCTCGTGGGAAACCTACATGGCTCAAAAAGGATATCTGCTCTTCATTCTCGACAATCGGGGGTCTGAGAATCGTGGACGTGAGTTCGAGCAAGCAACCTTCCGCCAGCTAGGACAAATAGAAATGCAGGATCAGATGAAAGGCGTGGAATTCCTTCAGAGCCTTCCATATGTGGATAAAGACCGCATGGGTGTACATGGATGGAGTTTCGGTGGGTTCATGACCATCACATTGATGACCAACCACCCCGAAGTTTTCAAGGTAGGAGTGGCAGGCGGTCCTGTTATCGACTGGAAATGGTACGAGGTGATGTATGGCGAGCGATATATGGACACACCGCAAACCAACCCCGAAGGATATGCAAAATGCAGTCTGCTGGGCAAGGCAAAAGACCTTCAAGGCAAGCTGCAGATAATCACTGGATATAACGACAATACTGTAGTGCCACAACACTGCCTTTCATTCTTGGCAGAATGCATCAAAGCCGGAACACAACCCGACTTCTTTGCCTATCCAGGAGAGGAGCACAACATGCGTGGACACAGCAGTGTTCATCTCCATGAGCGAATCACTCAGTATTTTGAAGATTATCTCAAATAAACTTTTCAAGTCTGTAAAACCCAGAATTGGAACATTGTTTTTGCCAATATAAACCCAATAACATTAACGTCATGGCTTTTAATGCAATTATACCAAACGACCCAGTGGAAGTAAAAACAGCCTATTTCCCCACAATAAGCCTTAAAAAGGAACTAACCATTCTACTGCTTGGCAGCGGTGGACGCGAACACGCATTGGCTTGGAAAATAGCACAAAGCAAGAAGTGCAGAAAGCTTTTCATAGCCCCAGGCAATGCAGGCACGTCGGATGTTGGCGAGAATGTCCCCATTGGTGTAAACGAATTTGAAAAGTTAAAGGATTTTGCCGCGGACAATCAAGTAGACATGGTAGTTGTTGGTCCAGAGGATCCGTTGGTGAAAGGCATCTACGACGAGTTCAAAGCCGATGAGCGCACCAAGAACATCCCCGTCATCGGTCCTTCTAAAGCCGGTGCAGTGCTTGAAGGAAGCAAAGACTTTGCCAAACGTTTCATGCAGCGTCACAATATCCCCACAGCACGTTATCAAACATTCAACGGTACAACTATCGACGAAGGGCTCCGCTTTCTCGAAACGCTGCAGCCGCCTTTTGTCTTGAAAGCCGACGGCCTGTGTGCCGGCAAGGGCGTGCTCATAGTCCCAACACTCGAAGAAGCCAAGCGCGAATTCAAGGAAATGCTCGGCGGCATGTTTGGCAATGCGTCTGCCAGTGTGGTGATTGAGGAATTCCTAAGTGGAATAGAGTGCTCGGTATTTGTCTTGACCGATGGGAAACACTACAAAATTCTGCCCGAGGCAAAAGATTACAAACGCATTGGCGAGCACGACACAGGTCTGAACACCGGTGGTATGGGCAGTGTGTCGCCCGTTCCGTTTGCCACTAAGGAATGGATGCAGAAAGTTGACGAGCGCATCATCCGCCCAACCGTTGACGGTCTTGCAGCCGATGGCATCGATTACAAAGGCTTTATTTTCTTCGGTTTGATCAACGTTGACGGCAACCCGATGGTAATAGAATACAACTGCAGAATGGGCGATCCGGAAACCGAGAGTGTGATGCTCCGTCTGAAAACCGATATTGTCGACTTGTTTGAAGGTGTGGCCTATGGCAATCTCGACAAAAAAAATATAGCATTCGACGAGCGCGCTGCCGTTTGTGTGATGTTGGTCAGCGGCGGTTATCCTCAAGCATACAAGAAAGGATACCCCATTACAGGCATCGACGCCGTTAGCGGAAGCGTGGTCTTCCACAGCGGAACAGCCATCAGCAATGGCCAGATTGTGACCAATGGCGGACGTGTCATTGCCGTCAGTTCGTATGGAAAAGACAAAGAGGAAGCTTTGAGGAAGTCGTTCGAGGAAGCCCAGAAGATTCAATTCACCGACAAGTATTTCCGTTCGGACATTGGTTCAGACTTATAAATGGCAGTGAAAAGGATTCAGAACAGAATAGCCGAAGGGCGTTATTCGCTGCCAATAGTAGCCATATACGCCCTTTGTATATGGTATTTGGGCGGACTGGTCGGCCAAAAGCTTTATATACAGTTGGCCTTTCTCGCAGTTTCCACCTATCTGATGGTGGAACTGAACAACAGCAATGCGCTCATCCGCATATACAGCCGTATGGTGTCATGCTCTTTCCTGGCACTGACCAGCATGGCACCTTTTTTATTCCCATCCCTGAAAATAGCCCTACTACAGCTGTGTTTCATCACATTCTATATTATCCTTTTCCACACCTATCAGGACAAACAGTCGCCCGGTCTCACCTTCTACGCCTTTCTATGTTTGGGAGTGGGAAGCCTTGCATTCGTCCAAGTGCTTTTCTTCCTGCCATTCCTGTGGTTGGTTATGATGTTCTATCTCATGGCATTCAGCCACAAGAATTTCTGGGCGTCGATACTGGGCATCACCCTGCCCTATTGGTTATTGGCACCAGTAGCCATTCTCTCGGGCAATCTTGATATGTTCATCAGCCATTTCTCACAGATAGCACAGTTCCAACCCCTGTTCCAATACCAACAACTTAACGACCATCATGTCGTCACCCTTCTGTTTGTTGTTGTGTTGGCTGTCATAGGAACAATCCACTACCTGCGCAGGAGCTATCTCGACAAGATACGCAACCGGATGCTCTATTTCTCATTCATGATGGTCGGTGCCCTTGCACTTGTCTTCGTCATTCTTCAGCCACAGCACATAGAGCCCCTCACGTGTATCATCATCATCAACACCTGTCCGTTGATAGCACATTTCATTGCGCTCACTCACACACGAGCCACCAACATGCTATTCTGCCTGATCATTGCTTGCATCCTGCTGCTCACGGCCTACAACCTATGGATACCCTCATTGCTTTTCTAATCAGCTACGGCTACTGGGGGATGCTCGTGGCAGCATTCCTGGCTGGAAGTTTCTTCCCTTTCAGCAGCGAGGCTGTGATGGTGGCACTAATGGCTGCCGGACTTGACAACTGGAAACTCATTGTCTATGGAACCATAGGCAACGTACTCGGTTCGGTGTTCAACTATGTAGTAGGAAGAATGGGGCGGCTCGATTGGGTAGAGCGTTATCTGCATGTGAAGCCTGCCCAACTCAACAAGGCGCAGCAATTCATGCGTGGCAGGGGAGCCTGGATGGGATTCTTTGCCTTCCTGCCCATCTTGGGAAGTGCCATCACCATCGTGTTAGGATTCATGCGTGCCAATCCTACCATCTCTCTCATCAGCATCACCATAGGTAAGCTGCTACGCTATGTGGTGCTTATATATGGTGCCAGCCTGTTTGTCTGAGGCTACTACCCCCACATGTATTTCCCCAATCTGTCCACATCCTCGGCGGGAGTTGCCCAGCTGGTGGCAAAGCGAGTCACCGCACTTCCGTCTTCAAGTTTTTGCCACACCTCAAACGCCACTTTCCCCTTCAACCGTTTCATCTGCTGAGTGTTGAGAATAGGGAACTGCTGATTGGTAGGAGAATCAATGTAGAACGGTATGCCATGCTCCATGAACAACGCCTTTAGCTTCATGGCCGTCTCTATGGCATGGCGGCTGATGCGGAAATACAGATTGTCGGTGAAAAGCGTGTCGAACTGAATGCCCAGCAGTCGGCCTTTGGCCAGCAGAGCTCCGTGCTGTTTCACAATGGTGAAAAGATGACGGGGAGCATTGCCACGTGGAAACACTACCGCCTCGCCGCAGAGCGCACCCACCTTTGTGCCACCAATATAGAACACGTCACACAGTCGTGCCAAATCCTCCAATGTTATGTCCGCCTCAGGGCACATCAGTCCATATCCCAGTCGGGCGCCATCCACCATCAGCGGCAACCCATAATCAGCACAAACGCGGTGAATGTCGGCAAGCTCGTCCTTCGAATAGATGGTGCCATACTCTGTGGGGAACGAGATGTAGACCATCCCAGGCTGCACCATGTGGGGCCATGTGGGGTCGGCGTAAAAATCACTGAGCCATTGTCGCAGTGCCTTTACCCTCAGTTTGCCCTGCTCTCCCTGTAGCGCAATCACCTTATGGCCGCCCAGTTCCACGGCACCAGCCTCATGCACTGCAATGTGCCCCGTTTCCACGGCTATCACGCCCTCGTAATGGCTCAACATAGCGTCGATAATGGTGCTGTTGGTCTGCGTGCCGCCTACCATCAGCATCACATCTGCCTGAGGGCAACTCGTTGCCTCCCTTATTTTCTCCTTAGCAGCCATGGTAAACTCATCCTCGCCATAGCCAGGCATTTGAACCATATTGGTTTCTCCGAGCCGCCTCAGAATCTCCGGGTGTGCGCCCTCGTTGTAATCGCAAGTAAACGAAATCATCACTTTGTCTGTTTTTGCCTGCAAAAATATAAAAAAACAGACAAAATGCCAAATTGGAAGGAATGAAAATGGGAATCCTCCTTATTCGTCTACGCCGTGTAGGCTATTTGTCTACGGCCTATAGGCGAAAGAAACTCACAATCAACATTGACACGGACACCATAAAGAATACAGAGAGACATATCTTTAACCATGTACAAAAAACGCAGTTTTGTACCCCAAATCCTCTTTTCTGATAATTATGACATTGTGATAATCAATGCAGCATAGGCCTAATATAGACAATTATAGAAGATCATTTTCTGTTAATCTTATATGTTTATTATTCATATATAGTTATTTTCAGTTACAGATGTAAATGATGAATTTGTGTTTAATGAATACAATAATAATAAGAAGAATAGAGGGTTTATGAAGATAATAGTGGGTCTGATGTTAGCCAACAGGTATATTATTATCTAATTATTTTGTGAAAATGTCCAAAAAACGAAAAAATATAGAAAACTCGTCTTTGTTGTGAATTTATTGTCGTATCTTTGCATGTTGAAAAAGAAATAACAGAAAGATAGCTATCATGAAACAATTCAGATTAGTGGACAATATATTGGGATGGGTGGCATTCTTTGTCGCTGCATTCGTATATTGTAGTACCATTGAGCCTACAGCCTCTTTTTGGGACTGTCCGGAATTTATCGATACAGGTTACAAACTGCAGATTGGCCACCCACCAGGTGCACCGTTCTTCATGCTCACGGCCAACCTGTTCACACATTTCGTAAGCGATCCCACCCAGGTGGCACGCATGGTGAATATGATGAGCGCATTGCTATCCGCATCGTGCATCATGTTCCTTTTCTGGACCATCACCCACCTTACCCGCAAGTTGATATTGAAAGATTGGAATGACCTGTCCCTGCAAAAGATAATTGCCATTGAGGCAAGCGGTATGGTAGGCGCCCTCATCTACACCTTCAGCGACACTTTCTGGTTTAGCGCTGTAGAAGGAGAGGTATATGCCTATTCATCGGCACTGACCGCTCTGGTGTTCTGGCTAATACTGAAATGGGAAGACCATGCCGACGAGCCGCACAGCGACCGCTGGCTGGTGCTTATCACATACATAACTGGACTGAGCATTGGTGTCCACCTGCTCAACCTGCTCTGTGTGCCCGCCATCGTGCTAGTGTTCTACTACAAGAAATTCCCCAATGCTGACCTGAAGGGTTCCCTCATGGCGCTTGGCATTTCGTTTGTGCTGGTGGCCGCCATTCTCTATGGAGTTGTTCCCGGCATCATCACCGTGGGCGGATGGTTCGAACTATTCTTCGTGAACACGCTCGGCATGCCGTTCAATACAGGTGAGATTGTATATATCTTCCTGCTTGTGTGCATTGTGATATGGGCTATATGGGAGACTTATCAAGAAAAGAATCTCATACGTCAGAACATTGCATTTATGGCTGCTGTGGCCATGCTTGGTATTCCTTTCTACGGCTATGGCATCACAGCAGTGATCATAGGCGTGATTGTGTTGGCACTACTGTGGTTTGCCTTGCAATGGAAACGAGGAGAGAAGGCTTTTGTCACGCCGCGCATCAAAAACACCACGCTGCTATGTATGCTCATGCTGATGATTGGCTACTCAAGTTACGCGCTGATTGTGATACGCTCGTCGGCCAACCCGCCGATGGACCAGAACTCGCCAGAGGATATCTTCACGTTGGGCAGCTATCTGAGCCGCGACCAATATGGCGACCGCCCGTTGTTGTACGGGCAGGCTTACACATCGCAAGTGGAGTTCGAACGCGACGGCGACTACTGCAGGGCTCACTCGAAGGAGGGCGCTCCTGTATATCAGCGTAAGGAAAAGGCCTCTGCAGATGAGAAAGACTCCTACTTCGTAGTACGCAACAAAGTAGATTACATTTATGCCCAGAACATGCTGTTTCCCCGCATGCACGACTCCAACCACGCTGCCGCATACGATAGTTGGATGAAGGGGGCACCAAGCTGGTTGCCACAAGGCACCGACGTTCCCTATGACCGTTGTGGAGAACCCATCATGGTTCATATGCCATCGCAAGCGGAGAATCTTTTCTTCTTCCTCTCCTACCAATGCAACTTCATGTACTGGCGCTACTTCATGTGGAACTTCGCCGGTAGGCAGAACGACATTCAGGGCAACGGCGAACTGGAGCATGGCAATTGGCTGACAGGTATATCGTTCATAGACAACATGCGCTTGGGCGACCAGAGCATGCTGCCAGACGACTTGAAGAACAACAAGGGACACAACGTGTTCTACTGTCTGCCGCTGTTGCTTGGCCTTATCGGACTGTTCTGGCAGGCCTACCGCGGGCAGCGGGGAATCCGCCAGTTCTGGGTGGTGTTCTTCCTGTTCTTCATGACCGGACTAGCCATCGTGATATATTTGAACCAGACTCCTTTGCAGCCACGTGAGCGTGACTATGCCTACGCTGGTTCATTCTACGCTTTTGCCATTTGGTGCGGTATGGGAGTTGCAGCCATCTACGATTTGCTGAAAAAGAAACTTAAGAACGTAAACGGCACAGCCATTGCCGCCGTGGTGGCAGTAGTCACGCTGCTGGTACCTATTCAGATGGCAAGCCAGACATGGGACGACCACGACCGAAGCGGGCGCTATGTTTGCCGTGATTTCGGACAAAACTACCTCATGTCACTTCAAGAGGAAGGCAATCCGATTATCTTCACAAATGGCGACAACGATACTTTCCCATTGTGGTATAACCAGGATGTTGAGAGCGTGCGAACCGATGCACGTGTCTGCAACCTGAGTTATCTGCAGACCGATTGGTATATCGACCAGATGTGTCGCCCAGCCTACGACTCTCCTTCTGTACCTATTACATGGCCAAGACTTGACTATTGTTCCGGCACCAACGAATATGTGGAAGTGAACCCGGGCATCAAGAACCAGCTGCTGGAATTCTATCAGGAGAATCCCGAGGTTGCAAGGCAACAGTTTGGCGACGAACCGTTTGAGTTGAAGAATATCCTCAAGTATTGGGTACGCTCTAAAGAGGACAATAACCACGTTATCCCCACCGACACTGTCTATGTCACAATCGACAAAGAGGCTGTAAAGAAAAGCGGAATGATGATGGCAAGCGACTCTATTCCCGACAAGATGGTAATATCGCTCGCAGGCAAACGCTCGCTTTATAAAGGCGACCTGATGATGCTTGAGATGATCAGCCAATGTAACTGGACCCGTCCGGTTTACGTTGCCATCACCGTTGGACAAGAAAACTACATGAATCTCGGCGACAATTTCGTGCAGGAAGGATTGGCCAACCGCATCACTCCATTCACCACCAAAAACAATGGCGCCAAGAATTTCGACACCGAGAAAGTGTACAAGAACATGATGACTCGATTCAAGTTTGGTGGCATAGAGAAGAAAGGCATCTATATCGATGAAACCGTTATGCGCATGTGCTACACTCATCGCAGGCTTTTCGCCCAGCTGGCTCTCCACTTGATTGCCGAAGGTAAGAAGGACAAAGCGCTTAAGGTGCTTAATTATGCAGAAAAGGTGATACCAACCTATAATGTTCCAATGAATTACTTGAGTGGAGGATTGGATATGGCCAAAGCATACAATTCGATAGGCCAGAAAGAGAAGGCTCGTCAATTGTTGACAGACATTTTCAAAAATGCACATCAATATATGGTCTGGTACACCTCGCTCGACAACAATGTGATGTTGGGCTATCAGCAAGACTGCATCATGAATATATATATCATGCAGAACTGCATACAGGAAGCCGACAATGTTGACACCAAATTTGCCGACAAGCTTTATAAGCAGTTGGAAGAGGTGGCTGGTGTCTATCAGAGCAAGGGTGGCCAAATCATGGAAAACTAAAAAGAGCATGATTGCTGATGATTGAACGCCCAGCCAGATATATAAGACAGTTCTATCCACATGCCACGTGGAGGATGGACCCCGACGAACATGCGGTATACTTGACATTCGACGATGGGCCTATCCCCGAGTCTACACCGTTCATCTTGAAGACGCTGGCTGACTTTAATGCGAAAGCCACGTTCTTCATGGTGGGCGATAATGTGAGGAAATATCCACATCTGTTCCAACAAATTGTCGACGGTGGGCATCAGGTGGGCAACCATACTATGAACCATATTGGAAGTTTCAAACACTGGACAACCACCTATATCATCAACACGTTTCAAGCAAACGAACTGATTCATGCTCACCTTTTTCGTCCCCCACATGGATGGATGCGACATAGTGTGTACTATTGGCTCAAAAAATATTTTCGTGTGGTGATGTGGGATGTCCTGACTCGCGATTATTCCAAATGGATGACATCAGAAGATGTGGTGAACAATGTGAAAACTCTCACGCGCAATGGCAGCATCATCACATTTCACGATTCGCTGAAGAGTATCGACAAGCTGTATACTGCATTGCCCGAATCGCTACAGTGGCTGAAAGACCAAGGATACGAGTTCAAGATTTTCCCTTAACGGCATGTCTAAAAGAAAAGAGTCTATTGTTATTCCTGAAGGTGTTACAGAAGTGTTGTTGCATGCCTGCTGCGCCCCGTGCTCATCAGCCATTGTGGAATGGATGGTGAATAACGGAATAAGGCCGACTATCTTCTACTTTAATCCGAATATTTTCCCCGTCGGAGAATATATCATACGAAAGGAAGAAAGCAAAAGACATGCAGAAAGTCTTCATCTGCACTGGATTGACGGAGACTATGACCATCAGAATTGGCTGCATTCCGTCAATGGAATGGAGAAGGAACCGGAAAGGGGAAAGCGATGTGAATGTTGTTTCAGGCTACGTCTTCTGGCTACAGCCAAGAAAGCGCATGAAATAGGCATCAGCCATTTCGCAACAACACTTGCATCGTCACGATGGAAAGACTTGGAACAAATAACCCGTGCCGGTTATGCTGCTCAAGAAATGGTTGAAGGAACCCACTTTTGGGCACAAAACTGGCGCAAAGGAGGATTGCAAGACCGCCGCAACGAGCTCTTGAAAGAATATGGTTTTTACAACCAGCAATACTGTGGCTGCGAATTCAGCATGGCAAGACTAAAACATGATTTCGACAATTCATAATAAAAACAATCTACTAAAATGAAACTTTGGAAAGACGACAAACAACTATTCGACATTGCAAGAAAAGAACTATTTACTGCTCTTGTTGGCGATGTCCTTGACAAAATGGGTTATCAACACCAATTTTTGGCACCTACCATCAAACCATTAAGACAAGATATGGTGACAATAGGAAGAGCTATGCCAGTGCTGGAAGCCGATGTCTTTACTGAAAAAACAGAAGGCACTCACAACCCCTTGATGAACAAACCGTTCGGAATAATGTTTGAGGCGCTCGACAGCTTACAACCAGACGAAGTGTATATATGTTCTGGATCCTCTCCTCGCTATGCTCTTTGGGGCGGGCTAATGAGCACACGAGCCATAAAGCTTGGTGCTGCAGGAGCAGTCGTTGACGGTTATTCACGAGACACACCTGAAATATTACATCTCAATTTCCCGACTTTCTCTATGGGCGGATATGCACAGGATCAAGGACCACGCGGAAAAGTCATCGACTATCGACTGCCTATTGAATTTAACGGAATTCGTGTAAATCCGGGCGATATCGTTTTCGGCGATTTGGATGGTGTTATTATCGTTCCAAAAGAAACTGTAAACGACGCCTTCGAAGCAGCCATCGAGAAAGCCCGTGGCGAGAAACTTGTGAAACGAGCTCTTGAAGAAGGCATGAGCACTGTAGAGGCTTTTGCTAAATTCGGCATTATGTAACAAGTAACATTCACATAAACTATTTATCATTATGAATGCATTTAGAATAGATGGGAAAAAAGCCGTCATTACTGGAGGCGGAAGTGGATTAGGATTTGGCATTGCCAAGATATTTGTTGATGCCGGTGCCAACGTAGTCATCATAGGAAGAAACGAGGAAAAATTGAAAAGTGCACAACATGAACTTGGCGAACAATGTACTTATAAGGCCTTCGATGTTACCCAATTGGACAAGATTCCAGCCCTGGTTGAAGAAATTGGCAATGTGGACATTCTCGTCAACTGCGCAGGTGTTCACCTTAAGAAATGGGCTTGGGAAGTGACAGACGAAGAATTTCAAAACGTTCTCAATGTTCATGTCATGAGCGTATTCGCTCTTTCTCGTGAAGTTGCCAAAGGTATGGCTCAGCGGGGGGAAGGCTCCATTATCTTGATTAGCTCAATGACAGCCATCATGGGAATGAAACAAGTAGTTGCCTATACTACCGCCAAATCCGCCATACTCGGATTACAGCGTGCCCTGGTTGCCGACCTTTCAGTTAAAGGCGTACGAGTAAACACCATTGCACCGGGTTGGATTGACACACCCATGCTCCACAAGGCAATAGACAACGACGCTCCTCGCAAGGCAAAAATACTCGACCGCATCCCCACTCGCTCGTTTGGAGATCCTGACGATATTGGATATGCTGCTCTCTATCTGGCATCACCGGCCGGCAAATATGTCAATGGTGTGTTCCTTCCTGTTGATGCAGGCGCTGCAGAGGCTTTCTAATACTCTTTCTTTTATAATATGGAAAAGAAGACTAATATAAGGTGGATTGTTGTTGGGCTCTTGTTCTTTGCAACAACCATCAACTATATTGACCGTCAGGTAATCGGATTGCTCAAGCCATATATCCAAGATGACTTGCATTGGAGCGAAACCGACTATGGCTATATAGTTACAGCGTTCCAGATAGCTTATGCAATAGGAATGCTAGCATGTGGAAGACTTCTGGACAAGGTTGGAAGCAAACTGGGCTATTCAATCGCAATCATTGTATGGAGCCTTGGAGCTGTAATGCATGCCGCCGTAAAATCGGTTGTAGGTTTCGGTGTTGCACGAGCAGTCTTGGGACTTGGCGAAGCTGGCAATTTCCCTGCTGCCGTTAAAACCATTGCCGAATGGTTTCCCAAGAAAGATCGAGCCTATGCCACAGGTTTGTTCAATTCTGGTTCTACCATAGGCGCTATTGTTGCTCCTATCATCGTTGTAAGTATTACTTTACAATGGGGGTGGCGTTGGGCATTTATTATTACCGGTTTACTGGGATTCATTTGGGTAGTTGCCTGGTGGTTGATTTACAAAGCTCCTCATGAAAACCCGAAAGTAAATGCTGCCGAACTAGAATACATTCATTCAGACGAAGAAACAGAACAAGAGAAAGCAGAAGAACAAAGAAAGGCCGTTACATGGAAGCAACTGTTCAGGTTCAAGCAGACCTATGCCATTGTCTTCTCACGTTTTGTCACCGATTGGGTGTGGTGGTTCTTCCTTTTCTGGACTCCTGATTTTCTGAACAAGACTCATGGAGTTGACTTAAAGGCTACCGTCTTGCCCTTGATCATCATCTATTTTATGTCAAGCATTGGCGGCATTTACGGCGGAGCCGTTTCTTCACAATTCATTAAGGCTGGAAGGTCTATCGATTTTGCTCGCAAGACCACCATTCTCATTTTTGCGTTACTGGTGTTGCCACTGAATGCTGTTCCATATATTCATAACATATGGATTGTAGTATTAATCATTGGTCTTGCCACATCAACCCATCAAGCGTGGGCGTCAAACATCTTCACAATAGTTTCGGATGTCTATCCCAAACATGTGGTGGCTTCCATGACAGGTATCAGTAGCGTTGGTGGAGCCATCGGCGGTGCTTTGGCATCATCCTTCGTCGGCCTTATTCTCGATCTGACTGGTAGTTATGCCACTATTTTCATGATTGCAAGTTGCATGTACTTACTGGCTTGGCTCACTCTGAAGCTTTTTGTCCCCATCCGACAAGTCAATATTTAAAGAATGAACACGAATAATTTTATTCTTTTGAACGATTGCGACAATGTTGCTGTTCTGCTGAAAGACCTTCATCAGGGAGAACAAATTGAAGTCAATGGCAGTCATATTGTACTGGCAGAAGACATTTGCTATCAGCACAAGGTTGCCATCCGACCAATAGCTAAAGGAGAAAACATTCTTAAATATGGTCTCCCCATTGGGCATGCCACTAAAGACATTGCTGCTGGGGAACATGTTCATGAACATAATCTCACATCTAACTATAACATCAAATGATTATAAAGAAGATTGAAACATGGTGGGTTCGCCGTAACAAATGCCTGTTCGACGACAAGCGAAAAGGCAAAAGTGCAATGGATTGGGACGTGTTGGTGCTAAAACTTACCACCGATACAGGAATCGAAGGCATTGCCACCGCTTTGGCCGCTCGTTCAGGCCATGTTACAGAAGCATATATCACTGAGAATATTGCCCCTGTGGTACTGGGGCGCTCACCTTATGACCATGAAAGAATATGGCACGAACTATGGAATATCGACCGCCATCTCACATTCTTCCCCGTATATTTGCCTGGACCCATTGATGTTGCGCTATGGGATATTTGCGCCAAGGCTGCAGAAGTGCCATTGTATCAGTACCTCGGCGCTTATCGTGAGCAACTACCCGTTTATGCTAGCGGATTGTTTCATCCAACAGAACAAGAATACATAGATGAAGCGCTGTATTATAAATCAAAAGGCATCAGTTGCTACAAGGTTCATCCTTGTGGCCCTTGCGAGATGGACATGCAAATACACCAGCACCTCCGCGATGCTGTTGGCAATGATTTTATGCTGATGAGCGACCCTGTTGCAGAATACACTCTAGACGAGGCTATACGCGTAGGAAGACAATTGGAACGTCTGAACTATGTTTGGTTGGAAGAACCGTTTCGCGACTTCGAACTTTACAAATACACACAACTTTGCGAAACACTCGACATCCCCATTGCCGCTACAGAGACAACACGTGGTTGCCATTGGGGGGTTGCACAAGTGATCAACCAAAAAGCAGCAGATATTGTTCGCGCCGATGTTTCTTGGAAATGTGGCATTACCGGTACGATGAAAATAGCCCATCTTGCGGAGAGTTTTGGAATGAACTGCGAAATCCACACCACCACCATGAACTACATGGATATTGTTAATCTGCATGTGTCGTGTGCTATTCGAAACTGTAAATGGTTTGAATATTTTGTACCTGAAGAAGACTTCCAGTTCCCGATGAAGGACCGTCTGCCTATCGAAAACGGCATCATTACCGTTCCCAAGAACCATGGCATTGGTGTTGAACTCGATTGGAATTTGATATCAGACAATTGTGTATCTTATAAAAAAATGGAATAGGAATGCAAGGATATGTCAGAAAAGATGGGCGAAAAGGTATCCGCAACGTAACACTTGTGGTTTATCTGGTTGAATGCGCCCATCATGTTGCAAGCCGTATTGCCACCTCATTCGGCGACTCTGTCCAACTCATAGGTTTTAGCGGCTGTGCACCAAACGACTATGCGGAGCACATCATGCGCCAATTATGCTCACATCCTAATGTAGGCGGTGTACTGATTGTTTCGTTAGGATGTGAGAATTTCCAACGAAATGCTCTAAGACAACATATCATTGACAGTGGACGGCCAGCTGAAATCATCGTTATTCAGGAAGAAGGAGGCACAAAAAAATCCATAGAGAAAGGAATTGCCGCTGTATCCCATATCATTTCGCAGACTGCCAAGACGAAGAAGGCCGAAATCTCTTGGAGCGATTTAGTCATAGGCACTGTTTGCGGAGGGTCTGATGCAACCAGCGGAATTACTGCCAATCCTTCTGTCGGTAGCACTTTCGATTATCTTGTTGACCATGAAGCCACATGCATTTTCGAAGAGCCCGGCGAATTGGTAGGCTGTGAGAATATGCTGCGCCAGCGTGGTAGGACACCCGAAGTTGGACAGCAACTCTACGACTGCATTCTGAAGGCTGACGCATACTATAAGAAAATGGGGCACGACAGTTTCTCTGCAGGAAATGCTGTAGGCGGTCTTACCACCATTGAAGAAAAGTCGGCTGGCTCATATTGCAAGAATGGCAGCAGAACCATTGAGGCACTTATCTGTCCCGGAGAGATTCCTGGCAAGCCTGGACTCTATATGATGGATGTCGTTCCCGACGGGGAAGCACGTTGGGGATTCCCAAACATCAACGACAATGCTGAGATCATGGAGATGATCGCCTGCGGATGCCACATCATCTTATATACTACAGGCCGAGGGTCAGTGGCTGGTTCTTCCATCTCACCTATCATAAAGGTGTGCGCCAATCCAGTAACATATCGCAACATGGAAGATGATATGGATGTGAATGCTGGACGCATCATCTCCGAAGGTGTGACCCTAACTGACATACGCAACGACATCCTTGAGTGCATCCAGCAAACAGCCAATGGCATTCCCACGAAATCGGAACGATTAGGCCATCAGGAATATAGCTTGGGGTACAAATCCTTCAATTGTATCGGACCAACAACGACAAGATAGAAAAAATCGTTGATTGATTATGAACGTGGAGAAGAGACGAAAGACAAAAGAACGCCTTGAAAAAAGCAACACCTATACATGGCTACTGAAAGCATCCGACTTGATGGACCGTTACTATGTGGATGCTGCCCTCGGCTTTGCAATTCCAGGCGGTATAGGCGATGCATTGGCAGCACTCATTTCTGTTGTCTACGTCGGCTTTTCAGCCTTTAAGATTCGTTCTTTCCCCCTCACTCTCGCCATTATTAACAATAGTTTGCGTGATGTGTTGCTGGGTATGATACCATTCTACTTGGGGGACATCATAGACATCTTTCACCGAAGCAACCAACAAAATATGCATCTAATACGTGGCTTTGTGGAGGGCGATCAGCAAACCATCAAGACCGTCAACCGCAAAGCCACCTATAGCATTATCCTCTTTGTCTGCCTTTGCATCATGATTTATTTCATGGTGAAACTTGTCATCTGGGCAGGACAACTAATCATTTCAGGATTAAGCTAGAAAAGACCAATTTCTCTAGCAGTGTAAATATCCCATTTCTATTACTGCATGTCATACACCACCTGCATGATCTGCTTGCCGAGTTCATCGGCAGCTTTCATGGTTGAAGCCTCGCTGTAGACGCGGATGATGGGCTCGGTGTTTGATTTGCGCAGATGCACCCAACGGTCGGGGAAGTCTATTTTCACGCCGTCGATATCATTCACAGCGACACCCTTTTTGCCCGAATACATATCTTTCACCTTCTTCAAAATGGCATCGACATCGGTTGAAGGAGTTAGGTCTATGCGATTCTTGGCGATCTGATAGTCGGGGAATGTGCCTCGTAACTCAGAAACTTTACATCCTTTCTGCGCCAAGGAAGAGAGAAAAAGGGCAATTCCAACCAACGCATCACGACCATAATGACTCTCTGGATAGATTACTCCACCATTGCCTTCACCGCCAATTACAGCACCAACTTCTTTCATCTTTGTAGTTACATTCACCTCGCCAACGGCAGCAGCACTATACTTTCCGTCGTATTTCTCCGTTACATCACGAAGTGCACGAGTAGACGAAAGGTTTGAGACAGTGGTCAACTGGGCGTTCTTGTCTTTTTTTCGTTCATTGGCCAGTACATAGTCGGCCACGCTCACCAATGTGTATTCCTCACCAAACATCTTTCCATCCTCGCATATAAATGCCAAGCGGTCGACATCAGGGTCAACCACGATGCCCAAGTCGAATTCCCCGCTGCGCATGCGTTCCATAATACCGCCCAGATTCTTCTCCAAAGGTTCCGGATTGTGTGCAAAATCGCCTGTTGGATCACCATTCAGTATCTCATAAGAGACGCCCAAGTGCTCTAACAACTTAGGCAAGATGACTCCGCCAACGCTATTGATGGAATCAACACAAACACGATAGCCGGCTTTCTTGATAGTCTGAACATCAACCAATTGAAGCGAAAGCACATTATCTATATGACGCTGATCGAAACTGTTATCTTCATAATATTTGCCGAGGTGATCCACGTCAGCATATTCAAATTGTTCGGCATCGGCTATACGAAGCACTTCGTTGCCTTCCTCCTTGTTCAGAAACTCACCATCTTTGTTGAGGAGTTTCAAGGCATTCCACTGACGCGGATTGTGACTAGCAGTGATAATAATACCACCATCGGCACCGCTCATGCGCACAGCCAATTCGGTTGTGGGCGTTGTGGCCAATCCAATATTTACCACATCAAAGCCATAGCCCATCAATGTGCCACACACAACATTTTTCACCATTTCACCCGAAATACGGGCATCGCGCCCCACCACTATCTTGCAGGAGCTGGAATTGTCAACAGAACTATTGAGATTGGCGTTCTTGCTCTTTTTGATGAACGTGGCATAGGCAGTCACGAACTTGACGATATCCAAAGGATTCAATGTATCACCAGTGCCACCGCCAATAGTGCCACGGATACCGGAAATTGATTTAATCAAAGTCATAGAAAATGTATTTTGAAAACATCCCCTCCCTTTAGAATGAAAGAGAAGGGATGCTAATGTTGTTATAATCCTTTTTCGTAAGTAATCACATACAGACACGGATAGACGCCGCTCGTGGCCATTGTATGTCCTTGATTATGAGGGACTATCAACTTCACCTTGGCAATTTCATCTCCCTCATGCTCCCAACGGCCGACCTTTATGTACAACAGTGGCACAAGCCAACCAGAGGGAACTGATATGCTGCCAGTGGCACGTGCCATCAGACTCTCACCGTCGATATACGATGCGACAAACGAATCGCTGCTTCTGGTAACTGTCATTTTGTCGGGGCGGAAACTATATGCAACAATATCATTTCTCAACTGGAGAGTGTCTGACAGGAGATTCCTTTCGGAAAAACGGCAAAGCAGCGTGGCAGTCTCACCACTTTTCAGCACCTCACCACACCCCTGTCGAATAATCTGCATATACACGCCTGTCTGTGGAAAGAACACAAACTGATTCTTTGAAACATCTGTTGTAAAGCCTTGTTCTTTGAATTGCGCCTCGCTGATAACCGTTACATTCGAGTCGCGCAGGAACCTGCTGATGGCATTATTTTCTTTTTCCTTCTGCTCTGCGTAAGTTTCATAGTCATTGCAACTGGCAATGAACATAAGTCCCGCTAGAACAAAAAAGGCTGCAAAAATCTTCTTCATCTTACTATTTTATAGTTATAACGGTGCAAAGTTACATAAAAATAAGAAATAATATGCTAGCCTCATTAAGAAATTAAGTTTTCTTTAGAGAGAAAGGTTGTCATACACCATCAAACAACCTATTTCTTAAATGAAATAACAAGCAGAATGATTCTGATGTGAACCCATATGAATGAGAGGCAAGTGGAATCGATTTGGAATATAGCCACAGGAGGAGACGACACTCAAAATACAGGAACGCATGACAAGAAATGAATTAATGTCGGGTTCTCACATTGCAAGATATTATATACAATAAAACAGAGCATTTATTTAGAACTACCCGATTTGTGGAAACAGGTATAAATGATGCTAATTATCTATTTCACTGATGGCTCGTTTCACAATCTGCTCTGCTTCGTCAAGCGAACAATTCAGTCTGCCGCCCGAAGCATTGAGATGGCCACCACCATTAAAATACTTCTCTGCTATTTTCGTACACGAGAAATCGTCCACACTCCGAAGGCTTACCCATATCAGATTGTCGCGTTCGGAGTCTTCACGCAAAGAGATGCTCAGTCGCATGCCCTTGATTTGCAACGGCAGATTCACCAACCCTTCAGCGTCGCCTTTGATGAAATGGAAGCGGCGCAGATCCTGACGTGAAAGGGCAAAATAAGAGGCATGCTTGTCTGCCACCACGTTCAATTTCTGATAGAGCATGTATCCCATCAGTCGGAGCCGCCACTCACTGTAGTTGTTGTAGACGTTGCGGTAGATTTTATCTTTGTCGATGTGTTTGGTAAGCAACTGACTAATGATGAAATAGATTTCTGGATTGTTAGAATTATAGGTGAAGCCACCAGTATCGGTCATCATTCCACAATAAATGGGAATTGCTCCACGACGTGTCATTGATTCAAAGCCGCCCAATTGCCAAATGATTCGGAACACCAGCTCACTTGAACTGCTTAGTTCGGGATGCGAGATACTGAGCACCGTGGGGATAGTGGGCTCAGGATGATGGTCAATCATGATTTTTGGCGCAGGTGAGGCAAGCATCACATCTCCGAGCGACTCCATGCGTTCCGGCCGGTTGAAGTCTAGACAGAACACGAGGTCGGTGTGTGCAAAGACCTCCTCTACCCTTTCGGGATGCTTGTCGTAACGAAGGATCAAATGGGAGTCGGGCAGCCACTGCAGAAAATCTGGAAACTTGTCGGGGACCACCACCATTGTATTCTTGTCATGTTGACGCAAATACTCTGCCATACCCAGACAAGAACCTATGGCATCACCATCGGGGTTCTGATGGCAACAAAGCACAATGTTCTTAGCATTGTCAATGAACTGGCGAAACAACGCCAGTTCATTGTCATTCAGTAAATTGATGTTCATTAAAACAATTTATTGGGATAAACGCCCTCATCGACAAGCTGCTGGATGCGGTCGACGGTTGACTGACGGTCGGCTGCATAGGTCACACCAAACCATTTGCTGGTAGTGTCAAGCACTTTTACCGTGGCAGTGCCTTCGTTGATAAGCTTGTTGACCATCAGCGGAATGAAGAACTCAGCCTTCAGGTTCTCCATGTTTTTCTTGTCACTGAGGAATTCCTTAAAATATTCCTCGCTGTATTCGAAATAGTCGGGAGTGAAACCCCACATGTTCATAGATACGGGAGTATTGTCGGCAACAGACACCCATCGTCCATCCTCATCCTTATAGCGTATGGGTTGATCGGGCTCACCTGGCTGCTCTCCTGTTTCCGTGCATCGTACTATCTCCGTTCGCTCCACAACAGTTGTGAGCAAATCATTAGCGTCCTTAGAACAGATGCCTCTTGCAACGGTTCCGTTCTCGCTCAATGTGTTACCTACGCGGAAACCTACCATAGCATATTGGTTTCTCGCTCCTTCGGGCAGTTCGCTGAGGAATTTTCCAATCACCATGAAAGCGTCGCGGTTGTAGAAGTCGTCACAATTGATGACACAGAAAGGTTCCTTGATAACATCCTTACCCATCAACACGGCATGATTAGTGCCCCAGGGCTTCACGCGACCCTCTGGAACGCTAAATCCCTCAGGCAGAGCATCTAGGCCCTGGAAGCATAGTTCACACTGGATTTTATCCTCATATTTTGAAAGAATCTGTGTGCGGAACTGTTCTTCAAAATCCTTGCGTATCACCCATACCACCTTGCCAAAACCTGCCTGAATGGCATCATAAATACTATAGTCCATAATTGTCTCGCCATTGGGACCCAGCCCATCGAGTTGTTTCAGACCACCGTAGCGGCTTCCCATTCCGGCAGCAAGTAAGAAAAGAGTAGGTTTCATATTGATAATTATTAAAGGTTATATGATTTCTTAATATTTATAACATCATCTTCAATGCAAAAGTAATACTTTTAAGGCAGATTCCTATATCGTTCTCACACAATTAACATTAATTCAAAAATCAGAAAGGATAGCCCACTGCCAGATGAAGCGCCTGTCCGTCTTTAAAGCGGCGGATATTGTAGAATCCGCTCTTACCTGTTTCGTATGGCACATGCAATCCTATACCCCAATCCACTCGTAGCACAAGGAAGTCGAGGTCATAGCGAATGCCGATACCTGTTCCCACAGCAACTTGACCAAGGAACTTGCCAGGCTTGAAATTGCTCTCGTTGAAGATAGACTCTATGCTCTCATCACCGTATCTGCCACCTATCTTCCATACATTGCCCGCATCGAGAAATGCTGCTCCATAAAGACTTCCGAAAAGGCGCGTTCGATATTCGAGGTTGGCAAGAAACTTCACATCGCCATTTTGCAAAAGGTATGAATAGCCAGGGTCGTCAACTCCTTGGAAGCGTCCCGGTCCTATGCTGCGCATCGGGAATGCACGAATACTGTTGGCACCGCCCACATAGAAAGATTCACTAAAGGGTGATTTCTCGCTATTACCATAACAATATATGACACCAGCATTCAAATGCCCCACCAACATTGATGTGTTGGACAACCGCCATGTTTTGGTGAAATCGGTTTCCACCTTCACGAATTGGGAATACGGATTCTTGAACATTTCCTTGTCACAGTCGTTCCACTTCTTTCCTGTCAGCATGAAGAAAAGCGAGGAAAGGTTACCTGCCTCAGAAACAGATATCTCCCATGAAATAGGGTTCTTCAGCTCTGGGGCACTCTTGTAGGCATAAGTGTATCTCATCTTGGGAATGAACACATCACGCATCGTGGCATAGAGATAAGGATTGGCCGACAAGATGCTGTCAAAATGGGTTGTGCTGTGTACCAAATGCTGATAGGTTACTGTTAACGGACTCAGCTCATGATGACTCGTCATAGTCTTAGCCCAACGGTAAGTCCATTCTGCTGAGAAGTTTACCATCTTGAAATAGTCTGGCCTGTTCAACGTGGTCCTTGACACCTTGGCAATAGTGGAAGGTGGCGTAAAATAAGAGCGCGAAACACGTCGTCTGGTTTGTTGGTTGCGAGTACCGTTGCGCATGGAACGTCTTCGAGAAAACCACTCACGCCATGGTAGCATCAACCTTGGAAACTCAATAGATGCATCGATACCATATTCGTAAGTACCCAACCGCTTGGTGCCATTGGCACTTGAACTTCTCTGCCACTCATATGAGCCGTGCAGATTAATGTCGAGTTTTTCTCCACCGCGGAATGCATTACGTTTAGTGAAACCCAACACCAATTCAGGTCCTATTCGGCCAGATGTTTTGTTCTTGATGTTTGTTTCTATGTATGAGTCGTATGGTTTGTCAAGTACACAGTTTAACGACATATCGAGCGTATCGCATGTGGAAGAGGTATCTCTAGGAGTGAACGTAATATCTACCATGCTGAAGATGCCCTTGCCATTGATTCTGCTCATCGACTCAAGATACTTCTCGTTGCTAAAAGGCTGGCCATGGCGCAATTTCATATCATTCATGATGACACCCAAGCGTAATGGAGGACGCTTACCACCAAACCGCACTTTGAAGAATCCACGTCCCAAAGAGTCGTTCAACTGCTGCATGAACTGTTTACGCAAATCAATTGATATGTTTCCAACATACCACTTATGACATGCCTCCTCTGGCAAATTGTCAACAGCCTGCAAACGAAGCTTTGCCTTGCCAGGTATAGCGAGCGTGTCAGCCAAATAGGAGGCAAAGGATGGTTGATAATAATAATATCCGTTGTTACGGAACAATGTGGCCAACCTGGTTCGCTCTGCATCAAGTGACGCAACAGTGAATGGGTCGCCTGCATGAATCTTGGCTTCGTCCAATGTCTCGCGAATCAAGCTGTCAGCCTCTGCTGCGAATTGTTCATAGCTAATGGTGTCGACAGTAAAGAGATGGTTCATCTTCACCGTATATCCGATTTTCATCTTCTTGGGATGTCGTTGAGGAATAGTATCATAGGTGACAACACCATGAAAATAGCCATGATTGCGCAAAACCGACTGTGCCACTGATGCACGCAATGCCGGATTCACCCAGCTCATCAGCACAGGCTGCTTACCAAAGGTGCTAACCATCCATTTGGAAAAGGCATCATCCTTACCAGTAAAGGCATTCCACACCCATAGTCCGTATGGAAATGGAGTGCGATAATAACTGCTCCCGAACAAGGCTCCATTGGGTGCAGTGGCCAATGCGGCCTCCACCTCTTCCTGGGTTGAGATGAAATTCTGATTACGCTCATAGTTCTGATAGTCAATCTTTGTGAGACCAACAAAAAGCTTATCATCATCTGGAACCCCATTTGTTGTGGAACAAGAGAATAAAACTGACACGACGAGAAGCACGGAAAGTAAATGGAAAAGGTTTATATAATGACATGAACTGCCAACAAACACCTTTCCGGTATCTTTCTTATTACAGTTATTATCCACAATTCTCTTCATATCCACTATAAAAATTACTCTTTAACCACAATCGAGTCCACTGGAGCAGCACTATTCTCAATCCTTCTCATTTGAGTTGGTATAGGCTGTTTGTCGCTCTTCAGCCGGAAGATGTCCTTGAAATGCTGTAAGGTGCGTCGCCATATGAAACCGCCACCATATTGCTGGGTATAGCCTTCGAGCCAGTCGTATGAGTTGTTGTCGAAGAACAGTTTTAAATACTTGTTGGCTGTATCGTCAAGTCGGTATTCCAACGACACATTGTCGAAGAAAGACTGATTACGATTAGCCACATCGGAACCAGTTGAGACAAGTCCTCCCACGGTTATATTTACCCTGTTGTTCCAAAATCGTTTTGCAAACTTGAAGGAATAGTCCGTATGCATGGCTCCACTTGCATCGGTGGCATTATCGAGATTCACAGACAAGTCGAGCGTGCGGAGCGCATTACCGGTGATTTGGTTGATTTCACTTTCAAGGAAGCTGCTCAAAGCGCCATTCATGGAGAATCCACTGGTATTGCCATCTGCAAGATACATTCCCGTGGTAAGCATAGTCACAGCCAACTTGCCACGTTGCTCTAAGCTCATCGACTGCAATTCGTTGTGCAGTGCCATGTCTTCGGGAGCATCCAAAGTGAATTCCAATCCCATATCATTGAGCGTCTTGGTAATAATCACACCACAATCAAAATTCACGCTTCGTCCGACACCATTTGTTCCAGACACAGTCGCTTTGGTCTTTTCCGTCGCAGTGATATTCAAAGTAGGATTCATAGGGTCGCCTGTGAATTCGATATAGCTGCCGTCTTGTATGGTGAAGGTTTTCAGTGGGATGATGGGCAATGCGTATTTCATCTCACCATTGTCGAGTGTATATCGGCCTGTGAGCCGCAGATTGTCGGCGGTGTTGTATTGCATGCGAAGCGTTCCGCCACCCATCAAATCAATATAGTTGCTATGATCGGCATTCAGATAGGCCATGATATGTGCACCTTTATCCACAGACATGGTGAGATCCATATTGAATCCAGTGAGCGGTGGACGGATGATAACCATCTGGGTAGTATCGGAAAAGTCTGTAAACTTCACCAACTCATCCAACTGATTGTCGGTTGTAAGGGGCGAGTCACGCAACACATAGCTGACATCGGTAGTTCCCAACACATCGAGCCTTCCGCGCATACGCAGATTGTCTATCGGTCCGTTCATCGTTCCAAAGAAATTGACAAAGGCTGTACCAAAGGCTATACTCTTGGAATTCTCCTTGGTGTTAATAATCTCATAGTTTCTCGCACGCATTTTCACATCCATGGTCATCTTATCGAGATTGGAGAAGTCAATATGACCTGACATATTGAGAGGATTCTCATTATAGGCATACATCTCGAAATTGTCGAACAGCAGACGACTGTTCACTATTCTAACAGGGTCGTCGCTGAATCGTAAATCCAATCCATAAGGAACGCTGACCAAATGGCATGAATCGAGGAACACCTCCCCGTTGACTTTCGGCTTGTTGAGATTGCCTTTGATAGTCAACTCACCTTCTCCGTAGCCTTTGAAGCCGAACACTTGGTCAGGGATAAAGCCGTTCACCAACGAGATGGGCAGATGCCCAAGCGTAACTGTTGCATCAAGGTCGCCACCGTTTTCCGGTCGATAAGTTCCAACCACAGTCCCCACCTCATGCTGGTCAACAGCCAACGTACCGTCAACAAAATGAGACCCATCGTTACTTGGCATGTAGACAAACTCCATACCGAGATTGCCCATGTAGTTCCCTTCATACGTCAGTTTGTCCACATTCATCGAAGACGAGACAGTAAGATGTTCGCCATCATGCAGAATATGATAATCGCCATCAACGAATCCAGTAATACGCGGCATATATGGAACAACTGATACCACCTCTTCTATGTTCAACTTGTTTAACGACAAGGTAAGATCTTGGAGAGCCTCCTCGTTCTCATCGTTTGAGTAGAGTTTCAAACCTGTTCCATCGTCGGTCAGGATATCCAAGTTGGCGGAAATGCGGCGATTGTCAGCCATGAACACATAATTGTCATCGTTAATATGTGCATTGCGATAGGCTATCACAGCATCCTTGCTTTTCAGATGCAAGCGGATGCCGTTCTCTTCCATGGAAGCCTCAGCGCCCAAACGCACGCCTAATTTGTCTTGTGCATCATAGTATTTCAAGTTCACTCCCGCACCTTTCTCCATAAGGAACCCGTCAAAGAGGGTATTGAATACGAACTGCGGGTTCTTTGTGTTGTTTCTCACCTGTCCGTTGAAAGTGATATTGGTGCTGTCTGACACAAAATTCAGCCTAATGGTGTCTAAGCGAACACTATCGGCAACCAACGAGAGTAGTTTCATCTGTCCGTTCAGTCCATCGGTGGGAGATGTTGTCATGTGGATATCTGCCTTCTCAAACAGATATCCCTCACGTTCCAGCATCCTGCTGAAGAAATTGTCACTGCCCGTATGCAACTCAATACGTGCCACTGGGAAACGCTCTCTCAGAGCCATTTGGTCAATATGCTTTTCCTTCAACTGTTTCTGTATCTCTGTCATGAGCCCCTCACCCACTTTCGCCAACTGTCTATATCCGCTCGAAGCATCCATGTCGAGATTGAAATCGCCACAATCCACAACGGCATGAGTGGTGTCACGACGGGTAAGGATGTCCATCACGATATCGTCTGGGCGATACACTTCTTCACGATTTCTGATGGTAATATCCGACGCCATTCCTTGCACCTTATAATACTCGTCCATATCGGTGGCTATGTCGAAATGCCCGCACATCGACAAGGTTGTAGGTTCATCAATCAAATGGAGATTATAGAGGTCGGCATGCTGCAAATCGGTGGTAATGGTTGCCTTCACCATTTTCTTGGATGTGAGAGCATCAAAAGATATCAAGCCTTGCAACAAAGCGTTGTTGGCATCTATGTCGGCACGGACTCGCCCATTACTAACAGTTGCCTTTCCGTCAATTCCGTCGAGATTATACTTTCCAAACTGGAATTTCTTCACATTGGCAGTAAGGTCCATCTTGGTCTTAGGCGAGAATATGTCGGTCCCCGACCCTTTTAAGTCAACATCTCCTGTGAAACTGCCCATATCCGACGAAGGCAAAAAATGCTTCACATGCAAGTTGACAGCTTTCAAAGAGGCCTGATAGTTCATTGACTTGGTGTTGATGCGCCCTTTTGCAAAGACCTTTCCACCGCCTTCACTGGCCACCACATCCATTTGGTATTGACTGCCGTCGGCTTTAATGTTACCTTTCACACCAATACCCTTGGGAATGTGTATTCCCTCCATCGTCTTCGGGTCGGCCAAAGCAGTAACAAAATTTATGTTTTGTGTTTGCGCGTCAATATCAACATTGGCTTGCAGCCTATCCATGTCATCCAGGTTGGCCACCGTGCCCTTGGCATTGATGTTGAAAGCACCAGGCAACTTGGCATTCAATCCGGTCAGTTCCACACGCTTCATGTTTCCTGCCAACACTGTCTTCACCGTCAAAGGCTGGTTTGGCCATTGCCGGATAAACTTGGTTGGCATGCCACCGAGGAACCTCATGATATCTACTTTTCCAAGACTAGCGTCGGCCTTCACATGCAATTTTCCTGGCGAATGTTCGTCAAATGCATTCAAATCCATTGTCACATGTGCATCAATCGACGATTCAGGTGTCCGCAATTTGACATCAGGAAGATAAACACGGTCAGAATTTAACGAAACGGAACTCGCCAACTCGGTGATTGCCAAGCCACTCTTTTCTTTCAAGGAACAATTTCTGAGAGAGAGATTCAGCTTTGGATCACAATAATACAACGAATCAATGCCAATATTGACATCAGTCATGGCCAGATGATTGTAATCGAGTCCATCTACACGTGGTTCGAAACGACGGTCGTAATACAGTTGCCCATCGTTCCAATCGAGTTTTTGCACTCGATATTCTCCTTTGAATAAATCAAAGTAGCCATGATAGGCAACGGTTTTCCCCAGATAGGCTGCCACATGCAAAGAATCGCCGGGCATGCGGATAGCCACATTGCTACGCTCCACATTAAGCCGGTCGACTGCTATCTTCCAGTGATTCTCTGTTTCCGACGTATCTGGAGGTACCGTATCGCTCAGTTCTACCAACACTTGCGCATCAGCAAGCACAGCTTCGTTCACTCTGACCGAATCGCCTTTCAGGTCGATACCATGGCTTTCCACGAACAGTCTTCTTGCCCGTCCTTTCACGCGAGCTTCTGGAACAAAATGGGTTGTATTGAAAACCATGTCATTGAACTCCAACTTGTCCACTTCAACCTTTTTCTTCAACAGAGGCCATAACTGGACATTCACTACCAGTTTCTTCACATCAGCCACCGTATCCTTTACCTGTGGAAGCGAATCGTTGGGTTGCAACACATGCAAACCATCTACGCCCAAATTTAGTGGGAACTCCAGATGCACATGGTCCACCGCTATTTCCATGCCTGTTTTTTCTGAAGCGACACGCGCCACTTGCCTGACCGCCCAGTTTTGCACTGGAGGTAAGTAAAGCAACACAGCCAGCAACGCCACCAGCATTATTGGTGTAGCGACTGCTATTCCCAGCCATTTCAGCGCTTTCTTCATGATCACCTGTTTGCAATCCTTGTTTGCATGCTATCAATGTGCAAAGGTATACAAAAATATTGAGAACAAGGAAATAGTGCGAAGATATTTAACATCTCAGAACTTCACATTTCTTTGTCGCCGCCTTCTGGAAAGTTGGCGGCCAACTGGCATACCATCTGTCAGATACGATATTCAGCAAACGCTTCCATTGCCTCATAGCAGGCCAGACCCAAGTCGTCATAGAGTTGTGCGGTGGCTTTATTACGATCCTCAGCACGCTGCCAGAACAGTCTTTCGTCGTTGCCCAGGAAAGGGGCGCTTTCCATCTGGCTCTGATGGCGCAAAATGGCATTTCGCTTCTCACGCAGTTCCTCTGGACTCATAGGAACACACATTTCGATATTCTCTATTTCCCATTCCGACCATGCACCACGATACATCCACACCCTGCAATCGTCAACCCACTTGGCATGTTTTCTGCGTTGTTCGTCGATAGCAGCCAGTACGGCATCTGTACACACACGATGCGTTCCGTGGGGGTCGGCCAGGTCAGCAGCCACAAAAACCTGATGAGGCTCCACCTGTTGCAATAGTTGCTCCACAATTCTCACATCCGCCTCACCAAGTGGATGTTTCTCTATACGCCCACTCTCGTAGAACGGTAAATCAAGAAAATGGATACGGCTCTTGGGAATCCTGTTATAGGCACAAGCGTTGCGAGCTTCGCCACGACGTATCAGAGCCTTGATTGTCAACACATCCCTGTTGTCGCCATCGCCCAGTTGCTTAAGTTTTAGGAAATTGCGAATCTCCTTGTATTTTTTGTTGATGACCTCATCGGCACCATCGGCAAAAAGTTGGTTAAAGCCATTGATGAAATGCATATAGCGTGACACTTCTTCATCGCCCACAGCAATGTTGCCACTTGTCTGATAGGCTATGTGCACATCGTGCTTTTGCTGTACCAGACGCCTGATGGTGCCACCCATAGAGATGACATCATCGTCGGGGTGCGGCGAGAAAACAATCACACGCTTCGGATATGGCAGTGCTCGCTCTGGTCGAGTGCTGTCGTCGGCATTTGGTTTGCCGCCTGGCCACCCGGTGATGGTATGCTGTAGGATATTGAAGACCTCTATGTTCACCAAGCCCGCCGAGCCGTATTCCTCTACAAGTTCGTAAAGTCCATGGTCCATATAGTCGCGTGTGGAAAGCTTGAGTATCGGCTTTCCTGTTGCCAGACAAAGATCCACCACTTGCTTGCGTAACTGTCGTTTGGCAATGCTTTCAAAATTAATTGTTGACGTCAAATTCAAATTCATAGCAGAACCAATTTTTGTTGATAAGAGTAAATATGACAAATCAATGGAAAGACTTAATATTTGAACAAACCATTTATTACAATATACATATATTCAGATATTTATGGCTCATCATTAAACATATTCCACAAATTGTCTGAAGGTAAAGAAGCCTCCACAAATATGGTTTTCTTCGACACGGGATGGACGAAAGAAATGCTTCGGGCAAGCAACGAGATACTGCCATCAGGATTGGAGCGCTTTGCACCGTATTTCAAGTCGCCACGAATGGGACATCCCATCTTGGCCAACTGACAGCGAATCTGATGATGTCGGCCCGTAAGGAGGTTCACTTCTATGAGGGTGTAATTGTCTGATGCACCCACCACCTTGTATTTCAATATAGCTTTCTTTGAATTTGGTCGTTCACGGTCGTAGGCGTAGCTCTTGTTTTGTTTTTCATTGCGTACAAGCCAGTGGGTGAGCATGCCCTCCATCTCAGCAGGACGCTGCTTGGTGATGGCCCAGTAGGTTTTGTGAACCTCATTGTTTCTGAACATGTCGTTCAAGCGTGTCAGGGCCTTTGAGGTACGAGCAAACACTACAAGGCCAGCCACTGGCCGGTCGAGCCTGTGAACCACACCGAGGAACACCTCTCCTGGCTTGGCATATTTCTCCTTGATATATGCTTTCACTTTGTCTGCCAATGGGCGGTCGCCGGTTTTGTCACCCTGAACGATTTCCCCACTCTCTTTGTTCACAATGATAATGTGATTGTCTTCATATACTACTTGCATACTTTATTAATTATGAACGATGTCTTGCTTTGGAATTTGACATCTTGTTTATGTGCTGCAAATATAGGTATTATTTTCGATATTACGATTCTGAACTATCAAGAAAATGCTTTTCATTAAGTGAAAAGCAATCCCCCACCTGCCAGCTGTGGCCGTAAGGTGGGGGATTGATACAGGTTTTAATATATAGAATAATATCGGTTCTCTCAGAACATAGCGTCATTCCACTTCTTTCACTGTCCAGCCTTCAGGAATACCTTGTGTTCCACTTGGCCACTCGGTGCCCTTCTTCTTGATAAAGGTTCCTGTAGAAGAAACGCCCACCATCCAACCTGTTGTTGTCCACTCTGGGCCGTCATAATAGTTTACTTGGCATGGCGTAAAATAGCATGTGACCTTTTTCAGTTTGGAACAACCCACAAACATACTTTTACAACAGCCTAACTGCATTGTAGGTGTGCCTTCAACTCTTAGCACTGGAGAGACTTCCAAGGATGTACAATTGCAAAACATATTATAGAAACAATCTGTGGAAAACTGTGAGACCGTAATATCAGGCACTGACTCTAAGCTTTTACAACTACGGAACATAGAATCATAACATTGTCTTGTCATTTTCGTGGCAGGTAGAGCAGGAGCCTTCTTCAAGGCAGAGCAACTTTCGAACATACTCCAACAGCTTTGATAGTCAAGTTCTGTGGCATGTAGATTGGGAACGGTAACAAGCTTGGTACAATTCTTATACATAGCCTGGCAACATTCTTCTGTCAATTTTGTTGCCATCAGCTCCGGTGCCCTTTCAAGACTGATACATCCATAAAACATTTCGCGATAGCTCCCAACTCCGACTGTGGTTGCAGGTAACACTGATGGTGGTGTGACAAGACTCTCACATTTCCAGAACATTTGAGAATAGCTATTTTCTCCGACTGTAGTTGCAGGGAGTTCTGGAGCAATGGTCATTTTCTTACAACCAGAAAACATTAAAGCATATGCCCTTTTAGGCACACTGGTTGCCGGAAGTACCAATTCCTTGTCTGAATGGCTCAACAAATGTTCATTATCCTTAAACAAACTTGGGAAATTGAAGTCCATATCAAGTGTGGTCAAAGTTTCAAATCCCGACGACTGGATAAGACTCATAATATTGCCATAGACATAGCAGTAGGAAGTAAAATCAATGTGGGTTATGTTAGAATTGATATAAATACCATCAGCATACCTCTTGTTATCTCCATAGAGAGCAACCCTATCGTGAGCATCCACACTGATTTCAATAGGATTGGCATGGCTGCTCTGTTTGTCTCCATCATTCTTTGCATACTGGATAGTTAGCCCCATAGGATTGTCGATAGTGATGCTTCCAGCCTCAACTGCCTCGACGGTAAGCGGATTATTCTTCGAATCGAATGGCACTCTCACTGGTATTGTGGTGGTATAGAACTTCCCTATCTCGAATCCCTTATTCTTCACACCCACATATTCCACATTGTTCTCGTCTGTGACAGTGAATGTGTAGGTGTCATCCTTCGAAAACTCGCTGCGCAACGACATCCACACCTCCGATGAAGCAGGAGAGACATATACAAACACAGGACCTTCGCTGTTGTAAACCGGACTATCGCTGTAAGGGCAATAGCGCCGGCAAAGTTTGCCGTCGCCCTTGGTCACCTTCACCATCTTTACATTCAGCGGTTTGTCGCCATGCACAAAATTCACCTTGAAGATACTCTGCAGGTTCCTAAACTTCGCGCGAGTGGTCTTAACATTCGTGCCGTCCACCTCGGTAACGGTCACCTCTGCCATGGCAAAGTCCTTACTTTTCGCTATTTCTTCCATCGTGCCCGACTGATTATAATAGTCGAAAGCACTGTATGTAGTACTGAAGCGGAGCATCAGCATCAGTTCGTCTCCAACCTCATATTTACCGTTCTCAAACGTTCCCTCCAAACTGGCACTCACGCCCTCTTTGTCAGGTTTCAAGTAATTATTCACTTGGAGCGAACTCTTACTTTTGTTATACACATAGATGTAGTCGTTTTGAGGGTTCCAACTACTCTGCAGCATGTTCTCCTTCTCCGTCAGGGCACGGGTCTCTACCCCGCCGCTGCGATCGGCATCAATCGAGAAGTGCCATTCGGCATTCTCTTCCGCAGCCGTTTTCGTCAACAATTCTTCGCTGTTACACGAATTCAGTAGCGGCATTATCATCATGGCAAAGGCAGACATCAGCCAAACCGTTGCCCTTCTTATTCTGTCTTGCTTCATTGTTTTTTGTTTTTAGTGTTTTTATTAAAGATTCGTCACTGAAAAGAGATTCTCTATGTAAGTAAAATCGGTAAGAGCATTTTCCACATAGATGCTACCATATTTCCTTAGGATAATTATCCTTACTGGTATCGTCGCCCAACCCAGAAGTATCGTCCATTTCATACAACTGGATGTTGGGGGTTTCATACGTTTTCTTAGTTGATCCGAAGATGCCTAAAGTTAAGTTTTTCATAAGCGTGTTGAATATGCAAATTGTTAATAAAATGGTTAATGACTGTTGGTGATATTTTTTGCAAATATATAATAATAAAACGAAACTTCCAAGCAATTTGCAAAAAAACGCGATGGGCATGGAGAAAAAGGAAAACAGGACGGAACTCCCCTGGAAGCCCCGTCCTGTTTTGCAGGATTGCAATTCGTCAACAGCCGACGACTCTTATCAACAAGAGAAACTGTTACATGTTCATACCACCGTCTACCTGGATAACCTGACCGCTCACATAGCTCGAAAGGTCGCTTGCCAGATATACTGCCGTATTGGCGATATCCTCAACAGTACCGCCACGACGGAGTGGAATCTTGCTAATCCATGCCTTGCGGATATCGTCGGGCAAGGCCTGTGTCATGGCTGTGTCGATAAATCCAGGAGCAATGGCGTTGGCACGGATACCCTTCGGACCCATTTCCTGTCCGATACTCTTTGCCAAAGCTATCAAACCAGCCTTTGAGGCAGCATAGTTGGCCTGGCCTGCATTGCCATGAACGCCTACCACTGATGCCATGTTGATGATACTACCGCCACGCTGGCGCATCATCACCGGCACACAGGCATGTATGAAGTTGAAGGCACTCTTCAGGTTCACTGCTATCACGGCATCCCATTGTGCTTCTGTCATGCGCAACATCAAGCCGTCCTTAGTGATACCTGCGTTGTTTACCAAGATATCTATGCTTCCAAACTCTTCTTTCACCTGCTTCACCACTTCCTCTGTCTGAGCAAAGTCGGCAGCATTGCTGGCATAACTCTTGGCTCTTACACCAAGGGCAGCAATCTCGCTCTCTGTTTCTGCGTTCACCTCAAGGTCGGTGAAAGCAATGTTTGCGCCTTCTGCGGCGAACTTCAATGCAATGGCTTTACCAATACCGCGTGCAGCACCTGTGATAAGTGCTGTTTTTCCAGTTAAAAGTCCCATGTAATATAAATTAAATTAATGATTAATAATAGTCTTTCCCAAAGCTCCATAAACAACCTTTGCCACAAGGGGCTTGCTCGTCTCGGGTGTCATTCCGTGACCAAGACGCCCGCAAATGTACGGAACTTCCAATCCTTTGATGCAATAGTGGGTAATATCAGCAACAAGGTCAACATTGTCTATTTCGAATTCGCCATCGGCTTTCCCCTCGGCATACACTTTGCGGAAAATCTCCAGTTCGTCCTCGTCAAAGTTTTTGCGCACCTTTTCCACCATCCAGATGTTACGGAAGAAAGCTGCACGCAGATTACCGTTGCGCATCACAGTCTCTTTGATCATATCCAAATGCGTATAAATCAACTCTATAATCTTATCCTGAGGACGAATCTTCTTGGCTGCCACCTCATCCATCTTGTCGGACAGGCGTTCCAATTCACTCTCAATCACAGCAAAATAGACATCCTCTTTACTTTTAAAATATGTATAAAGAGTACGTCGTCCTTTACCCGACGCAACAGCAATATCGTTCATGGTCGTATTTTCCAAACCGTTCTTGGCAAATAGCTGTCTTGCCACATCCACCAACCGTTGCCTTGTCTTCGATATTGACATGATATTTCCCCTTTTCTTTAAATTGCACATGTTATATATCGTGTGCAAAAGTATTTATTTTATTTGAAACATCCAAAAATTTCAACAAGTAATTATTATTTATTATCATTTAATAGGATATTCTTGATTCATGACAAGACGTTTCCCCACACTTCAAGCTACTTGTTGTGAACATGCCCCCAAAACCAACTAATGACAAAAATGACGATAAAATCAGGTAATGCAGCATCAAAATCACCCATATAACAGTCAAAAAGGAATGTTAAAAAGATAAAATTGTGTAAAACGTTTGGTCAATTCAAAAAAAAGCATTACCTTTGCAACCGCAAATGAGCAAGGGGCTCTTTTGAACGATTATTACATCGCGGAGTGGAGCAGTTGGTAGCTCGCCAGGCTCATAACCTGGAGGTCGCATGTTCGAGTCCTGCCTCCGCAACCAAAGAACCGCAAATCCTTACCTTGAAGGGTTTGCGGTATTTTAATTGAATACAACAAGAATGGTTATGAAAACGGCTATCATGCGCAACATTATCACCAAAGAGGAGAAGCGCGTACACCTTACCACCAATCACCCCGCCGTGCAGTGCAACATTGCCGTATGGGTGGACGACGAGGGCAATGCATATTTTCCCGAAGATGTTCCTAATCCGTTTTACGAATTAAGAATCATTGAAGAGTAAACAAAAGACAAGACAAATGGGAATCATAGGATTTTTAAAGAATTGGACACTGCCCGCTGCCATAGCCACAGGAACTATTTGCTATCTCACTTTCAATTATGTTCCTGCACTCGATGAGGCTGGCAATTTCATGGCTCCCATATTCGACACCATCTTCCCGCTTTTTGTTTTCCTCACCCTCTTTGTCACCTTCTGCAAGATTGACTTCCACCAACTTCTGCCCCACCGATGGCATATCGGTGTGCTGACAGCCCAATTGTTGCTGGTTGCCGCAGTGATTGGCGTCATTTGGCTTGTGAAGGAGAATGCCGAGCAGAAAGTGCTTTGGGAAGCCGTGCTCACTTGTATCATAGGTCCTGCGGCAGCGGCATCACCGGTTGTCACAGGCAAGCTAGGCGGAAACATCAACACCATGACCACCTTCGTCATCATCTCCTCCATCGTCTCCAGCATACTGATTCCTGCAGTATTCCCGATATTGGAGCAGACTGTACATTTATCGTTTGTACATGCTTTCCTCATCATTCTGAGCAAAGTGGCCGTCGTACTGATTCTTCCCCTTATCTTGGGATGGATAATGCAGCATTATGTCAAGCCATTATGTAGAAAAATCACCGCCGTGCCCAACCTCAGTTTTTACCTATGGGGCATTTCACTTAGCATTACCACGGGCATCACGGTGAAGAACATTGTTCATAGCAATGCCACCATCCAGCTATTACTGATGATTGCCGTTGCTAGTTTCGTGCTTTGTTTCATTCAGTTTATCATAGGCAGGAGCATCGGTCGGAAACTGGGTGAAACAATCAACAGCGGACAGGCTTTGTTCCAAAAGAATACAGCTCTGAGCATATGGGTGGCCTACATGTACCTGAATCCCGTTGCCTCTGTGGGTGCAGGTTGTTATGTCATCTGGCAGAACATCATCAATTCTGTAGAGATATGGGATTACAACCGGAAGCACGGAACAGCCAGCAAATGACAGCCATCATAAATGGCATACCAGTTTTCACTAGTATGCCATCATTTTTCTCTCATGCGGCGGTCAATCGACCTTCCCTGTCATTTCACTGATATCACACCATTGGAAACCGTCACTTTGTCCATGACTTCCAAGAACTCAATGGCTTTGTCTACTGCCATATCAGTTTTCGAACTGCGTCTGCTGAAGCCCAACAGTTTGACTACCAGTTTTTTCAACTCATCGATTGGGATAGACATATTCTGCTCCACTGCCATCATCACTACCTTTTGAATCTCTTCCGTCGGGATTTCGGAAATACTCTTGTTCTCCAGGCGCTTGGGCAGATGATACTCTTTCTCCTTTTCCGATTTCAATCCCGAGCCATCGAAAGCCTTGGATGCCAATTTCTTAGCCTCATCCAGTTCGATGTTCTGAACCTTTACATGGTGCTTGATATCCTCCAACCGCTGTAGGATGCGCGACATCACTTGGTCGTTGTTGGAATACCAATCGACAGCCCATACTCGCATGACATTCCATCCCAAACCAGCTAGCACACCAGGCTGAACAATTTCGCGGTCGCGAGTGGTCTTGGTTTCATAATAGTTACGGCCATCGCACAAAATACCCATCATGTACTCCTCGGGCTTGTCAGGATTTACAACGGCAATGTCTATCTTGAACTGGCTGCGACCCACATGGGTAACGGTCTTGTAACCTTTCTCCATCAGCCTGTCGGCCACAAGTTTCACCAAATCGCCCTCTGCCTCGTCATTGTCGTTCATAGCAGTGGCAGCTGCAGAAGCGGCGTCGTATCTCATAATCTGCCCCTTACCGGCAAACTCTATGAAGCTCTTCAGTCCCTCCACTCCCTTTGCACTCGAGCGGTTCAAGTCTATCTGCTCGGCATGCAGAATGGCAAAGACTATCATCTCATATCGGGCACGGCTCACAGCAACATTCAAACGACGCTCACCACCATCGTTGTTCAGTGGTCCGAAGTTCATCGACACATGTCCTTGTTTGTCGGGGCCGTAGCCCACACTGAAGAGAATCACATCGCGCTCGTCACCCTGTACATTCTCCAAGTTCTTGATGAAGATGGGCTCCTCGCAGTTGTACGCCTTGGCCTCCAATTCGGGTCTCTTGGCAAGCGAATCGCTGAGCATGTCGTCGATAAGGTTCTGTTGTACCTTACTGAAGCTCACCACACCGATACTCCGCTTCGACAGTTCGGGGTCGGACAAGCGGCGTAACACCTCGTCGACAAT
>CACZPU010000088.1 GCA_902783165.1 uncultured Prevotellaceae bacterium
AAAGTCAGTCGGCCGGAATCCCAAAACAGTATTTTTCAGTGCGGGTTCCAGTGCGGGTTCAGTGTGGGTTTCAGTGTAGGTTCCAGTATGGGTTGTATTTCTGTAACCGTTTGTTACACAGATAGTTAACAAAATCAGTGTAGGATAACCCTATTTCTTGTTTTTTTGGAAGTCCAAAATGATATTTCCCGGTCGACGAAACCATATCTTTCATCTTGCAAAACCTTATCTTTCACAAGGCAAAACCATATCTTTCGCATGACGAAACCTTATCTTTCACAAGGTGAAACCTTATCTTTCACAAGGCAAAACCTTATCTTTCACAAGGCAAAACCTTATCTTTTGCATGACGAAACCATATCTTTTGCAAGGTGAAACCTCATCTTTTGCAAGGTGAAAGATTATATATTGATAGCTTGGGAATAAAGTCTGACTTTTCCATATTTCACTATTTCCTTCTTTATTATTTGTAACAATAGGTATTTGTTTTTTAGTCTTACTAAATTGTTGGACGCAGGCAAAATTCTGTTCTGTCTCCATTGACCAACCAAGAAAAATGTAAAAACTTGATGGGATAGACACGTAAATCGGTTTTTTTTGTGTATTTTTGCACCCGAAACAAAAAATAAGAATCAAAATGGGAAAAATTATACTGACTGGCGATCGCCCAACAGGCCGTTTGCATCTTGGTCATTATGTGGGAAGTCTTCGCCGTCGTGTTGAATTGCAAAACGAAGGTGGATATGACAAGATGTTCGTTTTTATTGCCGATGCACAGGCATTGACGGATAACGCAGACAACCCCGAAAAGGTTCGTCAGAATATTATAGAGGTGGCATTGGATTATCTGTCTGTAGGAATTGATCCGAGCAAAGTGACCATTTTCATCCAGTCGATGCTTCCGGAGCTTACAGAATTGTCGTTCTATTACATGAACTTGGTGACGGTCAGCAGACTTCAGCGTAATCCGACTGTGAAGACTGAGATACAAATGCGCAATTTTGAAACATCCATCCCTGTCGGCTTTTTCACCTATCCTATATCACAGGCTGCCGACATCACTGCTTTCAAAGCGACAACCGTTCCTGTTGGCGAAGACCAAGAGCCTATGTTGGAGCAGTGCAGAGAGATAGTCAGGAGGTTTAATGCGACCTATGGTGAGGTGCTTGTAGAACCACAAATAATGCTCCCTTCAAACAAGGCGTGTTTGCGCTTGCCCGGTACTGACGGCAATGCCAAGATGTCAAAGAGTCTTGGAAATTGTATATATCTGAGTGATACAGCCAAGGAAGTGGAGCAGAAAATCAAGTCGGCGTACACAGACCCCCAGCATTTGCGCGTAGAAGATCCTGGTCATGTGGAGGGAAATGTGGTGTTCACTTATCTTGATGCATTCTCAAACGATGATGACTTTGCTGAATTTTGGCCTGACTACAAGAACCTTGATGAATTGAAGGACCACTATCAAAGAGGTGGCTTGGGTGATGTGAAATGCAAGAAATTCCTGATGAAGGTACTCAACAAGCAATTGGAGCCCATTCGTCAGCGCAGACACGAGTTTGAACAGGATATTCCAGAAGTTTATCGTATTCTCAAGAAGGGTTCGGAAGATGCCCGTGAGGTGGCAGCCCAAACCTTGCACGAGGTTCGCGAGGCAATGAAAATCAATTATTTCGATGATTTGAGCCTTATTCAAGCACAAGCAGAGAAATACAAGAAAATCGAAACCAAATAGCGGTAATAGTTATGGAAAACAATAAGGAAAAAAATAATCTGGAGCTGGAACTCCCGCAGAATGTGGCACAAGGCGAGTATGCCAATTTTGCTATTATCACTCACAGCAGCAGTGATTTCGTGTTGGATTTTGCCCGTGTTTTGCCCGGTGTCCCCAAGGCTCAGGTGAAGAGCAGAGTGGTTCTTGCCCCAGAGCATGCCAAGCGATTGCTGAATGCGCTGCGCGATAATATCATGCGCTACGAACAGACTTTCGGCCCGATTAGGATACCTAACCAAAATCAGACCAATGATTCGCCAATCGGTTTCGGAAATGGTGAGGCATAATTCTTAGAAGTATCCTGTGTCGGGAAGAGAATCATGCTCTTTTGTGATACAAAAAATGTTAACAAAGCCTATATATTGCTAATTTTCGGCAAATGTAGGCTTTTTGGCTTTTAGTTAATTAGGTGATTTGAATAAAAGTTTGTACCTTTGCAGCCCAATAGTCCCTAGGGATTATAGTGCATACATTCGAATACAAATAAAATATAATATAATAATCAAAAAATTAAATTACAATGCCTACTATTTCACAATTAGTTAGAAAAGGCAGAAAGGTGCTTGTTGACAAGAGCAAATCACCCGCTTTGGATAGCTGTCCTCAGCGTCGTGGCGTTTGTGTACGTGTCTACACGACGACCCCGAAGAAGCCTAATTCGGCAATGCGTAAAGTTGCCCGTGTTCGTTTGACAAACCAGAAGGAAGTGAACTCCTACATTCCAGGAGAAGGACACAACCTTCAGGAACACTCTATCGTTTTGGTACGTGGCGGTCGTGTGAAGGACCTGCCAGGTGTACGTTATCACATTGTACGTGGAACTCTTGATACGGCCGGTGTTGCAAATCGCACACAGCGTCGTTCGAAGTATGGAGCTAAGCGTCCTAAGCAGAAAAAGTAATTAAAAGGGTTGATGAGTTTGTGGGTTTTTGAGTTTATAAGTTGGCTCGGAGAGGAGCGTCGCTTACGACCAAAGACTCAGTGATAACGAATAGCTCAGAAACTCAAAAACTTCTTAACTTCTATAAACTAAAAAACGTTTTGCTGGAGAATTGTTAGAAAAGGTTGAGTAAATGCTCTGGAGAGAGCGTTGAAGGGTCATCGGAAGAGATGATGGACAAAAGTCCAACGCACAAACAGCCTCCGCAGAATTAATTTCTTAAAACAAAAATGAGAAAAGCAAAACCAAAGAAGCGTGTGATCCTTCCAGATCCCGTCTTCAACGACCAGAAGGTCTCAAAATTCGTGAATCACCTGATGTATGACGGCAAGAAGAATACTTCTTATGAAATATTCTACAATGCCCTTGACATCGTAAAAGGTAAAATGGCTAAAGAAGAGAAGACTCCGCTCGAAATTTGGAAGCAGGCTCTTGACAACATCACCCCACAGGTGGAGGTGAAAAGCCGTCGTATTGGTGGTGCCACATTCCAGGTGCCAACCGAAATCCGTCCTGACAGAAAGGAAAGTGTGTCGATGAAGAACATGATCAACTTTGCTCGCAAGCGTGGTGGCAAGTCAATGGCCGAGCGTTTGGCAGCAGAAATCATGGATGCATACAACAATCAGGGTGGCGCATTCAAACGTAAGGAAGACATGCACCGCATGGCCGAGGCAAACCGCGCATTTGCACATTTCAGATTCTAAGGATTAGGGTAAAAAGATAAAGGGTAAATTACAAGAATGGCAAAACAAGATTTACATTTGACCCGCAATATCGGTATCATGGCTCACATCGATGCCGGTAAGACAACAACTTCTGAGCGTATCCTGTATTATACAGGTAAGACTCACAAGATTGGCGAGGTTCATGACGGTGCCGCAACAATGGACTGGATGGCACAGGAGCAGGAACGTGGTATCACGATTACTTCTGCCGCCACAACATGTTATTGGCACTATAACGACAAACAGTATAAGATTAATCTGATTGATACTCCGGGACACGTTGACTTCACTGCTGAAGTGGAGCGCTCTTTGCGTGTGCTGGACGGCGCTGTTGCTACCTATTGCGCAGTTGGTGGCGTGCAGCCTCAGAGTGAAACGGTGTGGCGTCAGGCAGATAAATATAATGTGCCGCGTCTTGGATACGTCAACAAAATGGACCGCTCTGGAGCGAACTATTTTGACGTGTTAACTCAAATGCGAGAAGTGCTGGGAGCAAATCCTGTATCTTTGGTTATTCCTGTTGGCCAAGAGGAGACATTCAAAGGCATTGTCGACCTGTTGAAGATGAAGGCCATTATTTGGCACGATGAAACTCAGGGTGCAGAGTTTGAAGTGACAGACATTCCTGCCGACTTGAAGGATGAAGCACAAGAGTGGCGTGACAAACTGGTGGAATCTGCAGCAGAATTTGACGAGGCTCTCATGGAGAAATTCTTTGATGACCCCAATTCGATTACCGAAGAAGAACTGATTGCTGCAATCCGTAAGGGAACGCTAAGCATGGAGTGTACTCCTGTTCTCTGCGGTTCATCATTCAAGAACAAGGGCGTTCAGACTTTGCTTGACTATGTCTGCGCATTCTTGCCTTCTCCACTGGACACACCGAATATTGTCGGTGAAAATCCAACTACCGGCGAAGAGGAAGATCGCAAGCCAAGCGAAGATGAACCTACTTCTGCACTTGCATTTAAGATTGCAACAGACCCATATGTAGGTCGATTGGTGTTCTTCCGTGTTTACTCCGGTAAGGTGGAAGCTGGTTCGTATGTCTATAATACTCGTTCTGGCAAAAAGGAGCGTGTTAGCAGACTCTTCCAGATGAACTCCAACAAGCAGCAGCCAATGGATTGCATTGAAGCTGGTGATATTGGTGCCGGTGTTGGTTTCAAGGATATACGCACGGGTGACACACTCTGTGACGAGAACCATCCAATTGTTCTCGAAAGCATCACATTCCCCGATACAGTTATCTCCATCGCTGTTGAGCCAAAGAGCCAGGCTGATATTGCAAAACTTGACAACGGTCTTGCCAAGTTGGCAGAGGAAGATCCTACTTTCACTGTTCACACAGATGAGCAGAGTGGACAGACCGTTATCTCTGGTATGGGTGAGCTTCACTTGGATATCATTATCGACCGTCTGAAGCGTGAGTTCAAGGTTGAATGCAACCAGGGCAAACCTCAGGTGAACTATAAAGAGGCCATCACACGCGAGGTGAACCTCAGAGAAGTTTACAAGAAACAATCTGGTGGTCGTGGTAAGTTTGCCGATATCATTGTAAATGTTGGACCTGTAGATGACGATTGGGATATCAAGGAGAACGGTGGTCTGCAGTTCGTCAACGAAGTGAAGGGCGGTAATGTGCCAAAGGAATTCATTCCTGCCGTACAGAAAGGCTTTGAGGATGCCATGAAGAATGGTGTTCTTGGCGGTTATCCCGTCGATTCACTGAAGGTGACACTCGTAGATGGTTCTTTCCATCCAGTAGACTCCGACCAACTTTCTTTCGAGTTGGCTGCACGCAATGCTTATCGTAATGCATGTGTAAAGGCTGCTCCTGTGCTGATGGAACCTGTGATGAAACTCGAAGTGGTTACTCCAGAGGAAAACATGGGTGATGTCATTGGCGACCTGAACAAACGTCGTGGTCAAATAGAGGGTATGGAAGAGGCTCGTAGTGGTGCCCGTATTGTAAAAGCAATGGTTCCGCTAGCCGAAATGTTCGGTTACGTAACAGCACTCCGTACAATCACCTCTGGCCGTGCGACCAGTTCAATGGAATACGACCATCATGCTGCTGTGTCTAGTTCAATAGCCAAGGCAGTTTTGGAGGAAGTGAAAGGTCGTGTAGACCTAGTATAAGCGAGAAATAGATGGCTGCTGAGCAAATGACTCTTTAGCGGCCATCTTTCATTTTTATTTTTTCATTCAATATTATCAAACAAATGAGTCAGAAAATCAGAATTAAGCTGAAAAGCTACGACCACAAATTGGTTGACAAATCAGCAGAGAAAATCGTTAAGGCTGTCAAGGCTACTGGTGCTATTGTTAGTGGACCAATACCTCTGCCTACACACAAGCGTATCTTCACTGTGAACCGTTCTACTTTCGTAAACAAAAAGGCACGCGAACAGTTCCAGTTGTCAGATTACAAGCGGTTAATTGACATATACAGTTCTACAGCAAAGACCGTGGATGCTCTTATGAAATTGGAGTTACCGAGTGGTGTGGAAGTTGAAATTAAGGTATAGTTTGTCTTTTATCCATAAACAACGCAACCGAAAGTCGTTCGGTTGCGTTGTTTTTCTTGTTTCGCGATTCTTTGGTGGCCGATTAAAAAGTGCGTCCATCTAATCTGTTGAAAGTGTCAAGCTCTTCTTTCGGGTATGGCATTTTGATGTTAAGTGGAGAGAAAATACTATCTACTATTAAACATTAATAAGATGATTATTAAAAAAATGGTATGGCTTCTAGCCGCTGTATTGACTAGTAATGTCACTTTTGCATCGAGAACAGAAGATGTCAACGACGAATCTATTGAGTATCAATCTTTAGAAACAAATCTATCAGAAGAAAAACAAATATTGGATGTGGATTTTGTGGAGGAAGTAAATTTCACACCCAATTTGAAATATCCTACAGACTTGAAGCCAACGTTCGGAGAAACATCAGCTCCGGAACTGAAATATTTGTCAGACGTGAAGTTTGGCACTGAATGGAATCATATTCCAGGCAAGAAGTATCAGCTTACATGGATGCGTACAAACGATGGAGTCAAGGAGTATAAGGCGATGGACGACCTGACTTTTGCCGGAGTTCCTCTTTTCTTGGCTGGTGTAATTGCAAAGAGCGAAAAGAGATCCTTTCGCCAGAACACAAAGGACAACAAACATACGCTGGTAACAGATTTCAAGACACGTATTGACGACTATTCACAATTTTTTGGCCCTGTCATGACTACGGGTCTGAAGATTGCTGGTGTGGAAGGTCGTTCGGACTGGGGGCGCTATATCGCATCGGCAGCTATGTCGTATGGTATTATGGCCCTATTCGTCAATAGTATCAAATACACCGCCAAGGAAATGAGACCAGATGGTTCTACTGCCAACTCCTGGCCTTCAGGGCATACGGCAACGGCTTTCGTCGGCGCCACCATTCTGCATAAGGAATATGGTTTGACACGTTCCCCCTGGTTCTCCGTAGCAGGCTATGGTGTGGCAACAGCTACAGGTGTGATGCGTGTTTTGAACAACCGTCATTGGGTGAGTGATGTTCTTTCTGGTGCTGGTATCGGCATTATGTCTGGAGAACTTGCATATGCGTTGAGCGATTTGCTTTTTAAGGGACGCGGTCTGCTGCGTAGCGACATCAGCAGCGAAAAAAGTATCATTTACAATCCGTCGTTCTTTTCTGTTTCGATGGGTTTGGGATTAGGAACACGCAACCTAAACTTCGACATGTCACGTTTTGCGCTTTCTGACTTCGATGGTGATAAGGTGCTCAACCTTAAGTTTGGTGCTTCTACAGCAGTAGGTGCAGAGGGCGCTTTCTTCTTTAATAAGTACCTTGGTGTTGGTGGCCGCCTGCGTGTAAACAGTTCGCCAATTAAGGGTTGGGACGGAATCGAACGATTTGCATGGAATGACCTTGCGTCGTCTCTCTATGGCGATGATTATGCGACTCAACCTGATTTTCGTCGTTTTATCGATGGCGATGAGAACAGCTTGCCCCTTGTTGAAGATGCCTTCTTCACAATTAAGAGTGACCATCTCACAGAGTTCTCAGCAGACTTAGGTGTCTACTTCAACTTGCCTCTTTCCGACCGTTTTGCCATAGGTTCTAAATTACTTGTAGGTCGAAGCATCATGCAGGAACTCGACCTCAATGCAACTGTCACTGGCGGTAAGCGTGCATTCCAAATTGAGGATTTATTCGATTCTGATGACGATTTCTCATTGAGCATGGCGAAGCCAGTACCAGGAAGATACACCTACGAGTACGATTATTTTACTTTGGGTGGCAACAACACCATGAAATTTGGTACAGGCCTGTCGTTGACATATGCCTATAAGGAGAACTATGCATGGCGTTTGTTTGTAGATTACGATTTCTCGCATAAGACGTACACCATGACGTACGATCCCTCTCTTTTTGCCTTAGAATCGATAGAATTCCGTTCATCTGAAATGGGTGAAAGCTTTTCATACATGGACTTTATGGAGCCAGAAGATATTACTGGATTAGCCGAAATACATAAAGTGAAGAAGAATCGTAACACGTTTGTGATTGGTGGTTCGTTCACTATATCATTTTAACCTCCATGTCAATTATGAAGCATTTTCTTTTCTTGGTGGGAACCTTGTTCTCTATGCTAACCTTGCAGGCACAGAATGCTTATAACGGAGTGCACAAGTTCGATGGTGATCATAAGAATGTGGTCGCGGGTTACTTGATGGGCGGACACAATGTGGTGTCGAAAGGCTTTGGTGGTTTGGAGGTGTCGTATAATCATTTTTTCTCAAATCATTGGCATGTCGGTGCTGACATACAGGCTCAGTTCGGGAAACAGCTTTACTCCAACTCTGCAAGGGGAGGATACCGATTGGGCATAGGCTGGAGTGATTTCTATCTGGAAGGTAAGGCGATGTTCAACCGTTATAATCTTTGGAATACGAATGAAACTGTAGGAAATCTGTCACTTACGTGGGAGACTCCTTATGTTTTTTTGCGAGTAGGTGAATCGTATATTCATTTTCAAACAGAGGATTTCGGTTATACGGAGCCATTGACATTTACCTTCGGATTCGGTACCAATATACGTCCTCGAACAAATCCATGGAACATAGGTGTCTTTTTTAGAAATTACGATGATTTCTATTATGAGAACTGGAATATCAACTGGGGCGTGAACTTCTACACCACAGTGGCGAAGCAGATGCAGCTGTTTGGTGAATTTAACATCCGTCCTGCTGGCAGTATGAGCCAACTTGCGTCTAAATATGAAACATCTGGAAAGATGGGACTAAAATACGTATGGTAAAGATGAAGAAGACAGGGTTTGTATTGATGACAATAGCACTTATGATGCTGTTTGTCTCCTGCGAGAAGGTAAGTCCTATCGGTGTACTCGTGTCAGGTACGGGGGTAGAGGACCGTATCAAAATGTCGCATTTGTACTATAGTGAACACAAAGCGGAGGTTAAGGTGCAGCGAGCTGATGAATTGGACGAGTATACGTTCCTTGTTGGCGCTGATAGTCATTTGACTACCGATGATGGTCGCATGCGGGAAATGCTACAGATAGGTCTGGATAACGACGATTTGCTATTTGCTCATTTGGGCGATATTGCTGATACAAAAGCAGAATATTACATTACGCTCGAAGACTTGATAGATGAATATCGTTGGAAGTATGCGAAGAAGAATTACGTAGAGGTGTACTTTGGTGACGATGTCAATGAAGATAAAGACTTGAAAGATGATCCAGATTATTATATTTATGTTGATACTGTAGAAGAGAAATCATATAATGTGCGTGATGTGCCCTTTCCATTCTATCCAGTGGTGGGTAACCACGACATTACCCATAACGGATGGGCTCTATGGAGTAATATCTTCCACTCTTCGTTCTATGATGTTTATGTGTTGGTAAGTGATGATCCTTTACTGTTTGATCATTTCATTTTCCTCGATACGGCTAATGGAACTTTGGGTGCGGAACAGGTTAAACTGATAGAGCAGGGGGTGCTCGATGGCAAGGAAATAGCTACGGTGGTAGGCCAGGAAGGTTCTGTTTTCCGTCATACATTTGTGTTCAGTCATACTAACCTTTTTAGGCCCTCATCGTTACAGTTTGCCTCAACCTTTGCTCGCGAAGAGACATTTTTCCTTCTCAAGCAGTTTGACAAGTGGAATGTCGACATCGTTTTTATGGGTCATGTCCACAAATGGGATGAGCAGAAGAACGGTGACACCGTATACCTTACTCTTGATTCCATGTGTGAAGCCAATAATCCCGCTCCTGGAGACTACTTGGTGCGCGTGCATGTGAAGAAAGACGGGACTATCAGTTGGGAACGAGTAAAAATGAACTATACTCCTAAAAAATAACGATAAAAAGATATTGTGATGAAAACAAACATGATGAAATCTTGGGCGCTTGCATGCCTGATGATTTGGTGCTGCAGTCATAGTTCAATGGCTCAGCATCGTCAAGGTGACCAGACTTTCCAACCACGTGTGGGTGTTACCCTCTCTAATCTTCCAGGCGAGGAGAATTCCAAGATGAAGGTTAATTTGTCCTATGGTGTGGAAATCGAGCAGTTCTTGACCGACCAGTTCAGTGTAGCCGGTGGTGTCCTCTTTACCAATCAAGGTTGTAAAGTAGATGACGAAAATGTGTCGTGGAAAATAAATCTCTACTACTCGACATTCCCTATTACAGCAAACTACTATTTGCTGCCAGGCTTGGCTGTAAAAGCAGGTCTGCAACCAGCTTTTAGAGTGAAAGCCAAGATTGAGGAAGGTGGTGAGAAAATTGATTTGGATAGGGCCATGCAGCTAATTTTCGAAGATGATGATATGAAAATCAATTCTTTCGACCTGGCCATTCCTCTTGGTCTTTCATATGAATTTCAAGGTGTTACTTTGGATGCACGCTACAATCTTGGCCTCATAAAACTATTCTCAGGTTTTGATGGCAATGTGCGCAACAGTGTATTTGCAATAACGCTTGGATATAAATTCTAATCCAGAATGACCTCACGTGCATATATATGGGCGTTGGTTTTGTCATTGTCTGTACAGTTGACATCTGCCGCAGAAATCAATAATGATTCCGATTCACGAGGCGTCGTAGGCCTGGTGAAAAAATTGGGAACCATTATTGATTCAATGTCCATTCGTGGACTTGACCGCAGATACATAGCATCGCCTCAAAAGCCCTGGCAGATTATTGTACAGGGTAATATGAACCAGAGCGATTTGAAAATGAAGGCTGTGATTGATGGCCCGGAATTGTTTGATGATGATTGGGGGGATGTCAACTGGGAATCCCGCATTAAGACAGACATATCTACATATACAGGTGCTTGGGTCGGTTACAGGGGGTATGGTATAGGCTACTCGAAGAATGTGGGTGGCGACAAAGGAAGCATTTTCAAACTTGGTGCTATGGGAGGCGCTTATGGTGTGAATTTTCGTATACATAAATTCCAGACAGACGAACCTACTGTTAACCTTTCTGGATATATGCCCGATTGGCTTCAAGCAAACTTCACTTATTCCTTAACCAATCCAATTAAGGTAAGGCTACTAACACTTGATGGGTATTATCTCTTCAATGGTAAGAAATTCTCTTATTGTGCTGCTTATGACCAGAGTGTTATTCAGAAACGCTCAGCAGGTTCGTTGATGGCTGGTGCCATGTACTATCACTCCACCATTGCTTATGACAAAGGTCTCAATGCTGATTTCATCATGTTCATGAATGATATTGGTAAAATGAAACAATATCAGGTGAGTCTTGGAGGAGGCTATGCTTATAACTTTGTGCCTTGTAAAGGGTTGCTTGTTAGTGCAATGGGCATGATGATGTTCACCGTTTATAATAGGTTGGATGTTTGGCGATACAATTCCTTGCTTAGAATGAACTCCATTGAAAGCCGCAAAAATCCAGATTCTGCAATTGACTATGAGGATGATCCTGCAGACTTGGATTATGAAGATGTTGAAAAAATTTTTCAGATATGGCCAATGGAAGAGCACCCAAAGACAATTAATCACAGTCGGATGATACCTATTATTGACGCACGCTTGTCCGTAACCTATAATTTGGGCGACTTCTTTTTCAATGCCAATGCTCAGGTCCATGATTTCCGGTTTAAGGACAACGATAGAAACAAAGGCAGCTTGACCGACTGGTATGTAAATGCTTCTGTGGGATTGAGATTATAAAAAGGCTTGTCAACTTATTGGCCCTATTTATAAATAATAGTATACCCATTTCATCTTCTGACAGGATAATAAAGGAGGAAAAACTGTCATGAATATGAGAAATTGTGGCTTGAGAGTATTAAAAATAATTAAATTTATTTGGAGAGAATAAAAAATCTTCGTACCTTTGCAGCCGCAAAAGTGGTCATTGCGCTGGCTATATGCTATCAAACCACTGAAAAAGAACGGTTTAGCTTTCCAAAAGGAGATGCTGACTGATCCTTTTTTGCGCGTATGTAATTATTTAATAACATTATCAATTTTAAACTGAAATGCCAGGATTATTAGGAAGAAAAATCGGAATGACATCCGTTTTCAGTGCCGACGGTAAAAATGTACCGTGCACTGTTATCGAAG
>CACZPU010000089.1 GCA_902783165.1 uncultured Prevotellaceae bacterium
AAAAAACGAGGAAGGATGCTTTGAAGAGGCATCCTTCCTCGTTTTATATGGTGTTCTCTTTTATAGCTTCTCTCCGAAACAAAGGTCGCCGGCATCACCAAACCCGGGCACAATGTATTTGAATTCGTTCATGCCAGGGTCGATGGCTGCACACCAAATAGTGGAATCTTCGGGCATGGCATCTTTCACTACGTTCAGCCCTTCTGGCGTGGCAATCACACAGACAACATGAATCTTTCGCGGCTTGCCTGTCTTGAGCAGTGCTTCAATGCTGGCAGCCATCGAACCGCCTGTGGCCAGCATCGGGTCCACAATAACAAGAGTCTTTCCTTTTACACTGGGCGATGCCATATATTCGGTATGTATACCCACCTCGGTGTGTTCTCTGTTGGTGTACATGCGAAAGGCTGAGATAAATCCATTCTCGGCATGGTCGAAAACATGAAGGAAACCCTCGTGAAACGGCAGTCCTGCCCGTAGCACGGTGGCCAGGACGAGATCGTCTTTTGGAAGGGGGATGTCGATGTTGCCAAGAGGTGTTGTCACGGCCTTGGGCTTGTAGGTCAGAGTCTTTGATAATTCGTAGGCCATCATTTCGCCAACGCGCTTGATGTTGTTGCGGAAGAGTAGCCGGTTCCGTTGATAGCTCTTGTCGCGCAGTTCGGCCATATACTGGTTGATGACAGAGTTGTGTTCAGAAAAATTAATGATTTCCATTTTATCGTTATTATGATTTGTTATTCACTCATTGCATCGCGGTTTCTCTTAAACGTAAGAGAAACCGTGATGCATGTTTCTTACATGAATCCGTCATATCTTTTTGGCGATGGACATATTTGTCGGATTATGTTTAGAGTCCGCGTGCTTTAAGCAGGGCAGTGGCATCGGGAGAGGCCATACCGGTGAAATCGGTGAACATCTGCATCAGGTCACCCGTATTGCCACGGCTCAAAATCTTTTCGCGGAATTCCTGTCCGGTTTCTGGCTTCAATGGCCCGCGTTTTGCAAAGACATCAGCAATGTTTACAGCGAGCACTTCTGTCCAAAGATAACTGTAGTAGCCTGCAGCATATCCGCTTCCCCAAACGTGGTTGAAATAACTCGTAGAGTAGCGTGGCGGTATCTGAACATTGAGCAGTCCGATGGCTTTCAATGCTTCGGTCTCAAATGTGGCAGCTCCCTCGGCTGTTGGAACATCGGCTAAAGGAAGTACATGCCAAGCCATGTCGAGACATGTAGCAGCAAGGTTCTCTCCCAAAGCATAGGCTGAGTGGAAGTTGATAGAACTGAGCATGCGTTCTTTCAGGTCGGCAGGCATGGGCTCTCCCGTCTCTGCATGGCGGGCAAAGTGGTCGAATATTTCAGGTATGGTGGCAAACGACTCGTTGAATTGTGATGGCATCTCTACAAAGTCGCGAGCCACCTCGGTACCGCTCAGACGGTTGTACTGACATTGCGAAAGCATGCCGTGCAGAGCATGGCCGAACTCATGGAACATCGTGCTCACCTCGTCCCAAGTGAGCAAAGAAGGCTGTCCTTTGGGTGCCTTGGCAAAATTGCATACATTGAAAATAATCGGCAGTTGGTTGCGCTGTTTACTTTGCTTGGCGAATTCGTCCATCCATGCACCGCCTCGTTTTGTGGGGCGTCGGAAGAAATCGCTATAGAACAGTGCGATAGACTTGCCATCGCGGTCGAGAACCTCAAACACTTTCATGTCGGGGTGGTAGGTGGGGATGTCTTTACGCTCTTTGAATGTGAGTCCGTAAACAAGGTTGGCTGCATAGAATACACCATTCTTCTGAACACTGTCGACATTGAAGTAGGGCTTTATTTCATCATCCGAGATGTTGAGCTGTTCTTTCTTCATCTTTGATGAATAGTAGAAACGGTCGTAAGGCTGTAGTTGGAAGTCTGGACCTTCTGTTTTGCGGGCATATTCTTCAATGGCACGTGTCTCAGCTTCGGCTTTTGGTGTATAGCTGGCAATGAGGTTGCGCAAGAATGAGTACACGTTGTCGGTGTTCTTGGCCATTGTTCTTTCCAATGAATAGGATGCGTAGTTCTTGTATCCCATCAGCTCGGCTTGTTCGGCGCGGAGCTTCGCTATTTCGGTGACAATGGCAAATGTGTTGTGCTTGTTGGTGCCGTCGGCACGATGCAGTGAAGCCTCGAATACGCGCCGACGCAACTCGCGGTTGTCCAAGTTGGACAAGATCGACTGTTGTGTGGTGTTGACAATGACGATACAATATGGTGCTTTCTTTCCCAGGCTCTCTGCGTCCTGTTGACATTGTGCAATGTCAGCCTCGCTCAAACCGGCAAGCTCTTCCTTCTTTTCTACCCAAACCACAGCATCGTTGGTGGCAGCTTGCAGGGCATCACCCCATTGCTGCTGCAAATCGCTAATGCGCAGGTTGATTTCCTTCATGCGCTCCATTTTTTCTTCGGGCAACAAGGCTCCCCTGCGTACGAAATCCTTGTATATTTCCTCTGTCAGTTTGCGGTCTTCGCCTTGAAGCGAATCCAATTCATTGTCATAAACCTGTTTGATACGTAGGAAAAGGTCTTTGTTAAAGGACATTTCGTTCTCCAATTCGGTCAGCATTGGCGTCACTTTTTTCTCCGTCTCGGCAATTTCCGGAGTCTTTTCAGCGTTTGTCAATGCAAAAAACACGCGGCTCACTCGGTCCAATTGCAGTCCGCTCTCTTCGAATGCCAAGATGGTATTTTGGAAGGTTGGCGGCTCTTGGTTCTCCGTAATCTTTTTGATGTTCTCTCTTTGTTGCGCAATGGCGGTTTCGAATGCTGGAAGGTAGTCGCTAGGCTGAATTTTGCTGAAGTCTGGTGCACCAAATGGCAGTGTGCTCTCCTGAAGTAGTGGATTTTCGCCTTGTGAGGCAGTGTTCTTGCATGCGGCAAACAAGATGATTGTTACCACACAAGCAATGCACAATAATGTACTAGTCGTTTTCATAATGATTGTATTTTTAATGTTCAATAGTATTATCTTTATCGATTGCAAATATAGCAATTTCTTCCGACTATATGCAATGTGTGGGTTACAAAACCAAGCGGTAAGAATACTTTTTTGATACTTTAACCAAAAAAGCCTTTCACTTTTTCTTTTTGTGTGCGCATACTGATGATTGTTTCCTCCAAAACAGTAATTTTGCAGTGCATTTATGCATAAAAGGGCAGCCTTTCTATATACAGAAATATTTGATTTATGTGTGCAAGGCCTGTGTTTATCGGAGTTTTGGCACCCTTGCAGCATTTAGATGAAATTTCGCGCACGCGCTCGTAAAGCATAGGCGAGCTTGAAACCTGTAACCGTTTTCTTCAGAAGACGCTTTCAGAATACATGAATGGAAGAAACCTGAAACCAAAAATGTTCCAACCCGCCATAGTTTGCAAAGTGGAGTTTTCAAAAATGTTTGCGCGCACATCATTTTTAAATACTTTAACCGAAATTCGGGGCTAAAAGTCAATTTT
>CACZPU010000090.1 GCA_902783165.1 uncultured Prevotellaceae bacterium
GGGTGTGCTCCACAGCCCCGCGTCGTCCTTCACGCGCATGGTGATAGAGTGCAAGCCGTTGATGAGCGACGAGATGTCGACAGTTGCCACCGACTCAGTTAGTGGCTTGCGGCTTGTGGCGTCACCGTCTAACCAATATTCACGTTCTGCGATACTGCCCTGTCCCATAGTGGCCGTGCTCACGACGGTGACAGCGGCAAGCAGTAATTGCTTGATTATGCTCATAGTCGTTCACTTCTATGGGTTGAACATTTATCGCACTTCTGCTTCATAGGTCACGTTCAGCTGTTTGCCTTCCACATCCAGTTTCAGACTCTTCACCACTGGCATGCGCGGAATCTTGTTCCACGGATAATTTCCACCGTTGATGCCTACTTCGGTGTTGTCAGTGCCGACAAAATCATTTGGTGTCTTCAATTTGAAGGTACGTTCGGCGCTATATGAGAAATCTGTGCCGTCTTCAGGGTCGAAAATATTATCATTACTCACACTGAACCAGTTGCCTTCTTGTATGGATGCACTTACACTACCTACAGAGAAAATGTTATTCTTGATAGTTGCACCTGCAGCAATGTCAGACCTCCATCCACCTAAGCGAATGATACAGTTACGATATAAGGCTTTTTCATGTCCATAATCACCATAATGTGCTAAGATACAGTGGTCTACAAGAATTTGGTTTTCTTCGTTGCCATGAGTAATTCGCCCAGTGATAAAACAGTTTTGGAAATCAAGACCCACAATCTTGTAATCAGAGCTTAATGAGTTTAATCCATTTAAATAACACCTGCGAACGGAAATCTCCTCAGCATAATTGCCATTGATTCTTAGGGTTGAGAATTCACATTTGTCAATAATAAGGTTTTTGATTTGGTTGACTAAAATGTTGCCAGTGAGATGAAAACCTTCCAACCGAATGTTTTCAAGGCTTGTTTCATCATTGCCTGTCGAGAATAAAATATCTCCATTGATGGTGGTGGCTTGGGTGTTGTTGATTGTGTTGGCTTCGAAACAATTGCCATAGATGGAAACCGACTTCTTGATATTTCCGGGCGAATTGAACGAACCACCGCTAAGGGTGATGACACTGCCTGTCTCTGCAGCATCGTTGTAAGCCTTAATCAAGGCTTCCACTCCCATATACATCTTTGTTTCGTCGCCAGTCTGCAAAACAGCCGAAACCACGTCATTATTCTGTGCACCTGTCATCATTGTGCAGAAAAGTGCTACTACTGAAAAAGCAAATCTTTTAATCATAATCTTATAATATTAGTTAAGCATTATGATTGCAAAGATAGAAAATGAAGGGACTAAAAGACTATCGGTATGCAAAAAACGACTAACAATTTGCAAATTGTTAGTCGTTCTGTGATGAAATCCATTCCTTGGGAGTCATGCCCGTGTTGCTCTTGAAGATGCGGAAGAAAGTCTGCTCACTGGCAAATCCTGACTCCATCCAAATGGCATGTACTTTCTTCATTGGTGATTCCCTAAGCTGACGTTTGGCATGTTCGATGCGGTAACCATTGATATATTGTGAGAAGGTGCAGCCCTTCTGAGAGTTAATACAGGCGGATATCTCGTTGCGGTGGATGCCGAAAATGTCGGCAATGTCCGATACTTTCAGTTCGCTATTCAGATAAGGCTTTTGTGTTTCCATCAGTTCGTTGATGCGTTGCATCAGTTGTTCGTAGGCAGAATCATTCAAGGATTTTTCTGCGATGTTGTTGTCTTGCTGGGGAGCCTTTCCTTCTTGGTCCGTGTTATTCATAGACAATCTGTTTCTGCGGATACGATTCTTGCGTAACAGGGCGAAGGCAATGATTGCCAAAACAGCACAGAAGACCAGCATCCAGATCCAGAGAGAATGGCTTTTTTCAGTTTTCGTTGATGAGGCTTGGTTGCCCAAGTGCATTAAAAACACATTGGCCGAGGGCGTGAAATTGTCATCCCGGCTGCCTCCCGCCATCATCAGGTCTCCATCGTCGGTCAGCACAGGTATGCTCAAGCAGTCTTTGGGCAGTGGATTGGTATAATAGAGTGTCAGCGGTGCTTTTCCAGAACCTTTTGCCTTGCCATACTCTACACAGAGTATATACCATCTGCACTCCTCGTCGGTGCCCGTCAAATAAGCTCGCTGTGTATTCCGGTCGACAATGACGGGAGCGAAATAAAGGATAGCTCCCCGTTTGGTCTGCATGGGAATATCACAAGTGGTGCTCAAGAGCGAGAATCGCGCAGGAACGCTGTCCATGCCAGAGGTGCCGTCAACGCGAGCAATGGCTATCTGCCCGTCCTTGTTCTGTACGGGTAAGAGATACGACCATATTCCTTTCGACTCGTCACCTACAAAACTATTACTACTTTGTATGGATGATAAAAACGGGAGTGGCTTCCATGTCATGAACAGAGGTACTTGGAAAGAATTGCCCCGCAGGCAATCCACTGTTGTTTCTTCGGGGTTCTTGCCATGAATGTCAACATTGCCTAGCATAATGACATTGTCCTTTGATATTCGGAACATATAAGGGGCGGCTCGATTGATGGAAGTGTTCTTGATGAATGTAAACTGCTTGCGTCCGTCATACAGCTCGATGCCATCTTCGGCATACCAGTTGCCGGCAATCACTACCTTCCCGCTGTCTATCTCTGCACCGCAAGCCAAACTCCTTTTGACGTCCAGACATCCGAATCCTTCGAAGGAATGGGTAGCAGGATTGTAAAGTTCGGTAGGGAATGTCTGTCCTATTCCCAAATGTTTTTCGTGTCCCCCTGCAATCAGAACCTTTCCCGACTTCAAAACTACGTATAATCCATTATCGTGGGGATAGATAGTGTTTGTCGGATGCCATTTGCCTTTGCTGAAGTACTCTGCAGTGGCAGTGGGAATGAATCCCGATGTGTGGCCACCTATTACCGTCACCTCACCGTTCAAGCACAATGTGGCGTGCCCGGAACGGGCAAAATGCAAATCGGGAAGCTGTTGGACATCTACCTTCACAATGGGACATGCCACACCTTCTTCCTTGGCTGGCATTTCATTTTGAGCAGCCAAGGGCAAAGTCATTACGAGCGTAAAGAAAAAAAACAGCAAGCGGTTGTTCATAGATCGTTTTTTCTGTTACAATTGCAAACTTACATAAAACTTTTGCATTTATCAAATAACATTCTCCATTTTATTAAATAAAATGAATTTTTTGATATTTTTTCAACATTTTTATTGTCTTTATAGCAGGTATTAGTTCAAATGACCAGTTTTATAAAAATAAAAAGATATGATAAATTCTATATTGTTAAGAGACGTGTTGATGTTTGTAATAAGCGCGAACTCATAAACCAAGGGAAATTCAAGCTAGAAGTTTCTTGTGCGTGCCATTTGTCGAAGATGACAAACAATATGTTGTCAAAACGAAACCTGAAAATGAAACAGCATAGGTTTTTTTATATAATGACCGACCAATTACCTCTTAGTATAGAATAGCTCGACAAGAACAGGGGTTCAATATCAAGGCTGTTCATGATGAAATGAATGTTGTCTGTCTCTGCTTGCCTCTCTTGGATAATTATTCTCTCATATCTTGGTTTGCTTTGTTCATTATGTAGCTTAAAGCATAAACATGAGCATGATTTGAATGAGGATGACTCGTGCAAACATGCCGAGAGGGTAGACTGTGGCATAACTGACAGAAGGAGAATCGTTCTCAATAGTGTCGTTGGCATAAGTCAACGCCATGGGGTTTGCCATGGAGCCGCAAAGAATTCCACAAATGGTGCCGAAATCGTACTTGCCTGTGCGCAAGGCAATGATGCCTACAATTAAAACAGGTACGATGGTAAGCACGAAACCTATTCCAACCCACATCAGACCTTCTGGGCGCACCACTGTTTCGAAAAAATGCGCACCGCTATCCAATCCGAGGCAGGCCAAGTAGAGCGAAAGTCCCAATTTGCGAAGCATCAACGATACGCTTCGGGTAGTATAAGTGATGAGATGAAATCGAGGCCCGAAGGCACCAACGAGTATTCCCACTATAATAGGACCGCCGGCTATGCCCATTTTCACAGGAATACTCATGCCCGGCAGATGGATGGGAAGTGCTCCCAATGCCAGTCCGAGAATGATTCCTATGAAGATGGCAGCGAGATTGGGTTCGTTGAGGCTTTGTACAGAATTGCCGAAAAAGGCTTCCACCTCATCGACCGACTGAGGGTCACCCACAATGTGCAAGCGGTCGCCGTACTGCAGTCGTAGGTCGGGTGTGGCCAGCAGTTTGATGTCGCCACGAGTAATGCGACTGATGTTTACGCGATAGGTCTGTCGAACATGTAGATTGCCCAAGCGTTTGCCGTTGAGCATTGGTCGTGTGAGCACCACCACCTTGCTCTCCATCTTTCGGTCGAGTGTGTTCCAGTCGATACCTTCAATGTTCCAATCTTCATCTTTAAGTCGTTTGCCGAAAAGAATTTCCAATGCATCAGATTCTTCTTTCCGTGTCACCACCATCAGTTTATCGTTGGGTTGTAGGCGGGTGGACGATTTGGGGACAATAACTTCACCCCTTCTCCAGATGCGCGAGATGATGTACTTGAAATGAGTCATTTGCGCAATTTCCGCCAAGCTCTTGCCTTGTAAAGCTGGATTTACTACCATGAATCGAGCAATGAAGGTTTCATTCTCCTCATGATTGTTGCGAGGCAGCAAGTCTTTCGGCTTGACCATCAAGCGCCGCATGATCATCAGTGCAAGAATTACACCGATGACACCCAAAGGATAGGTGACGGCACAACCCAATGCTGCTCCGCTCTGTGGCAAATTCATTTGCGAAAGGGTTTGCTGTGCAGCACCGAGAGCTGGTGTGTTGGTGGTGGCGCCACAGAGTAATCCTGCCATTTCGGGCAATGAGATGTTTGTGAGCGGGCAAAGCGCTATTGCCATGATGGTGCCCAGCAGAATAACAGCCAAACTCCACATGTTGAGTGATAGACCTTCGTGAGCAAGCGAACTGAAGAAGCCCGGACCGACACTTAGCCCGAGACAATATACAAAGAGGACAAGACCAAAAGTTTGCGCGTAGTCGAGCATTTGCGGGTTGGCAGCCAGTCCCAAATGTCCTGCAAAGATGCCGATGAAGAAAACGAAGGCAACGCCCAAAGAAATGCCCGCTAGGTGTATCTTTCCAGCTGCTAGACCCCCAGCGCAAATCAGCGACAGAACGATGACCGTTTGTACCGCAGATGGTTCAAACAACAGACTGTTTATCCAATCCATAAGAGTCAGATGTCTTCCCCAATGTGTGTATAAAATTGGATGATGATGTTGAGCATTTCATCGGGTAGATATTCGAATGCCTTTTCGATGAGTGGTTCTGGAATTTGGTAGAACGCCTCTGCCAAAGCACCGGTGATATCAGCTTTGGTGTCGGTGTCACCATCTGCAAGCACGGCAATGCGGATGGCATCCTCGAAATTTTGGCTTTCAAGGAAGCAACGAATAGCCATGGGCACGGTTTCCATACAGGTGCCGTCGAAATGATTCTCGCTACCAATCTTATATATGTCCTTGAGCGAAGGTATCTTGTAGCCCCACATCCTTTCCACCTTATTCTCTATTTCAGCTTTTGTGATGCGGCAGGTACGCAGCCAATAACAAAGAGTGGCAATGCACTCGGCGCCTTTCAGTCCTTCAGGATGATTGTGCGAGGGTTCAGCTGTGCGGCGCGACTCCTCTTTCACTTGCTGATAATCGTCGAAAAGCCATGCCACAGGACTAACACGCATGGCTGCTCCGTTTCCAAAGGAGCCATAGGGTTGTGGATTATCGGAGAATACCCAGTCGTGAAACCTGTTGCCATAGCCTCCTGTGGGCACAGGATAGCGCCTACACCATTGCTGTAGCGAATCTTTATAACTTTTTCCATTGAGAATGGCATCGGCAATGGCGATGGTGCAGATTGTGTCGTCAGTAAAATCGCATTCTGGTGTAAACAACTTGAACCCTGGCTTGGGAGGTTCTGAAAATTCAAATCTCGAACCTACAATGTCTCCAATGATAGCTCCAATCATAATGGTTGCAGATTTAGAAAAGGGAAGTAGTCCCACCGAGAATCGAACTCGGATCTAATCTTTAGGAGAGACTTGTTCTATCCATTGAACTATGGGACCCCTTACACAATGTGTGTGCAAAGGTAAGAAAATCTATTGAGATTACCAAACAAACCCATAAAAAGGTTATATAAGTATTTGATATTTCACATCATAAGATGGTTGTTGTAGGGAATAAATAAAACAAAAAACATCAAAAAAGTTTGGATATGTCGTAATAGTGTTGTATTTTTACAAAGAAATACGGAGACATACTTCTGTTATTACATGAAGATGTGGTCTTTTGTTCCTGACAATCTGTCATTTGATGGGTTGTGGATATGGCGTAAAAGCCTGATTATCAGAAAGAATAATTTTTCATAATAACAACTGCGAATAATAATCACATAATATATTCAAATATGACAAAAATCAAGACCATTGGAGTACTTACATCGGGAGGTGATGCTCCAGGCATGAATGCAGCTATCCGTGCCGTGACACGTGCTGGCATCTATAACGGTTTCCATATCAAAGGTATCTATCGTGGATACGACGGACTCATTAAGGGCGAGGTGCAATCGTTCACAACCGAGAACGTCAGCGGTATCATTAATCGTGGAGGCACCATTCTGAAAACTGCTCGGTCGAAGGAGTTTATGACACCAGAGGGAATGCAAAAGGCTTATGAAACTTGTAAAAAAGAAGAGATAGACGCACTGGTGGTTATTGGCGGTAATGGTTCACTAACGGGCGCACGCAACTTCGGCATGGAATTTGATTTTCCTTGTATTGGTCTGCCCGGAACTATCGACAACGACCTATACGGTACCGACTCAACCATAGGCTACGACACAACCATGAACACCATTATGGAATGCGTGGACCGCATTCGAGATACTGCCAACTCGCACGAGCGTATCTTTTTCGTAGAGGTAATGGGACGTGATGCAGGCTTCTTGGCTCAGAACTCTGCTATTGCCTGTGGTGCTGAAGCAGCCATCATACCTGAAGAGATGACGGAGGTTGACCAGTTGGCTGAGTTCATGTCGCGCGGCATACGTAAGTCGAAAAAGTCGTGTATCGTTATTGTCTCCGAAAGCCCAAAGTGTGGTGCCATGTATTACGCAGACCGTGTGAGAAAAGAGTTCCCTGAGTTCGATGTCCGCGTGTCTATTCTTGGCCATTTGCAGCGCGGTGGCATTCCTTCAGCTCGCGACCGCATACTGGCTAGTCGTACAGGCGTAGGAGCTATCGAGGCTATCAAACAGGGACAGCGTAACATTATGGTTGGCGTTCGCAACAACGAGGTGGTCTATGTGCCTTTTTCTGAATGCATTCGCACAGACAAGCCATTCGATAAGAAGCTCATCAAGGTATTGGATGAACTAAGCATCTAAAAAAAGCCTGAGATAAACGTGGATTGTTATTGGAAAAACATTCCTACGATGTCAAGCTATTCGTGTAGTGGCAACCCGTAAAGCTGTCTGCATAAACAAATCCCCGAACGACCCAACAGTTCGGGGACTTTTGTTACTGGCTCTTTGATGAGTGGGTCTGAAACCTTACTCGTTTGAGTAATGGAAGTCTCAATGCCCTGCAAAGTAAATAAAAACAACGATCATAACGCCTATGATGTAACTAAGCATTATGATCGTTGAAATAAGTATTATTCTGGTTTTATCCTACCTGACTGCCAGGCTTCACGTCCTTGGTCGTAGTTACTACGCTCAGCGTCTCATCGAAATCTACGGCAGAGAGAATCATTCCCTGACTTTCGATGCCCATCATTTTGCGGGATGCAAAGTTGGCGACAAAAAGAATGCGCTTGCCGATGAGTTCCTCGGGATGCTCATAGAAAGCTGCAATGCCGGAGCATATGGTGCGGTCTGTGCCGCTGCCGTCGTCGATGGTGAACTGCAAAAGTTTCTTTGACTTCTTCACTTTTTGGCAATCCTTTACCAAACCAACGCGGATGTCAAGTTTCTCAAAAGTCTCGAAATCGACATTCTCCTTAATTGGGGCAGCCTGATAGGCGGCGGCTTGATTGGCTTTCTTGGTTTCTTCCAACTTGTCGAGCTGTTTCTGGATGACTTCGTCTTCTATTTTCTCAAAGAGAAGGCTTGGTTCTGCTAGCTGATGACCGCTCTTCAGAATGTCGGTGTCGCCCAACTGGTTCCAGTCGAAATCACTAACATTGAGCATGTTGCGCAATTTCTTGGAGCTGAACGGTAGGAACGGTTCAAAGGCGATGGACAAATTGGCAACCAACTGAAGGGAGATGTACAAAATAGTCTCCACACGCTTGGGCTCTGTCTTCCAAACTTTCCAAGGTTCGCAGTCGGTGATGTATTTGTTGCCGATTCGGGCTAGGTTCATGGCCTCTTTTTGTGCATCGCGGAATTTAAACACGTCCAACAGCTCTTCCACTTTCTTCTTCACGTCTTTGAATTCGGCAATAGCCTGCTTGTCTACATCAAGCAGTTCGCCGCATTCGGGAACCACACCGTTCCAATATTTTTTTGTGAGCTGCAGGGCACGATTCACGAAATTGCCATAGATGGCCACCAACTCGGAATTGTTACGCTCTTGGAAGTCCTTCCATGTGAAATTGTTGTCTTTTGTCTCTGGTGCATTAGCGGTTAAGACATATCTCAAGACATCTTGTTTGTCAGGCAAGTCTACCAGATACTCATGCAACCATACAGCCCAATTGCGTGAGGTGCTGATTTTGTCATTCTCCAAGTTCAGGAACTCGTTGGCCGGAACATTGTCGGGCATGATATACTTGCCATGTGCTTTCATCATCACAGGGAAGATGATACAGTGGAACACGATGTTGTCTTTGCCGATGAAATGCACGAGACGGGTGTCCTCATCCTGCCACCATTTCTCCCAATTGCCCCATTTCTCGGGGTTGGCATCGCAGAGTTCCTTGGTGTTGGAAATGTATCCTATGGGGGCATCGAACCAAACATAGAGCACTTTTCCTTCAGCTCCTTCAATGGGAACAGGAATTCCCCAATCAAGGTCGCGTGTCATAGCGCGTGGCTGCAAGTCCATGTCCAACCAGCTCTTGCACTGGCCATAAACATTGGGGCGCCATTCCCTGTGCTCTTCAAGTATCCATTGCTTGAGCCAATCCTGAAAATTGTTCAGTGGAAGATACCAGTTCTTGGTCTCTTTCAACACAGGAATAGAGCCGCTAATTGTACTCTTGGGGTTGATCAGCTCGGTGGGAGAGAGGTCGCGTCCGCATTTTTCACATTGATCGCCATAAGCGCCCTCGTTGTGGCAATGCGGGCATTCTCCTGTGATATAGCGGTCGGCGAGGAACTGGTGTGCTTCCTCGTCGTAGAGTTGAGTAGTGGTCTCCTCTGTCAGTTTGCCCTCATCGTAGAGTTTTCTAAAGAAATCGGCAGCAAACTTATGGTGAATATCGCTGGTTGTGCGACTGTAGATATCGAATGAGATGCCAAATTCATCAAACGAATCCTTGATCATTTTGTGATAACGATCCACGACATCCTGTGGAGTGATGCCTTCCTTGCGAGCACGGATGGTGATGGGCACACCATGCTCATCGCTTCCTCCGATGAAAACCACTTCTTGCTTTTTCAACCGGAGATACCTCACATAGATGTCAGCCGGTACATATACGCCAGCCAAATGACCAATATGCACACCGCCGTTTGCATAAGGCAGGGCAGCTGTCACGGTGGTACGCTTGAAAACCTTGTTGTCCTTCATTTTTCTATTTCTTTGATTTTGGCTGCAAAAGTAATACAAATAATTAAGAATGACGAATTTTACACCAACATATTATCATCTTACAACTACCTTGCGCTTGCCGACTATATAGATGCCGGGGCGAAGCATTTGCCTTTGGACGAACAACTGTAGCTTATCGTTCTTACCGAGAAATCCCACAGCTCTTCCCTGCAGGTCGTATATGACACCTGTTCTTGATTTGTCAACGCTTATAGGAAGGATGCTCATCTCCCCCTGTTGGTTGAGAAAGTTCTTCAACTCGTAGAACGCGGAATATGGTTTGCCAGTATTGTGGTCGTAGAGAGCTGCATTCCACCAGCTGTTAGTTACATTTTTGTTGCCGTTGTCTTCAGGCCACCACCAGAAGAGTCCTGTCACTTCCTGATGCTTGTTGAGCATCGTGATGAGGTCGGCGGTGAACTTGCGCTGTCCCTCTTCGGTATAGGGATATGTACTGGTGTAATCGAAAGTATTACCAATAGACCAAGCATAGCTGTAGCCAGTCTCTACAATCATGATTTTCTTCCCATACTGTTTCCCTTCCACTGAGTTTAATGCTGTTTCCAGTGTCTGCAGGTCTCCATGGTGGTCGGGATAATAACTCAGTCCGATGATGTCGTAGTCTATTTCTGCATTCTTCATTCGGTCAAAGAAGTCGGTCAGCACATTGGGTTTGGGTGTGCGCTCACTGTGAAGGACGATTTTTGCATCGGGGCAAACTTCACGGCATGCTTTTCCTGCATTCTTCAACAAATTGAAGAATCTTGCCCAGTTGGCATCCGGAGACGTGGTGTAGCAGCGGTTGTTCTGGTTGTTCTTAGCCTCGGCCTCCGTTCCCCAAAGCATTCCATAGGAGATTTCATTTCCTGTCTGAATAAAGTCAGGAGTGGCTCCGGCAGTCTTCATCTGTTGCAGGCAGTCTTTGGTGTATTCGTAAATCTTGTCGTTCAGTTGTGTGTCGGTAAGCGATTTCCATGCATCGGGCGTCCACTGTTTGCCTGGGTCGGCCCAAGTATCGCTATAATGGAAGTCGAGCATCAGCTTCAGTCCGGCATCTTTAATTCGCTTGCCGAGTTTCTTCACATAGTCGAGATCTTGGCACACGCCCTTGTCGCTATCTTTTGATGGGTCAACAAACAAGCGCACACGCATGGCGTTCATGCCTTCTTGCTTGAAGAAGGCGATGGGGTCGGACACGGTATTGCCTTCTTTGTCTTTGTAAGCCACGCCCGCCTCTTCGTATTTCGGGAGCATAGAGATGTCGCCTCCCATGAATTTTTCAGCAGTGTCATCGTCTCCTGCCTGATAATATTGCTCGGTGATGTTGTTGACAGTATATTTTCCATTCACCAGGTCGCCTATTTCATAATAGGTGTCTTCGTTCAGTGGGCCGATGTCAACGGTTTGTTGTTTGCCGTTGCCTTGGTCGAAGATGATATTGAACGAATAGTCTTCCTTGTTGATGTCGAAGGAATGATAGTAAAATTTCTCTCCTTTGATAGTTTTGGTATCGTTAATCACCGTTCCTGGCCAACCACCCAGCAATTGGGTGTTCTTGCCATCATTGGCCCATGCATAGAAATAGACAGATGTGGCCCATTGTGGGTCTTTCAGATAGATGGTTGCCTTGTGGGGTTCAAATGTTTTCACCGTATATACGCGTGTCTGGACGGCAGAAACGGAGCCGCCTTTGAGTAATCCAACCTTCAAGGTGCATGATTGGTCAATGGTGATGGTAGAGCCACTAGCCACCTTGGTGCTGCTGGCTGTCGGCTCAGAGCCGTCGAGCGTGTACACCAACTGGGCGTCGCTGGAGGCAGAGGCAGCTATCAGCTTCGTTTGGAAAGCCTTGTTGTATTGTCCCGAGGCGGCATCTGTCCAAGCTGTTTCGTTTGATTTGGAGAGATAGTAGCGATAGTGGTGGCCAGCCAATATCTGAACCCAGTCGTTTCCTGGGTTGTACATGTGGGCATAGCCCACCACCACGAGTAATTTGCCCTTGCTTCCTTCCACGCTATTGGCATAGTATTGCGCCGTGTTTGCCATGTTCTGGTAGTTGCTCTCATTGGTGATTCCTGCTAGATGGCGGACGTCAATCATCGACTTGATGTCCTGCTTGTAAGCTTTCCAGTGGGTGAGAAATACGCACGGTGTGCCTGGCATGGCCAGCAAATATGCATTGGCGGCAAGAGTGTCGCGGTTGATAGGGTCTTTTGTATAATTCGTCACGTTGCCACGGTCTTGCATGTCATGGTTTTCAACGAAGGTTACGGCATATCGGCGGTAGTTAGCATTGCTCATCAACGAGCTGTTAGCCAGCTTCGTCCAGTTGTTGCTATTAATGGCATCGCGTACGGTGTACCTGAACGCAAAGTCGAACGTGCCGCTCTGCACTTGTCCGTCTTTCTTCTGTTGGTCGATGACGTTTCTCAAATTGTTGGCATTTCCGTCCCAATATTCTCCTACTGAGAAGTCGGGTCTAGCATCGTAATTATAGTCGGCTAGATAAGAGAGACTGAAACCTTTTGTCATGTCATAACGGAAACCAGCATAGCCCAAGTTGTTGAGTAAGTATTTCAAATAGACCTTTATGATTTTCTGCACATTCTCGCTCTTGTGGTCTAAGTCGCGGCATCCATCCCAGCCCTCTCCTGTGTCATTGTTGCTGCTCAAAGTGACACCGTTTTTGTCGGCCCAGTCCTTGGTTTTTCCGCCATCGTCGTTGGCACAAATGTCGGTAGGTAGCATTTTGTAAGTCACTCCATTGTAGGTTTCCTCTGGATAGTCCACCCATGAGCCTCCAACCCCCATGTTGTTACGATGGTTCACCACCACATCGGCAATGAATCGTGTGCCCTTCTGCTTGAAAGTGTTGATCATCGTGCGCAACTGCTGCTCGGAACCAAACGAACTGTTTTGGTTGAAATAGTACACGGGTGTGTACCCCATCTGGTTGTAACTGGAGTTGCAATTGCCGCTCTGTGGCACCCAGATAAGGCTGAAATACTGAGACAGTTCATCGGCCTGTGCTGTCAGGTTGGTCCATTGTGTGTCTACAAACGAGTCCCAGGAAAAGCCTTGTAGCATTACGCCACTATAATTCGATGCCCAGCCTTGTGACTGTGCCTGCATCTGCATGCTGCCTATGAGCATGGCGATGACAATGATAAATGAACTAAGAAAATGTTTCATCGGTTGAAAGTAGTTTTGCAAAACTCCTCTTAGAGAGAGGAAACAACTGTAATTACAAATGCAAAGATAGAGCAAAACAATCCCTTGGATTGTCTGTGGTGGGATATTTCGTCAGAAGACAATGTGCAAACGTTTGCATTTTTGACTTCTCTACAAACTTTCTCCATAATTTGTTAGTTGGAAAACATGCAACGGAGATTTTTAAAAAAAGTCTACGGGTTGTAGACAAAACGTCTACGGCCCGTAGATAAAATGCAAGAATTTTTCTTTATTTAAGCACACCGAGTTCCTTGCCCACCTTAATAAATGCTGCAATGCAGCGGTCGAGCTGCTCGCGGTTGTGTCCGGCTGAAATTTGTACGCGGATGCGAGCTTGTCCCTTTGGAACAACAGGATAGTAGAAACCTGTCACATAGATGCCTTCTTCCTGCATCTTGGCAGCGTAAACCTGCGATAGTTTTGCATCGTAGAGCATCACGGCGCAGATGGCGCTTTGGGTTGGCTTGATATCGAAACCAGCGGCCATCATCTTGTCGCGGAAGTAGTTGACATTCTCTACTAGATGGTCGTGAATCTCGTTGCTCTCTTTCAGCATCTTGAACACTTCGAGAGAAGCTCCTATGATGCTTGGGGCCAATGAGTTGGAGAACAGATATGGACGAGAGCGCTGACGCAGCAACTCGATAATCTCCTTGCGACCTGTTGTGAATCCGCCGAGGGCGCCACCGAACGACTTGCCCAAAGTGCCAGTGTAGATATCTACGCGACCATAAGTATTGAAGAATTCACTCACTCCGTGGCCTGTAGCACCAACAACACCTGCTGAATGGCTTTCGTCAACCATTACGAGTGCGTCGTATTTTTCTGCCAAGTCGCAAATCTTGTCCATTGGAGCCACGTTGCCGTCCATTGAGAACACACCGTCGGTCACGATGATGCGGAAACGCTGAGTCTGTGCTTCTTGTAAGCATTTCTCTAGCTCTGCCATGTCAGCATTGGCGTAGCGGTAGCGCTTGGCCTTGCACAGACGAACACCGTCGATGATGGAAGCGTGGTTAAGAGCATCGCTGATGATGGCATCTTCCTCAGTAAACAGTGGTTCGAAAACGCCACCGTTGGCATCGAAGCAGGCTGCATAGAGGATGGTGTCTTCTGTTTTGAAGTAGTCGGAAATGGCTGCTTCCAGTTCTTTGTGGATATCTTGTGTGCCGCAGATGAATCGTACACTCGACATGCCGAAGCCTCTCTTGTCCATCATTTTCTTGGCACCTTCGATGAGGCGTGGATGGTCGGACAGACCAAGGTAGTTGTTTGCACAGAAGTTAAGTACTTCCTTACCTTTCACCTGAATGGCAGCTTTCTGCGGGCTTTCTATGAGGCGTTCCTCTTTGTAAAGTCCGGCTTCACGAATCTCTGCGATGGTGTTGCAGAGATGTTCTTTCATTTTTCCGTACATACGATTTATTAAAGTTAATAGTAAATTGGTTTAGATGCATGCAAAGTAAGTCAAAAATTTCGAAACAGCCCCCTTTTCATGCAATTAATTTAGCGAAAAATCATGTTTTTATGGTTTTTTTATACTTCAAAGTTACACAATGTCGAAAAAAAGAGTTTATTTTGCACCACAATTCAAACATATATAAATGATATTAGAATGAAAAATATTCTTGTGATAGGGTCGACTGGCCAGATAGGTTCTGAACTCACCCGAGAACTGAGGAGACTTTATGGGAATGACCACGTAGTAGCCGGATATATCACCGGTGCAGAACCCCAAGGAGAATTAAGGGACACAGGTCCTTCAGCTTTGGCAGATGTCACCGACGGCGCAATGATTGCTAATGTTGTGAAGAAATACAACATCGATGCCATCTATAATCTTGCTGCCCTTTTGTCGGTTGTTGCTGAATCAAAGCCAAAACTGGCTTGGAAAATAGGTATTGATGGATTGTGGAATATCCTGGAGGTGGCACGCGAGAACAATTGTTCCGTGTTCACGCCAAGTAGCATTGGCTCGTTTGGCAAGCATACCCCCCACAGAGGAACTCCTCAGGATACGATCCAACGACCCCAGACTATCTATGGCATCTCTAAGGTTACCACCGAAATGCTGAGCGACTACTATCAAAAGAAATATGGTGTGGATACTCGTTCGGTGCGTTTCCCTGGCATTATTTCTTATGTGACTCCTCCGGGAGGTGGAACTACCGACTATGCTGTGGACATTTACTATAGTGCTGTGAAGGGTGAGAAGTTTATCTGTCCAATTGCCCAAGGCACTTTGCTTGACATGATGTACATGCCTGACGCATTGAAGGCTGCTATCAGCATCATGGAGGCAGACCCAACCAAGTTTGTGCATCATAATGCTTTCAACGTTACAGCCATGAGTTTTGCTCCTGAAACAATCTATGCTGAAATCAAAAAGCATCGTCCAGACTTTGAGATGGTGTATCAGGTTGACCCTCTGAAGCAGAGTATAGCCGAGAGTTGGCCCGACAAAATGGACGACACTTGCGCTCGTCGTGAATGGGGCTGGGCACCAGACTATGACTTGAAGCGCATGACAATCGACATGTTGCTCCATCTAGAAGAGAAATTATTGAAAAAATAAGAGTTGCAAAGCATTGCTTTATCTCGCCGCCAGATAGTTGACGGCGGGATTAGCATACATGGTCAATAATTGTTGCATAAGGAATGCTTCATCTTTGTTGGGAAGATTGTCAATCTTTGCCAACTGGGCATTTAAGTAGCCCATGAAGCATTCCTTATCTTTTGTTGTATATTCATGACAAAAAGCATCGGTGCCGCTAATCATGTCGAGTGCGATGTAATTATTGGGGTAGAGGAGGTAGTTGCGATGTATTTCTTCATCAATATGCTTTGAAATGATGTCGAAAACATTTGACTTGGATATGTCGGGTGGCAATTGTTCCAAGTACTCGTCAATGCAAGCTGCACAATGATAGTGCACACGTCCTTTATATCCCAGAATACCAGTCCGCATGCTGATCAAATCGTCTTGTTTGGTTTTCTTCCATCCTTCCACATCGCGCTTCAGTTGAAATTCCCTGGCTTTGAGAAAATCGCACGGGTCGAATTCATAGCTGATTGACAATGGCACGATGTGAAGTTGGTGCAGTCGTTCCACGGGAGACTCCGTAGGCTGATTGTCGGCAGCAGCCATGGCCATCATCTTCAAGATGGCACTTTGTGTTCGGTCGTTGCTATCTTTCGCTCTTCCTTCTCGCTGGGCTATCCAGATATTGTCTTTTTTCTCGCTGATGACAAAGTGCATATATTCAGCCAAGCGCTTGCTTGCCATAAGCATCTGTCTTGGAGCAAGAGAGCGTTCCACAATGAACGACTTGTTAACACGCACCAGGTCTTTTACCCACGGAAGCGACAATAGGTTGTCGCCAATGGCTATTTCGCAGGTTGTCTTGAAACCTGCTTCTACCAACAGCACATCGAGCAGGGCAGAGTCGAGTACAATATCACGGTGGTTGCTTAGGAAGGTATAACGCTTCGAGGTGTCAATGCTCTGTACATCCATGTCGAAGCCTTTGCTTGCCTTTGCCATCAGATTCTTAAGGAAGTCATAACAGAAAGCCAGCTGAAAGTCCATGCTTGTCTTGCACGCTCTCATCTTTTGGGCAATCATCTCGAAAGGAACGTCAGGATAGAGGTATTTCACTACCGATTGGAATTGGGTATCTGCTAATAGTCTGTCGAACACCTCTGGCAATTCTTCTGGTTCAAAGGGTCGTATGGTATCGAATTTCTGCGGTATAGTCATATAGCCTGTCTTTATCTGGTTTTATTGTTGCTGTTTACAGTGGTGTCTAAAGAAGATGAGTCACATGTTTCTTGGTCGTAGATGAATACCAATAGAGCCAGTCGGTAGAACTATTATAAGACCGTTCGGTTAGAACTGGTTCTCAATGATTTCTGTTAATACCTCTTTGAGGTCGAGTCCTGCGGCACGTACTTGTTGAGGAATGAAACTTGTTGCGGTCATGCCGGGTGTGGTGTTTACTTCCAACATGCTAATCTTCCCTTCCTTGCTGATGATATAATCGATGCGAATGATGCCGTTGCAATGCAGGATGTCATAGATGTGGCTTGTAATTTTCGACACGCGCTCGGCAATCTCGTCAGAAATACGGGCTGGCGTTATTTCCTGAACTTGGCCGTTGTATTTTGCGTCATAGTCGAAGAATTCGTTGGTGGTCACGACCTCGGTGATAGGGAGCAAAACGGTCTTCTCACGTGTCTTATAAACTCCTTGTGTGATTTCGGTTCCCTCAAGGTAACTCTCTACCATCACTTCCGAACTTTCCATCATGGCTTTGCGGATGGCTGGTGCCAATTGGTCTTTGTTCTTTACTTTTGATACGCCGAAACTAGAGCCGTCGGCAGCTGGTTTCACAAAACAGGGCATGCCAATACGTTCCTCAATCTCATCGTCGCTGACAAGTTCCTCGTAACCTTTTCGAATCAAAAGGCTATCGGCAACGCTCACGCCATAGCTGCCCAAATATTGGTTGAGTACGAACTTATCGAATGTCATTGCTTCCACAAGTACACCGCTAGTGCTGTATGGCAGGTGAATCAGTTCGAAATAACCTTGCAGGATGCCGTTTTCGCCTGGTGTACCATGGATGGTAATGTAAGCATAGTCGAACACAACCAGTTTTCCGTTTTCCTTGAACGAGAAGTCATTTCGGTCGATAGGTGTCGTTGTGCCGTCGGCCAATTCTACAAACCAGTCCATGCCATGCATCACAACGATGTATATGTTGTATCTTTCTTTGTCAAAGAAAGAATAAAGACCTTGTGCAGAGCGAATAGAAACATTGTATTCCGAAGAGTCTCCTCCGCAAACGATAGCTATTGTTCTTTTAATATTATTCATATAACTTTATAATTTATAATATATGTGTTATTTTTTTCTTTTTTTTGCTTAATTATTTACCTTACATGGCCATGCACGAGTCTCAAGGATGCCGGTTATTCTTCGAATGTATCGCGTGTGGTACCTTGATTGAAGCCCCGCCATTTGCTGATGAGCTGAGCCATGTCATCTGGCAGCTCACTATTGAAGTCCATCTTATTGCCAGTAGTGGGATGGGCAAACCCCAATGTCTTGGCATGAAGAGCCTGACGGGGACAAATGCTGAAACAATTCTGAATGAATGCGCGATAGGATGCCGAGCGCTCGCCGCGCAATATCTCCGTGCCACCATAACGCTCATCGCTGAATAGGGGATGCCCGATATGCTTCATGTGCGCTCTGATTTGGTGGGTACGTCCTGTTTCCAATATACATTCCACTAAGGTGGTGTAGCCGAATCGCTCCAATACCCTGTAGTGGGTGACTGCTGGTTTGCCTATGTCGCTATCGGGCGGAAACACGCTCATGCGAAGCCTGTCTTTCGGGTCACGCCCTATATTGCCTTCTATTCTGCCACTTTCTTCCGAGAAATTGCCCCATACTAAAGCATGATAACTACGATGAGTCGTCTTGTTGAAGAATTGCACACCCAGTTTAGTCTTGGCATTGGGTGTTTTTGCAATCACCAATAATCCGCTGGTGTCTTTGTCTATTCGGTGTACCAGACCCACTTCGGGGTCGTTTGGGTCGTAGTCGGCCAAGTTTCTCAAGTGCCAGGCAATGGCATTGACCAGCGTTCCGTGATAATTGCCGCAACCTGGATGTACAACCATTCCGGCCTCCTTGTTGATGACCATCAGTTCGTCGTCTTCGTAAACTACGTTCAATGGTATATCTTCAGCCTCGATAGTATCGTCATGTCGGGGGCGGTCGAGCATCAGCGTGACAACATCCAACGGCCGCACTTTGTAGTTGCTCTTTACCGGATGGTCGTTCACATGCACAAAGCCTACTTCTGCCGCTTTCTGGATGCGGTTGCGACTTGAGTGTTGCAGATGCTCAAAGAGGAACTTGTCCACGCGTAATGGCACTTGTCCTTTGTCGGCAACAATTCGGAAGTGTTCATACAACTGCGCACTTTCCTCCAGTTCAATATCGTCAATGATGGGTTCTGTCATTCTGGTTCTTTTACTTCCTCGAATTCATCGGTTTCTTCAGTCTGCTGAATGTCGCCAACCTCTGGTTCTGCCAAAGGTTCTTCTTCCTCCTCTTCAAACTCATCGTATTTCTTATAGGTGTATGCCACAGAGTCGTTCATGTCGCGTAATCCATCTCCTACTTGAATAATCAGTAAGGCATCAATAGGAACCTTTTGTCCGGTCGTGACCAATCGTCCCTTACATTTGATGCCGTAAACCCAGTCTTTCTCTCCCGGAACATATTGTGGATCGCCAACTTTGAAACCCATGGCAATCAGTTTGGCACGTGCTTCACGATAGCTGCTGTTGTCGATAACATCGGGTATAGAGAGCGTGGGCGTATGTGCTGCATTGATAACCACATAAACCACCCTGCCAGATTTCACGATAGTTCCTGGGACAATTGACTGTTCCAATATACAGTCTGGTGGCAGAGTCTTCACATAGCCTGTGTCACTGATGGATATTTCCAGTCCCAACCCGTCAAGTATATGTTCGGCATCAGCAAATGATTTATGTCGGATATTAGGAACGTGGATTTTTTCGCCATGGTGCGTATACAGGTCAATGCCAAATTTCACTCCAGCACACAGCACGGCAACAGTGAGTAGCATGGCAAGGATGTTTCCCCAGAGATACCAGCTTCTGAATTTATTGAAAAACTCTGATATTGTCATGATTAAATCAATTATTGTTGCAAAGTTACGAATAAACGAGCGAAATGCAAAAGGAAAACTTGTTTTTCTTTTCATTCTCGAGTGAAAGTAACTTATAAAAGATATGAAAATATCGAACGGATGTGTAATAAACAAAAATTGTTTTTTATTATGGTAGAAATAAAAAAATGACGAGCAAAATGCACGATTTAGTCCTTTAGAAGACGAAATCTTCAAACAGGTTAGCTTTTCTTTATATTTCTGAAAGTAAGTTCGGTGATGTCAAAACATAGGGAGACATTATGTATATAAAAACAGAAAAAAGCAAAGCTTCTGCCCTGCTTCTTTCTGTTGTCTCACTGATTATTTCAGGAGAAAACGAAAATTCACAGCACCTTTGTGCTTACTTTCCGTGATTTTCGTCAGATACGGTCAACTTCTTGCGACCTTTTGCACGACGATTGGCCAGTACGCGACGGCCGTTCTTTGTTGCCATTCTCTCACGGAATCCGTGCTTGTTCACTCTTCTTCTGTTGTGTGGCTGAAATGTTCTTTTCATTGCTATTATCTATTTTGTTTTGTTATGATGCTTGGATTTCAATCCGTTTTGGGGTGCAAAATTACTCATTTCTTTTTAATTACCAAAGTTTTATGCAACTTTTAGTCGAAAGTTTTATGTTTTTTTCTAAAATCTTACTACCTTTGCACCGCAAAATGACATTATAAGAGATATTTTAGGCAATAATTATGATTAAATCACAAGACATTAAGAAAGGTACTTGCATCCGAATGGATGGTAAGTTGTACTTCTGCATTGATTTCCTGCACGTGAAGCCAGGAAAAGGTAACACTATCATGCGCACTACGTTGAAGGATGTCGTCAGCGGACGAGTGCTTGAGAAGCGCTTCAATATCGGTGAGGCTCTTGAAGACGTGCGTGTGGAGCGCCGTCCTTATCAGTATCTTTATCAAGAAGGTGCTGACTACATTTTCATGAATCAGGAGACCTACGACCAGATTCCCATTGCAAAGGATCTCATCACAGGTGTTGACTTCATGAAAGAGGGCGATGTTGTTGAGGTGGTCAGCGATGCTGATACCAATACCATCCTTTATGCAGAAATGCCTGTTAAGACAAATCTGCGCATCACTCACAGCGAGCCGGGTGTGAAGGGTGATACCGCCACCAATGCCACCAAGCCAGCTACTTTGGAAACCGGTGTTGAGGTGCGTGTTCCTCTCTTTATCAACGAGGGCGACCTTATCCAGGTTGACACTCGCGACGGTAGCTATCTGCAACGCGTGAAAGAGTAAGCAATGAAATATTCTCTCATTGTACCCGTTTACAATCGTCCCGATGAGGTGGACGAGCTTTTGCAGAGTCTTGTCGGGCAAACATTGGGCGATTTCGAAGTGATTATCGTAGAAGATGGTTCTTCGGTGCCATGCAGCAGTGTTTGTGAGAAATATAAGCAGCAATTGAACCTACATTATTACGCAAAGCCCAACAGCGGTCCCGGTCAAAGTCGTAATTATGGAGCAGAACGGGCAAGTGGAGAGTATCTGATTGTTCTTGATAGTGACGTGGTGCTTCCCAGCACTTATTTAGAAGAAGTTGAAAAAGAATTGCATAGTCGGTCTGCCGATGCTTTCGGTGGACCTGACCGTGCACATTCTTCTTTTACTTCTACACAGAAAGCTATTTCTTATTCCATGACCAGTTTTTTTTCCACAGGTGGCATTCGTGGAGGTAAGAAAAAACTCGACCGCTTTTTTCCCCGCTCGTTCAATATGGGCATTCGTAAGGATGTTTATCAGAAACTGGGCGGCTTTTCCAAGATGCGGTTTGGCGAGGATATTGATTTTTCCTACCGTATTGTGGAAGCAGGCTATCAGACTCGTTTGTTCCCAAAGGCGTGGGTGTGGCATAAGCGGCGTACCGACCTGAGGAAATTCTTCCGCCAAGTATACAACAGTGGTATTGCCCGCATCAATCTTGAGAAACTCCATCCGGGAACTTTGAAATTGGTTCATTTGTTGCCCATGCTTTTCACCGTAGGCATCATTGTCTTGGTCTTTGTCTCTGCTTTCGGACGGGCCATGATGCACTACAATGCCGATAACTATTCGTTGTGGAAATGGGTGTTCTTGCTCCCTTGGATTCCCATCCTTTTTTACTCACTCCTTATTTTCATTGATTCCAGCATTCGCAACCATAGTGTTATTATTGGTGCGAAGAGTATCGCTGCTGCTTTCACCCAGCTTATGGGATATGGCTTTGGCTTCATTGAGGCATGGTGGAAGCGATGTGTCAGAAAGCAGGATGCTTTCACTGCTTTCGAAAAGAACTTTTATAGTTAAGTGTGGAGCAATGGAGAAACTGAACATCAACCAGTGGGCAGAGGAGGATCGTCCACGAGAGAAACTTATGCGTCTGGGTGCCGAGACGTTGAGCAACGCAGAGCTTTTGGCCATTCTCATCGGTTCTGGTTCTACACATGAGAGTGCTGTAGACTTGATGAAACGCATACTTAATGACTGCCAAAACAACCTGAATTCGCTCGGTAAGATGAGCATCCGGGATCTTTGCCAATATATGGGTATTGGTGAGGCCAAGGCCATTACTATCTTGGCTGCTTGTGAACTTGGCAAGCGTCGGCAGCTGGAAAAAGCACAAGAACGGAAGCGCATCGACTCAGCCCAAGCCCTTTACGAATTCATGCATCCGCTGATGCAGGACTTGAGTACTGAGGAGGCTTGGATTCTGCTCTTGAACCAGAACTTCAAACTCATTCGGCATGCGTGCATCAGCCGGGGAGGAATCAGTGAAACAGCAGTCGATGTACGTATCATTCTGAAAGAGGCCCTTTTATGCAACGCCACCGTCGTGGCCCTCTGTCACAACCACCCAAGCAACAATCCCAAACCCAGTCACGACGATAACAAACTTACCGAGCGCGTGAAGAAAGCTTGCGATATTATGCGTATCTATCTGCTCGACCATGTCATCATTACCGATGGCGCTTATTACAGTTACCACGAACAAGGCTTATTGTAGTATTGCCAACTAGGTTGTATAACCTTGTGGTTGGTAGCAGAATAATATCTTTTTACGACAGTTTTCAAGCTCTTTCACCGCATTTGTCGCAAATGCGGATGGCTGTCGCGCGTTCTTTTGGGAAAAAACAAGAAAATCCATTGCAGCTCTGAAAAACCGCCTTATCTTTGCATCAGAAACAAAGACAGAAACACCTGTCAAGACAACAAAAAATAATAACAATTAAAAATATACGATTATGAAGGCTTTAGAATTGAACCCGATGGCAATGGCACTCTCAGAGAGCAATGCATCA
>CACZPU010000091.1 GCA_902783165.1 uncultured Prevotellaceae bacterium
GACCTTTGCATCGTGGGACGTGACGACCGTTCGCATGTGGGTAGGAAGAGCGTTTCTCAACTGATGCGTCAGGCTGACAAGGGGAAATATGTGATTCTGCTTGACCATCAGCCTTATCATTTGGAGCATGCGGAGAAGGCAGGCGTTGACTTCCAACTGAGCGGGCACACCCATTATGGCCAAGTGTGGCCCATATCTTGGATAACGAAAGTTGTTTATGAATGTGCTTTCGGTGAGTGGCAGCGAGGCAATACGCGATATTACGTAAGCAGTGGACTTGGTATTTGGGGTGGTAAGTTCCGAATTGGAACTCGCTCTGAATATGTGGTGGCAGAGTTAAGAAGCAAGCGTTGAAGGTCTCAATAATATCTTTTTTGTATAAATCCCTCTGCTCACATATCTTTTCTATGGATATGTGAAAAGAAAAATCCACAAATTCTTTGTTTATTTCTATTTTCTTAGTAATTTTGCAAACTAATATTCCATGCTCATTGCTGGATTTACATAGCCTTAATAGTCGGATGATGAAGACGAGTCTTGCTCTCAGTTTTAGCCGTTTTTTATACAATCAGACTACGCGAATGCATATGAAATGATATTATATATATTTATTCGAATAATAAAATGAAAAAAACACTTGTCTTAAAGAATTTGAAGCGAAGCATGGTGGTTGCGTTGCTGCTAATGTTCGTAGTAGTAGCAGTCAATGCTGTGCCAGCAAGACCAGGAGTCAAGCGTATGCTTACTCTCGTTGATGGTTCTACTGTGAGTGCAAAGCTTGTGGGTGATGAATACGGCCATTATTGGCTTGGTGTTGATGGAAAAGCCTATCAGGCGGTTGATGGAAAGCGAGTCTATCAAGTGATAGACACCAAGGAGACCCTTGAGAAAGCCAAGATGCGTCGCAAGAGCGCTAACCAGCAACGCATGAAACGAATGCCCGGTCGCAAGGAAGCTGGAGAAACAAATGGTTATCAGGGGAAAAAGAAAGGCCTTGTCATTCTTGTGAACTTCAATGGCAATGTGAAGTTCCAAAAAGGTCATGACAAAGCCATGTACGAACGTATCGCAAATGAGAAGAATTTCAAGGAAGGTGATTTTGAAGGTTCCGTATACGATTATTTCTTGGCTCAGAGCCGAGGTAAGTTTGAACTGACATTCGATGTGGTAGGTCCGGTACAGGTGAGTAAGGCTTACAACTATTATGGGCAGAATATCGGTGATAATGACAGATATCCTGGCAAAATGGTTGTGGAAGCATTAAAACTTGCTGATTCGCAAGTAAACTACGCTGACTATGACTGGAACAAAGACGGAGAGGTAGATCAGGTTTACATTATATATGCGGGTTATAGCGAAAATGATTATGATGACCCCAATACAATTTGGCCACATGAATGGAATTTGCAGGATTCCGGTGAGGGCTCCATTGAATTAGACGGTGTGAAAATAGACACTTATGCCTGTGGTGGTGAATTGGATGGAATCACAGATGAGATAGCTGGTATTGGCACCATGTGCCATGAATTTAGTCACTGTTTGGGTTTCCCCGATTTTTATGACGTCAATTATTCTGGAGGACAGGGCATGTTCAGATGGGACTTAATGGACAGTGGCTCGTACAATGGTAATGGATTTCTGCCTGCCGGCTACACAAGCTATGAGCGTTGGGTAGCAGGATGGTTGGATCCTATCGAACTGGATGCTGCGCAAGTGGTTAATGGAATGAGAGCGCTTGAGGATGGCGGCGAGAGTTACATTGTTTATAATCAGGGAAACACAAATGAGTATTTCATGCTTGAAAACCGCCAGAAGGTAGGCTGGGATGGTGATATTCCTGGAGAGGGATTGCTGATTTTGCATGTTGACTATAATGAACGTGTATGGAAAGATAACGAACCCAATGTAGAAATCAATCATCAACGCATGACATGGATTCCTGCTGACAATAAGTATCAGAAAGAAACCATTGTCCTCGCAGATGGATCTGAGGAAGAGGATATTACAATAGAAGGTGCTGCCAGCGACCCATTCCCTTATGAAAATGTTGATGCCTTCAATTTTTCGACAAAGCCTGCTGCAAAATTCTATAATAAGAATAAAGACGATTCATATTTTCTCGATTCCTCAATTGAGAAAATCATTCAAAATGCCGATGGTACTGTTTCTTTCAATTTCAAAGTACCGGGCAAAGTGGGTACTCCAACATTCTCTCCCAATCCTGGTAAGTATGCAGAAGGACAGACTGTAAGCCTCAATAGCGATACAGAAGGTGCTGTTATCTATTATACTACTGATGGTACATCACCTACAGCTAACAGCACTCGGTATACATCGGAAATCACGCTGAGTGAGTCCACAACAATTAAGGCAATTGCTGTGCTCAATGGCGAGGAAAGCATTATGTCTGTGGCAGAATTCAGAATAGGCCAGGGTGCAAGCAATCCTGAAACCAAGACATTCAAACTGGTGAAATCGCTCGATGAGATGGAAAGCGACATGCGATATATCATTGCCTGTGGTAGCAAGAAGACAGCAGCAGGAGAACTAAACGGCCAGATTCTGAGCAGTAAGAGTGTGACGGTTGAAAATAACGTGATTACCATAGGGGATGATGTGGCAGTGTTTGTTCTTGAAGGCGATGATGCATCAGGATGGAGCCTTAAGAACGAATCCACAGGAAAATATCTCTATGCAACCGATACGAAGAAACTTGCATATAGTGACCAACCACATGCGTGGTTTGTGGAACCGGCATATAAAAACGAAGGCCTGACACTCGGTATCGGGTACTATGGCTATATGCTTTACAATGCGAACAGTCCGCGATTTACTGTCTATACAAGTGACCCCAACACTTCAATGATCGAGGCCAATCTCTATGTGGAATTCACAGGTTCGCTCCCTGCAGAGAAAGAAGATGTTGTTATGAGCTTTAATCCAAAGTCTGTAACTATCACCAAGGGCGACAGTTTCACTGAACCAGTGCTGACTGTCACTCCGGAGAATGATGCTATCAGTGTGGTGTACGAGAGTAGCAACAAAGAAGTGGCTACTGTAGACAATACAACGGGCAAAGTTACCATCCTCGGTTCTGGGACAGCTACAATCACTGCCTATTTTGCTGGAAACGACAGCTATAACGAGGCGTCAGCATCGTACACTCTTATTGTGAAGAAAGCTGCAACGCCCGATGACCCAACCGACGGAAGCGAGCGTTATGAACTGGTTACAGATGTCAATTCACTCATTGACGGCGACAAAGTGCTGATAGCTTATGTCGATGGAGAGACCGCTTTGGCTATGGGTAAACAGAATACCAACAACCGCGCTGCCGTGAGTGTGACACTAAACAGTGATCGTACGCTGACTGCAGGAGAAGATGCCCAGGTAATCAACTTGGAGAAAACTAATGAAGAATACCGCTTCGATGTTGGCGATGGCTATCTCTGTGCTGCCGGTTATGGAAACAATTATCTTAGGACAACTGACGATGTCAGTGTAGCCGGAGCTTCCATTGAGATAAGCAGCAATGGCAATGCCACCATCATCTTCACAGATAATAGTACAAACAATCATCTGCGCTACAATACAAACAACGGAAGTCCTATTTTCTCTTGTTATAAATCAACATCGTCTGTCAAGACCCTTCCGCAGATTTACCGCAGAGTGGTGGAGACTGTGGACGTCAGTATCGGAACAACTGGTTATGCAACGTTGTATTACAGCAATAAAAACTTGATAGTTCCAGGAAATGTTCAAGCTTATGTCTATTCAATCAATGGCAAACAACTGAAGTCAATCGAATATGCTTCAGCCAATCAGGTGATTAAGAAGGGTACAGCAGTTGTGCTTAAAGACCAAAATGCCGATGGTAAGACATCTCACGACTACAAATTCTTGGTTACCAATGAAGAGGGAACAACGCCAGCAGACAATGTCCTAATGGGCTTCGACGAAGATGCCACAACCATTGCACCAAATAACGAAGATGCTGGTTCATACAAGTTCTATATGTTGTCTCTCAACGCTAACCACGAACCAGAATCAATAGGTTTCTATTATGCTGCCCCAAATGGAGCTCCATTTACAAGCAAGGCTCACAAAGCATATCTGCCTGTGATGAACAATGTGGCTGCCAACATACACGCATTCCTGCTCAACGACAATGTGGTGACAGATGAAGGTATTGAGTCTACGGGAATCGACACAGTTGTCGGACGGCAATCCACTTTCAATGGAGCCTTATACAATCTCCAGGGACAGCGTGTCAACGAGCATTTGCTGAATGCAAAGGCAAAGAAGGGCATATATATTGTGAACGGACGCAAAGTGGTTATTAAGTAATCTATATTATAAGGAGACACTGTTTATGAAAAAATACACTACACCTTCCATTCAGGTAAAACAGATGGACATATTGTTGCTTGAGAATATTTCAATTCATGACGAAATAGGCGACGGACAGTTGGGTAAGAAAGCCTTTTTCGATGATGAAAGCTGTCGCAATCTTCCACATCGCAAAGACATGTGGGAGTTTATGGAAGGCGAATAACAAAGATGGGTGCTTCTCTCGGATATATGTTGAGAGAATCACCACGTAGATTCCACAGAAAAAAGCAGGAGTGAAAGAGTGTCATCGCAAATGGTGGCTTTTTCGCTCCTGCCTTTTTTATGACTTTTATGTTGTACACGGTTATTGCTCCGATTACTTTCATTCGTTGAGGTAAAAGAAAAACGATCTTTCGTTTTGCTTTTCGCTTGTTTCTTTGTAACTTTGCAGCACACTTTCATAATTAATAAACAAATGGGTGGTTTTTTCGGAACGATAGCCGTTAAAGATTGTGTAAACGACTTGTTTTACGGCACAGATTACAATTCGCATCTTGGCACTAAGCGTGCAGGTATGGCAACTTTCGACAAGGAGAAAGGCTTCTCGCGCTCCATTCACAGCTTGGAAAGAGACTATTTCAGGTCAAGATTCGAAAACGAATTGGATAGTTTTACCGGATGCTCAGGCATAGGAATCATTAGCGACACCGATCCGCAGCCAATACTCATCAACTCTCATCTTGGACGTTACGCTGTAGTTACAGTGGCCAAGATAAACAATTTGCGTGAAATAGCTGCTGAACTGCTCGATAAGCGGATGCATCTGAGCGAAATGAGTGCCAACAACATCAATCAAACAGAACTTGTAGCCCTTCTCATCAATATGGGTGACACCTTCGTTGACGGCATCAATCTGGTGTATCAGAAAGTGAAAGGCTCTTGTTCCATGTTGATACTTACCGAGGACGGTATTATTGCAGCCCGCGATGCCCTTGGAAGAACCCCTATTATTATCGGACAGAAAGAAGGGGCCTATGCTGCTACAAGCGAGTCGACGAGTCTTCCAAATCTTGAATATCAAGTATTGCGTGATGTTGGACCAGGAGAAATCGTCCGTTTACGCGCAGAGGGGATTGAGGTCCTACAAAAACCTTTTGAGCATGAGCAGATTTGTTCTTTCCTTTGGGTTTATTATGGATTCCCTGCTAGCGACTACGAAGGTGTAAACACAGAGTATGTGCGCGAACATTTGGGAAAAATGATAGGTAAGGAGGACGATACCATGGCCGATTGCGTTTGTGGCATCCCTGATTCTGGTGTGGGAACTGCATTGGGATATGCCGAAGGTAGGCAGATACCATATCAACGTGCCGTGTTGAAATATACTCCCACTTGGCCAAGAAGTTTCACACCAGGAAATCAGAGCAGACGCAATTTGGTGGCGAAGATGAAACTGATACCAAACAAGGCACTGCTTAAGGGGCAGCGGGTGGTGTTCTGCGATGATTCGATTGTGCGTGGAACCCAATTGCGAGACAATGTGCGCACATTCTTCGAATACGGCGCAAAAGAGGTGCATGCCCGTATTTCATGCCCTCCACTGGTGTATGGATGTCCATTCATAGGATTCACTGCCTCAAAGAGCGACCTGGAACTTATAACACGACGCATCATTCAGGACTTTGAAGGCGACCCCAACAAGAATCTGGATAAATATGCCCAAACAGATAGCCCGGAGTATAATCGCATGGTGGAAGAAATTGGCAGGCGCTTGGGATTGAGTAGTGTGAAATTTAGCAAGATTGAAACATTGATTGAAGCCATTGGCATGCCGAAATGCAAGGTTTGTACACATTGTTTCGACGGAACCAGCTATTTCTTTGAGAAGAAGAGTGGCAAATAAAGTCGGTTTTCCCAGTTATATCCAACCCTTTATACTATAGCTACGGCCTGTAGACATTTTTTGCCTGACTGATATTATTCCGATTGATTGTTTGATAATCGTCATACAATTAGTTGGATGCTCTATAAGATGAGCAAGCCAACTTGATAGCATAACATGGAAACAAACCATGCAAGCAGTGTGGTGTAGCAAGCGGCAAATGTTGCCCATCTCCACGAGCCTGTTTCGCCTTTAATGGCTGCAATAGTGGCTATACATGGGAAATAGATGAGTACGAACAGTAGATAGGCGAAGGCAATGAGCGGAGTGATGCCATCGGCTTCCATTTTCTGTCGAAGGTTGGCATACCGTTCAGTCCTATCAACGGCAGCATCGTCGGCCACCTTTTCATCGTTGGCATAGAGCACACCCATAGTTGAGGCAACAATTTCTTTTGCTCCCACACCAGCAATCAGGCTTACATCGAGTTTCCAATCAAAGCCTTGCGGGCGGAAGATTGGTTCGATGGCCTTGCCAATACGTCCAATATAGCTTTGCTCCTGCTGTTTTTGAACAGGCAGACTCTCATCGTGGGGGAAATACCCTAATGCCCAAACAATGATACTGGCCACGAGAATGATGCCTCCCATCTTCTTCAAATATTGTTTTCCCTTTTCCCAAGTGTGGCGTGCAATGGCCTTTGTCGTTGGGAAACGATATGGTGGTAGTTCCATCACAAAGGGTGTGTCGTCGCCCTTGACCACCCATTTACTGAAAATCCTGCTCATGAGCACGGCAAGGACAATGCCTATGGCATAGAGCGAAATCATGATGATACTCTGATACTTTACAGCAAAGAAAGTTCCGATAATCATGATATAGATAGGTAGTCGGGCAGAACAGCTCATCAAGGGCAGTACAAGCATGGTAATCAGACGGCTGCGATAACTTTCAATTGTTCTTGTGGCCATCACTGCGGGGACATTGCACCCGAATCCCATGATGAGAGGTATGAATGACTTTCCATGCACCCCCATCTTGTGCATAAGTTTATCCATGATGAATGCGGCTCTTGCCATGTATCCGCTGTCCTCCATAAAGGATATGAATGTGTACAGGATGAGAATTTGTGGAAGAAAGATGATAACAGCTCCCACACCAGCAATGGCACCGTCAACAATCATTGCCTTTACGGGACCGTCTGGCAGGAGGTTGTTCATCCAATCGGAAACAGCTCCCACTCCTGCATCAATCCAATCCATGGGATATTGTCCCAATGTGAATGTTACCTCAAACATGAGGAACAAGAAAAGGATGAACAACGGGAACCCCAACCATTTGTGTGTGATGATGGCATCCAAGGTGTGGGTCATCTGGTACGTGTCTTTCTTAGTTCCTGTTTGGTATTTGGCTTCTTCAAGCGCTCCATGAATAAAACCATATTTGGCATCCATAATAGCGGTTTCGCTATCTTCCTTCATTTCTTCTTTGATAATTGCCGCTGCCATGTCGCGGGCTTCCAGAGCCTTTTTGCACCCTTTCAATTCGGAGACATAGTGCTCTATCTCCTTGTCTTTCTCCAACAACTTGATGGCCAAATAACGGGTGGAGTATCGTTGTCGTATGTCATCATCGGTCTTCAAGTGTTTCTGAATGTCACGAATGCCTTGCTCGATATACGGTCCGTGGTTGATGTGGATGTGTCTGAATACGTTGTTTTTGGGACGATGGCCGCTTGCAAAATCCTCATCGTGATTTTGGACGGATGATTCCTTGTGGTACTCGTCATGCCAGTTCTTTATTTCTTCGGCAACTTCGGGGTTTAGGTTTCCTTTATTGTCTATATAGTCAACACCCTCATACATATTTATAATAATGTGAAAGAGTAGCTCCACACCTCTTCCTGAAGTGAAAACTGTGGGAATCATTGGGATACCTAATAACTGACCGAGCTTCTGGTGGTCTATTCTGTCGCCTCGCCGCTCGGTTTCATCAAACATGTTGAGTGCACAAACCACACGAAGGTGCATGTCGATGAGTTGTGTTGTGAGGTACAGATTTCGCTCCAAGTTACTGGCGTCTATCACGTTGATGATGATGTCTGGCGTATGCTCCACAATTTGTTTGCGCACATACAGTTCTTCAGGTGAATATGCCGAGAGGCTGTATGTGCCTGGTAAATCGACGATATGGAAGCGATAGCCCTCGAATTCAGCATATCCTTCTTTGGCGTCTACCGTGACGCCACTGTAGTTGCCAACACGTTCGTGGGCGCCAGAGGCGAAGTTGAAGAGAGAAGTCTTTCCACAATTTGGATTTCCTACCAATGCCACATTGATGGAACGGCGTTTCTTCATGGCAGCAGCACGTAACTGCTTGTCGGTAAGGGGTTGCTCATCAGTATCGTTGCTGTCAACAAGTTGAGACTTCTCTTGGATTATGCGATGCTCGCGATCCAGTTGCCTTGCTTCTTCAATGGATATTATCTCTATCTGTTCAGCTTCACTATGACGTAACGAAACTTCATAGCCCATAATACGATACTTTACGGGATCGTGGAGGGGTGCATTGAGCAACACCTCTACCGTTTTTCCTTTGATGAATCCCATTTCTATGATTCGCTTGCGGAATCCTCCATGGCCGGATACTTTCACGATAACCCCTTTCTCGCCTGTATTAAGTGCTGATAGTTTCATATCTGTTTGTAATTAACTGCTGCAAAATTATAAAAAAAATAGTGCAACTGGGTTGTAAATGCATTGAACAAATGAAAAATACCTAAAAATGGGGATACAAAAACATGAGAATGTTTACATACATCCTCATGTCTTTGTTTTTCAGTATGATTGGTATTTCAATAAGCTGTGTCTTGGTCGAAATATGTCTCCAATTCTTTCTTTGCACTTCCATCGCTATTTACCATGTCACGAATAATAATTCCGCTTTCCAATAAGGCTATTCGTGTGCTGATGTCAACAGTATGGGCCAGATTGTGACTGCTTATCAAAATAGTGGCATTTGAGTTGTGGTTATAGTCTTTCAAGATATGTTTCAGAATATTCTGACTGGTTGGGTCAAGGAAGTTGAAAGGTTCATCGAGAATAACCAACTCGGGTTTGTTGAGTAGGGCAGATATGATACCTACTTTCTGCTTGTTACCGGCAGAAAGATTACGTATAAGTTTCTTCTGCCCAAGAATCTCACCGCCCATGAAATGCTCAAATTCTTTCAGTCTTTCTTCCACCTGTTCCTTCTTCATTCCATTTACTTTCCCTATGAATTGGAAATATTCCTCTGGTGTCAGGAAATCAATCAAGAATCCTTCGTCGATGAAAGCTCCTGTGAAAGGTTTCCATTCTTCAGATTCCGCAGGATTGATGTCCTTGTCGTCACTTTTTATCAGCACATGGCCGTTGTCGGCTTTTAGTAAATCTAATATCAGCCGGAACAGTGTGGTCTTACCAGCCCCATTGTTTCCTACCAAACCAAGGATGTCACCCGAGGCGATAGTAAAGTCGGAAATATTCACAGCAGTTTTTTCGCCAAACTGCTTGACAAGATTATTGATGGATATTTGCATAATGGTTTGTTTTATACGATACCACGACCATGGCATTTCTTGAACTTTTTACCGCTACCGCAGGGGCACGGGTCGTTTGGCCCCGGCATTTTATCTTTCCTGATAGGAACTCTGTTTATTTGCTGAGCTGTTTCTCTCGTGTCGTGTTGAGCGGCAGCTTGTTGATGACGGTCAACCAACTGCTCTTCCTGCAAATCTGCCTTTTGCTCGTTATAGCGTTGTGAACGTTGCTCAGGTGCTGCTTCTCTTACCTGTTCTTGCTGTATGTCTGGGATTTGACCACGCATCAGAATGCTCGCAATACGGTTGTTCATTTCATCGACCATGTCATCGAACAGTTTCGCACTCTCTAGTTTGAAAATCACCAACGGGTCTTTTTGCTCATAGCTTGCGTTCTGAACACTATGTCTCAACTCGTCAAGAGCACGGAGATTCTCCTTCCAACTCTCGTCAATCACATGCAGAAGAATGGTCTTTTCAAACTGTTTCACTACGCTCTTGCTCTCCGTGTCGTAGGCTTCTTTCAGTTCACATGGAATATTATATACACGCTTGCCGTCGGTAATAGGAACGAGAATACGTTCATACATCTGCCCTTGGTTTTCATATACTTGCTTGATGACGGGTGCTGCCGTGTTTTTGATACGTTCGGTCTTGCGGTTGAATGCTTCCATTGCCAACTGGAAGGCGTTCTCTTCCAATTCGGCATGATTGCCCTCGATGAACTGCTCGTTTGTGAATGGACATTCCATTGCGAGAATCTTCAAGAATTCCTCTTTACAGCCTTCGTAATCGTTTCTCTCAACGATGCTTACAACACGATCCCAAATGATATTAGCAATGTCCATACCGATACGTTCTCCCATGAGGGCGTGGCGACGCTTCTCATATACAACGGTACGCTGTTTGTTCATCACATCATCGTATTCAAGGAGACGCTTACGGATTCCGAAGTTGTTTTCTTCTACTTTCTTCTGGGCGCGTTCTATACTCTTACTAATCATTGGACTTTCAATGCGCTCTCCTTCTTCAAATCCGAGGCGGTCCATTACCTTGGCAATGCGTTCTGATGCGAAAAGACGCATGAGCTTGTCTTCCAAAGAAACATAGAAGACAGAGCTACCTGGGTCACCTTGACGACCGGAACGGCCTCGCAACTGACGGTCTACACGGCGGCTCTCATGACGTTCGGTACCAATAATGGCAAGACCTCCCGCAGCCTTTACCTCTGGCGAAAGCTTGATGTCGGTACCACGACCGGCCATATTGGTGGCGATGGTCACAGCTCCCAGCATGCGCTCTTCCTGACGTTTGTTGCCATCACTGTCGGTAATTGTTGTCATGCCGAGGGTACTCTGACCTGCATTAGCTACGATGTCTGCTTCTTTTTGATGCAATTTGGCATTCAGAACCTGATGTGGAATGTTGCGAATCTTCAACATTCGGCTGAGCAACTCTGATATTTCAACAGAGGTAGTGCCCACAAGTGTTGGACGGCCGCTATTGCGCATGTTCATGATTTCGTCAATCACTGCATTGTATTTTTCCCTTGCGGTTTTATATACGCGGTCATCTTGGTCGTTTCGTATAACTGGTTTGTTGGTAGGAATCTCAACCACATCCAACTTGTATATATCCCAAAATTCACCAGCTTCAGTAGAGGCGGTACCCGTCATACCTGCAAGTTTGTGATACATACGGAAGTAGTTCTGCAGGGTGATGGTTGCGAACGTCTGAGTTGCCTCTTTTACCTTTACATGCTCTTTTGCTTCGATGGCTTGATGCAAACCGTCGCTCCATTGACGACCTTCCATAATACGTCCAGTCTGCTCATCAACGATTTTCACCTCTCCGTCCATGACCACATATTCATCGTCTTTGTTGAACATGGTGTATGCTTTGAGCAATTGCTGGAGTGTGTGGACACGTTCACTTTGAACGCCGTAGTGGGAGAGCAGTTCGTCTTTCTTCTGGATGCGTTCTTCGTCACTGAGGTTCTCGTTTTCGAGTGCTGACAGTTCTGTGGTGATGTCGGGTAGTACGAACAGTTCGCTGTCGTTCACTTGTTTGGCAAGCCATGCGGTACCTTTATCTGTCAAGTCGCATGAGTTAAGTTTTTCGTCAACTACGAAAAAGAGGGGTTCTATAGCCTCAGGCATACGCCGGTTGTTGTTCTCCATGTAAATCTCTTCTGTGCGGAGCATGCCGGCTTTGATTCCTTCTTCTGAGAGGAACTTAATAAGAGGTTTGTTCTTGGGAAGTGATTTGTGGGAACGATATAGGCTGAGGAAACCTTCATCGAGCATGTCCTGTGCTTCTTTCTTCTTTCCCTCTTCCATGAGTTTGTTACCCTCGGCAATCTTTGTCTTTGCATCTGCAAGGAACTGAGTGGCGAGTTGACGCTGCACTCCAACAAGGCGTTCCACCAATGGCTGGTATTCTTCGAACATCTGGTCGTCACCATTTGGTACTGGACCAGAAATAATCAGTGGTGTTCGGGCATCGTCAATCAGCACAGAGTCCACCTCGTCGACAATAGCGTAATTGTGCCTTCTCTGTACCAAATCGGCAGGAGAAATGGCCATATTGTCACGAAGGTAGTCGAAACCAAACTCATTGTTGGTACCGAAAGTGATATCTGCCTGATATGCCTTGCGGCGCTCTGGCGAGTTGGGGCGGTGCTTGTCAATACAGTCAACGCTCAATCCGTTGAATTCGTAAAGTGGCCCCATCCATTCGGAGTCACGTTTGGCAAGATAGTCGTTCACGGTTACCACGTGAACGCCATTTCCTGTAAGAGCGTTTAGGAATACGGGAAGCGTTGCCACGAGAGTCTTTCCCTCACCAGTTGCCATTTCTGCAATCTTTCCTTGATGGAGCACTTCGCCACCAAACAACTGTACATCATAGTGGACCATTTCCCATGGCAGGTCATTGCCTCCAGCCGTCCAGTGGTGATGGTAGTATGCCTTGTCTCCTTCAATAGAGATGAAGTCTTTTGCAGGGTCGGCAGCGAGCTCGCGGTCGAAATCGGTTGCAGTAACGATTGTCTCTTCGTTTTCGGCAAAACGGCGAGCTGTCTCTTTCACAATGCTGAAAGCCACAGGCATTACTTCGTTCAGAGCCTCCTCGTATATTTCAAGCACCTCTTTGTCGAGCTTGTCAATTTCATTAAAAATGGCTTCTCGCTCATCAATAGGTGTATCTTCAATCTTTTCCTTCAGTGCTTCTATTTTATCTTTCTGATCTTTGGCGGAGTTTTGCACGTAGGCTTGTATTTCCTTTGTTTTTGCACGGAGCTGATCATTGTCGAGTGCCTGAATTTCCGGATATGCATTTTTTACTTTCTCAACAAGTGGTTGGATAAGTTTCATGTCGCGTGTCGACTTGTCACCGAACAATGATTTCAAAAAACTATTAAAACCCATGTCTTTATATAAAATTAATTTGTTGTCTGATTATTTGGCGTGCAAAGTTACGAAATATTATCGTAAATCTTGCATTTTTTTAAATAATGTATTGGAATTAGCGTTCTTTTTTCTATTGTTATCATCCATTGGCATGGATGGTTAGCGAAGCGGCAGAGATGAACAGGCGTTCGGAGCCCTGATATGGATTGTGTTGGCAATAGTTGGCGCTATTTGTTCAATTTTGACAGGTGTAAGTATCTTTTCTGCACGAACTCCTTCTCCGTAGATGAAAAGAGGAAATCTCACTTGCCTTGCATTTATTTGGTAGCTTTCTTGTGTGTCATCATTGATGAGCCTCCATCCCGGAGCCACTTCCACAATGATATTTCCGCTTACTTCAGGACTGAATCCATTCCTTATCAATGTAGTTTCGCCATTGCTCGCCTTCAGCAGGCTCTCGCTGGTGTGTGCGTTTCTCACCCCTTCGCATTGCAGAAGGAATGATTGCGACATGTTGAGAATGTCGGTGTATTTCAGTCTTTTTTGTTCAATAAGCTTGGTGTTCAGGTATATTTGGTTGCGACTGCATCCTTCCACGTATTTGTCCGAGCCATAAAGAGCTCCGAGATAGAGATTAAGCAGATTGGCGGTTCGGTTGATGTAAACCACTCCAGAGGGTACGCCATAATTGAGATATTCATCTGCGGGTTCTTCGATGTGCCCGGTACTGGTGATATAGAAAACCACATTACCGATACCCACTTTGTTCTCAATGGTCGCTATCAAGTCGGAAATCTGCCTGTCGAGATTGATGTAAGTTTTGGTAACCTCTTCTTGCCAGCTCGTTTTCTTCTTGTCGTTGACGGATGTCGTAGCATCGAGTGTGATGTTGAGCATGTCGGGATTGTTGTCTACTCCCATTCCCGTTTTCTCAATGCAGAGGATAGCAAGATTTGTGATTTCTGTAATTTCTTGGAATTCCGTTTTGTTTTTTTTCTGGACGTCGTCTCTCTGGTTGAAGGAGGTTAGCCATTCTGGTGCGCTCTTCACATAGTATGTCGATGTGCACCATCCGCCGTTGTAGGTGTCTTTCCATATGGCGCCATCGGCGGCGTGGCCTGCTGACATAATGGCGGCATCTTTCTGCTTGGAGATGGAATAGACGATGCCCTGACCTTGTGTGGCCACTTTTAATTCGTCGGTGATGGTTGACGTGAGAATGCTTTTGGGTGATGTCCTGTCGGTTGTGTAAATGCCGGGGTAGGCGTTGTCATCGATGCAGCCTCTCAATCTGAGCGTGCCTCTGTCGAGCCATCTTGTGCCAATAATTCCATTGTAGTAGGGTGTGGTGCCTGTCATGAATGAGCAAACTGCAGACGCTCTGTCAATAGGTGTGAATTCGTAACTAACATTTTGATACACAACACCTTGATTCATTAGTTTTTGAAAACCTTCTGACCCGAAATATTGTTTGTTGCTCTCTATGTTGTCTGTGGTAAGTTGGTCAATAAGTATGTTTACAACAAGCCTTGGGGCATGTTGCAAGATCTGTGCCTGTATGCTGGTGGCAATCAGAGCCAAGAGCGCAGTGGTCGTGATGGTATGTTTGTTCATTTCAGTCTTACAATATTTCTAATTAGCAAAGATGATGCCACAAGATACATTCCCTCAGCATAGTGCTGCCAGATGCTGCCTATAAAGAACAGGCAAATGAGTACAATCCAAAGGGAAGCCCATTTGTCGCGGAAAGATTTTCGTCCTTTTACAATCAGGTGCTTTAGGAAGAATAGCGGCAGGGGATTCAAAAGAAGCAGCTGAAGATTGAAACGTACTGTGGGGTGTTGCGAGAATATCATCACGAAGAGGATGCATCCTGCCAGTCCCGAGGCAATCATCAGTAAAAGGTCGAACACCCACATGCGTTTCTTGGAATAGAGTTCAATGACGGTTACCACCACGGTGATTACAAGCAAAATGAGAAAACACTCGCGCGGACGAAGAGGGAATTCTTTTTCCACCGCTTGGTTGAAAAAGGGAACCACCACTTTCGTGTCCCTTACAAGAGGCTTTTCTGTCCCGTCCATTTGTAGCATGGCATGTTCAAAGTCGGCCATCAAGTTGTTTGGGAGGAATTGTTGCTCGCTGACAGTGGTGGGGCGATCGGCCATTACTCCCAGCAGCATGTCGTTGCCAAATCGGGCCCAAGGGTGTTGCACGTTATATTCGTGCGTCATTTGCCTGAACGATGGCCCCTTGTCTTGGCGCTCGTATTTCACATAACTGGCCAATCTTCCAAGTGCAATATCCCTCGCCCTGGTGGTACAGTTGTCATAGAAATAGTTGTAGCGGTATTCTCGGTTTTGAGGCAGATAGTTGTTGTCGATAGCCTCTGCAAACAGTAACTTGTCCTCAGCAGGAATGCTCAGTTCCTGTTCCACAATTCCTCGCTTGTAGTAGGCATACTGTTGGCAGAAGTCTTCATATTCTTGGATTCCCATTTCGTAGTCGGTAAGTCCGAACACGAAACGTAACACAAAATAGGGCTTGCTAAAGGAAAACATACCATAGTTCACAGCCACGTCTATGTTCCGGTCCTTGTTCACATAGTGTATGGCGGTGTGTCCATAAAGGCTGTAAACCTCTTGCGACGGTTGGCATGTGAGCAGTCCAATATAAATAGCAGAGTCGGCATGCTCGGCCAGAGATTGCAGATTGTCGGCTTCCGCCTTTGCATGGGTTGCCGTCAATACCGCAATGAGGGCAACCGTCAATCGTATAATAGATATTCTTCTTTTCACTTTGCAAAGGTACAACATTCTTCTTATCTGACAAAATCAAAACGATAGAAATCGTTTTCACATTTTCAATTGCCCTTCCATGTCGCTTGTGGTTAGTGAACTTATAATACTACAAAATATATAACTTAAGGTCTAGTTGTTTGTTGTTGTTTAAAGATATCGGCTTCCCATTCCATCTAATTTGGAATGTTGGTCAAGGCATGATATTCGGTCCGATAACCCAATGACAGAAAGTTTTTGTTGTAGATAATTTGGTGATTCAATGGCTAATTCGTATCTTTGCAACATGGAGCAGCCGCAGTGCTCTTCTTGAATAAATAACGTAAATACAGAAAAACATCATGAATATTTTTACAAAAAGAATAGCCAAACATCTGTCGTTACCAGAGAATGGGGTGGAGAATACGCTGGAGTTGTTGAACGAAGGGTGTACCATCCCGTTTATCTCAAGATACAGGAAAGAACGAACGGGAGGGCTCAACGAAGTGCAGATAGCCCAGATTGCCTCTTTGAACGAGAAGCTTCAGGAAATAGCCAAGCGCAAGGAAACTATTATTAGCACAATCAGTGAGCAAGGCAAACTGACCGATGAACTCGAACGTCGCATCAACGATTGTTGGGATTCCACCGAACTGGAAGATATATATCTGCCTTTCCGCCCCAAGCGGAGGACAAGGGCATCGGTGGCACGCGAACAAGGACTGGAGCCGCTGGCCACCATTCTGTTGATGCAACGTGAACATAAACCTTTGCAAGTGGCAGAGCGATTTGTGAAAGGTGAGGTTAAAGATGTGGCTGCCGCGCTAAAAGGTGCTCAAGATATCATCGCAGAAATGGTGAGCGAAGACGAAAGGTCGCGATATTTGGTAAGGCAGTCGTTCCGTCGCAATGCGGAAATCGTGAGCAAGGTGGTGAAAACCAAAATGGATGATGAAGAGGCTGCCAAATATTCCGATTATTTCGATTGGAGAGAGCCGTTGCGTCGCTGTTCCTCCCATCGTTTGCTCGCCATGCGCAGAGGTGAGGCGGAAGGATTCTTGCGTGTGAGTATCAAAACCGATGACGAAGAGTGTGTTTCGAGGCTGCAACGCAACTATGTGAAAGGTTTTGGCAAATGCCAATCACTTGTGTCTGAGGCTGTTGCAGATGGATACAAGAGGCTGCTTGAGCCAAGTATTGAAACAGAGTTCGCAGCCATGAGCAAAGAACAGGCCGACGATGAAGCCATCGCTGTTTTCACCGAGAACCTAAGGCAATTGTTGTTGAGTCCGCCTTTGGGACAAAAGAGGGTGATGGGCATCGACCCGGGTTTCCGCACTGGCTGCAAAGTGGTTTGTCTTGATGCCCAAGGCAATTTATTGCATCATGAAGCCATTTTCCCTCATCCACCAGTGAACCATCGCATGCAAGCCACTTTGCACGTGCAGAAAATGTTGCAAGACTACCATGTTGAAGCCATTGCCATTGGCAACGGCACAGCGTCAAGAGAAACCAAATCGTTTGTAAACGACCTATTGAACGATACTGTTGTGGCTTCGAAGGTGGGAACAAACATTCAAGTTTTCATTGTGAGCGAGGATGGCGCTTCTATTTATTCCGCGTCTAAGACAGCACGTGAGGAGTTTCCTGATGAAGATGTGACGGTTCGTGGAGCGGTTAGTATCGGTAGAAGGCTGATGGATCCTCTTGCCGAACTGGTTAAAATAGATCCGAAGAGCATTGGTGTGGGGCAGTATCAGCATGATGTTGATCAGGGAAAATTGAAAAAGAGTCTCGACCAGACAGTGGAAAGCTGTGTGAACCAAGTTGGAGTAAACCTGAACACTGCCAGCCAGCATCTGTTGATGTACGTGAGCGGACTTGGTACCACATTGGCAAAGAATATTGTCGACTATAGGGCGGAGCATGGAGCATTCACCTCAAGGTCGCAATTGCTGAAGATTCCCCGATTGGGACCTGCTGCCTACCAGCAATGTGCGGGTTTCCTGAGAATTCCAGGTGCCAGGAATCCACTTGACAATTCGGCTGTCCATCCCGAGAGCTATCATATTGTTGAGCAAATGGCTAAGGATCAAGGTTGCACAGTGAAAGAGCTGATAGAAGAAAAGTCTAAACGTGAGTTGGTGGATATCAGGAACTATATAACCGAGGAAGTAGGCTTGCCTACGCTAAATGATATCATGCACGAATTAGAAAAGCCCGGAAGGGATCCGCGTGAGGCAATCGAAGTGTTTGAATTTGACCCGAATGTAAAGGAGATCGATGACTTGGCAGAGGGGATGATATTGCCGGGCATCGTTACGAACATTACAAATTTCGGTGTTTTCGTAGATGTTGGCGTACATCAAGATGGGCTGGTCCATATTTCACAACTTACCAACAAGTTTGTGAAAAATCCCAACGAGGTTGTGCAACTTCACCAGCATGTCAAGGTGATGGTGAAAGAAGTGGACTTTAGAAGGAAACGAATATCACTTACTATGCGATTCTGACAATTATTTTCGTATTCTCAATCTGCGCCACAGACCGTTTGGAATCATTTGCCAAAGTGGAACGAGAATACGATATCGCCAGTCGATGATGCGAGTGTGTCTTTTGTGGTGGATGGCTTTCATTATTTCGTCCACCACTTTTTTTGTGTCCATCAACATCGGATATCTTTTCCCATCGTTTAGCAAGGGCGTGTCAACAAATCCAGGGCGGATGTCTGTGAACGAAATGTTGAGATTTCTCATGTTTGCCTGTTGTTCCAAAGCCTGAATATATATGTTTTGAAAAGCCTTGGTTGCACTATAGGAAGGTGCAGCACCAAGTCCCTTGACTCCAGCAATAGAAGAAATTGCAACGATGTGGCCGCCTTGGTGTTGTTCCATGTAATGGAATGCCGTGTTTACCATTCGCGTGAATCCAAGTGCATTGGTCGTCACAGTGTTGCTCTCTATCGTCTCGTCGAGCAACATGTTTTGCTTTCCGATACCTGACGAATGGAAATATAGGTCCATGCCTCCAAGTCGATTGACTAATTGTAATAATTTTTGAGGAGCATTATCAGACGTTATGTCTATCTGCATGGTGACTACTTTGCCAGAATATAACATTTCCAGCTTTTCTAATTCGTCAACGTGTCTGGCTGCCACTCCTATATGCCAACCTTCCGCTAGTAAACGGAGGCTCACTTCATGCCCCATTCCTGATGAGGCTCCCATAATAATTGCATACTTCATTGCATGCAAAAATACAAAAAAATCATTGTATGACCGTCTGATTATCAGTTTTTTTGCAAAATAATCCAAACAATTGTATCAATATCAAGTTTTTTTAATATCTTTGCATTAGATAAGTTGCACTCGGCAAAAAGAAAACATGGTCTTCTTTGCGTTCGTTTGCAAAACATTTAACAAGAGGTGACTAATTAATTATTGTATCATTGAGATGAAAGACTTTTTAAAAAATGTTTTAGCCACAGTAGTTGGTATTTTGATTTTCATTATGGTTATGGGCATTATCGGTGCCATGAGTTTGGTCGGAATGGTTGCAGCATCAAGCGCAACAACCGACGTAAAGGACAACAGCGTGCTAGTAATGAACTTGAATGGTCTCATGAGTGAGCGCAATGAGGAAGATCCTACGGCCATGCTTTTTGGCTTGGGCAAAGGTGGAGTCATGGGACTTGACGATGTTGTGAATGCAATCAAGAAATCAAAGGACAATGACAAGATAAAAGGTATTTATATAGAGGCTGGTAGGTTTGCATCCGACGCACCTGCCACCACGCTTGCCTTGCGCAAGGCATTGCTCGATTTCAAGAAAAGTGGAAAATGGATTGTGGCCTACGGTGACAACTATACTCAAAACACTTATTATTTAGCTAGCGTTGCTGATAAAATCTGGCTGAACCCGCAAGGTATGCTCGACTGGCATGGAATGGTATCGGAGGGCATGTATTTGAAGGATGCCATGGAGAAATTTGGTGTCAGAATGCAGGTGGCAAAAGTGGGCTCATACAAGAGTGCTCCAGAGATGTTCACTTCCAATCAAATGAGTGAACCCAACAGGGAGCAAATAACCGCTTATCTTACTGGCGTGTGGGACAATATGCTTACTGATATCTCCAACAGCAGGAAGATTAGCAAAGACTCGTTGAATGCCTATGCTGACCGGGTGATAACATTCGAGGACCCGCAGAATCTCATCAAATACAAGTTTGTTGACAAGTTGCTCTATACAGATGAGATAAAGGGAGAGGTGAAAAAACTCCTGAAAATCGATGAAGGCAAAGATATCAACCAAGTGAGCATTGAACAGATGCAGAATGTGAAGAGCAAGGGCAACAACGGTGAACAGATAGCTGTTTATTATGCCTATGGTGATATAGTGGATGAGGCAACAGCCAATTTGATGAGTCTTAACAGCCACTTGATTGTGGGTAAGGACGTGTCTAGAGACCTTGAGCAACTGGCTGCTGATGAGAGTGTCAAGGCTGTTGTCTTGCGTGTTAACAGTGGCGGTGGTTCTGCTTACGCATCAGAGCAGATATGGAATGCAGTGAAAAAACTAAAAGCTAAGAAGCCGATTGTTGTTAGTATGGGCGGAATGGCAGCCTCTGGCGGCTATTATATCAGTTGCGAGGCTAACTGGATTGTAGCAGAGCCAACCACATTGACTGGTAGCATTGGAATATTTGGTATGTTCCCCGACTTCAGCAATCTACTGACACAGAAACTTGGAGTTAAGTTTGATGAAGTGAAAACCAACAAGAATTCGGGATTTGGAACATTATCGCGTCCTTTCACAGAAGATGAAATGAGCTATTTGAACATGTATATTGAGCGGGGCTATCAGCTTTTCCGCAAGCGTGTGGCCGATGGAAGGAAGCAAAGTGTTGATGCCATTGAAAAAGTTGCCCAAGGGCATGTTTGGTTGGGAAAGGATGCCATTAAGATAAAATTAGTGGATGAATTGGGTGGTCTTGACGAAGCTGTAAAGAAGGCTGCTCAGTTGGCAAAGCTTGATGAGTATTATACAAGTCCTTACCCAGCAAAAGCTAGTATTATGGAGCAACTCATGAATAAGACATCCAATGTGAGCGGCAACTACCTTGATGCACACCTGAGGAATACTCTCGGTGCCTATTATGAGCCATTCATGCTGATGAAGACTATTGGCGAGCAAAACGCCATACAGGCCCGCGTACCTTTCTATTTGAATATTAAATAATTATCATCAGATTCTTCATATTAAGAATATGGAAGGCGATTTCATCAAAATACGTGAATGGCTGTTGCCCTTAAGTTGGTGTTATGGCCTTGGCGTATGGATACGAAACCAATGTTTCGAAACAGGCATACTGAAAAGTAGGTCGTTCAAGGTTCCTGTTATCTCGGTAGGTAACATCACAGTGGGCGGCTCAGGAAAAACTCCGCATGTGGAGTATCTCATTCGCCTGTTGCGCGACCAGATGAAAGTTGCCGTTCTAAGCCGCGGATACAAGCGCAAGAGCCGCGGATACCTCCTTGCTGGCAAGGATGTGTCTATGCGTGACATCGGTGATGAACCCTTCCAGATGAAATCCAAGTACAACGACATCTATGTGGCGGTTGACAAAGACAGGTGCCACGGCATAGAAAGACTGACCTCTGACGAGGAAAGCAAGGATACCGATGTGATTTTGCTCGATGATGCTTACCAACACAGGCATGTGAAGCCTGGTGTGAATATCCTGCTTGTGGATTATCATCGGCTTATCATCTACGACAAGTTGCTTCCTGCAGGGAGACTTCGTGAACACAAACAAGAAAAAAACCGTGCAGACATCGTGATTGTAACGAAGTGTCCTCGTAATCTGAAACCAATGGAATATCGAGTGTTGACCAAGGCTCTTGATTTGTATCCATATCAAAAGCTCTTCTTCACCACACTGAAATATTCCTACCTTCAGCCCATGTATTCGGGGGATAGGCGTCCCTTAAATGACATTAAGCCAAACGAGCATGTCTTGTTGCTTACTGGCATCGCATCTCCAGGGCAGATGATTCTCGACCTGAAACCCTATACGGAAAACATCACACCGCTGACATTCCCCGATCATCACATGTTTAAGAAAAGGGATATACGCCGTCTTAACGAGATGTTTGCGCAAATGCCCGAACCCAAAATTATCATTACTACAGAAAAAGACAACGCACGCCTTTTCGGCCTAGAAGGTTTGTCTGACGAAGTGAGGCAGCATATTTATATGCTACCTGTCGAGATAGAGTTTATGCTTGAACAGCAAGAAGAGTTTAACGAAAAAATCATTGATTATGTACGAAAAAATTCTCGAAACAGCATCCTGGTTAAAGCAAAGGATGAAGACAAGTCCGAAAACAGCCATCGTTCTGGGAACAGGACTCGGACAATTAGCTTCAGAAATAACTGATAGTTATGTTTTCGCTTATAGCGATATACCAAACTTTCCCGTTTCTACAGTAGAAGGGCATAGTGGAAAACTTATTTTCGGAAAACTTGGGGGAGTGGATGTCATGGCCATGCAGGGCAGATTCCATTTCTATGAAGGCTATTCCATGAAAGAGGCCACCTTCCCCATACGTGTAATGTATGAGCTTGGCATCAAGACTCTCTTTGTTTCCAATGCATCGGGTGGTATGAATCCTGAATTCAAGATAGGCGATTTGATGATAATCACGGATCATATCAACCTATTCCCCGAGCATCCTCTTCGTGGAAAGAATTTCCCAACGGGTCCAAGATTCCCCGACATGCATGAGGCATACGACCACAAATTAATAGAGATGGCCGATTCAATTGCCGAAGAGAAAGGCATTCGCGTGATGCATGGCGTTTATGTAGGAGTACAGGGACCGACATTTGAAACACCGGCTGAATATCGTATGTATCGTCTGCTTGGTGGCGATGCAGTAGGAATGAGCACGGTTCCTGAAGTTATTGTGGCCTGTCACAGTGGCATTCGTGTTTTTGGTATCAGTGTAATCACTGATTTGGGAGGCTTCGACGTGCCTGTTGCCGTCAGCCACGAAGAAGTTCAGGAGGCAGCCAACAAAGCCCAGCCGTTGATGACGGAGATTGTGAGAGAATTAGTCAAACGATCATAGGCATTCGTGACGGCTTACCATTCGGAACTTTTCAATAAAATGGAAATATCAAAAATTGGCGAATTTGGCTTGATAGAAAGGCTCACAAAGGGCCTTTCTATTAAGAATGATAGTACCAAGTATGGCGTTGGTGACGATTGTACCGTATTGCATTATCCCGATACTGAAGTACTTGTCACCACAGACATGCTGATGGAGGGTGTTCACTTCGACCTTACATATATAGATTTGCAACATCTTGGTTACAAGTCGGCCATGGTGAACATCAGCGATATCTTTGCCATGAACGGCACTCCACGCCAGGTGACTGTCAGCATTGCCCTTAGCAAACGTTTCTCTGTAGAGGACATGGAGCAATTCTATGAAGGATTGCGCATGGCTTGTGACAAGTGGAATGTTGACATTGTGGGTGGGGATACGACCTCTTCTCTGACAGGTTTGGCCATTAGTATTACCTGTATTGGAGATGCTCCTAAGGAGGACATTGTCTATCGCAATGGAGCAAAAGACACCGACCTGATTTGTGTGAGTGGCGATTTGGGCGCTGCCTACATGGGTTTGCAGTTGTTGGAGCGCGAGAAAAGTGTCTATTATCAGCAGATTGATGAGTTAAACCAGAAGATAAAGCAATCGAAAGCTGACGGAACTTTTGAACAACAGAGCGAAAAGTTCAGGATGCAGAGTTCGTTGCTGAAGGATTTCCAACCCGATTTCGCAGGGAAAGAGTATCTGTTGCAGCGGCAGCTCAAGCCTGATGCAAGAGGGGATATCATACAACTTTTGCGCGAAGCCCATATCCGTCCTACATCTATGATGGACATCAGCGATGGTCTTTCAAGCGAATTGCTTCATATTTGTAAGCAGAGTGGGGTGGGGTGTAGAGTATATGAAAAGAACATCCCTATCGACTATCAAACCGCTGTTGCTGCAGAAGAATTCAATATGAATGTCACCACATGTGCCATGAACGGTGGTGAGGACTATGAGTTGTTATTTACAGTTCCAATAGGTGATTATGAAAAAATAGAAGCTTTGGAAGATGTGAAGCTGATAGGTCACATCACCCGTGGGGAACTTGGTTCCAAACTGGTCAGTCGTGACGGCAATGAGTTTGAGATAACAGCCCAAGGTTGGAATCCTTTGAAAAACTGCAATTAGAATTTCGAAGAGAAGAAAAAAGATGAACTGCTCTTCAGGAGCTTTTCATTCTGTTTTTGAATAAAGAAAAATCCCGATACTGTTTCAAACAATATCGGGATTTTTCTTTTGGAGTCTTGTTCCTGATTAGAAGAACAAGTATCTCTTATCCTTTACATTTGCCTTTATCATCAAGTCTTGGACGAAGTTGTTGGCAGATTGCAAAGTCTTTTGCTTCTGCATGTCCTGATAAGTCTTGCTGTCGAACTGGGTGTTGCGCTTTGTCTTGTCTGTAACCTGGAACAAGTAAACAGCAGCATTACCCTTGACAGGTGCAGAGCAGAATTTGCCCTTTGCTGTTGCTGCTACGGCACCGCTAAGAGCAGGTTCGCTTGCACCAGTTTCCTGAACGAATACAGGAGCATTGAATGTGATTTGGTTCACATCTGTAACCTTGCCGCCCTTCTTCTGAGCCTCTGCAATAGACTTCACACCCTTGATGTTTTTCAGAATCTGTTCAGCCTTCTTGTCGTTGACAACCAAGTTTCTGATGTAGGCGTTTACCTGAGGATTATCCAGACCAAGATATCCCTTTGGATAAACCTTATTCAGTACAACCACCAACAGATGGTCGTTGTTGCCGCATTCGTAAAGAGGAGAAACGCTTCCTTCTTTTGCATCGAAGAGCCATTTCATACCTTCACGTGTTGCAGGAATACCTGCGATGTAGTGCTCTGAACTGCGAACACCCTCGCGCTCTTGTACTTTGAATCCGTACTTGGCTGCATTCTTCAGAATATCGTCAGCAGTCTGGCTTTCGCTTACAAACTGTGAGAATTTGTTATATGCTGCGCTGTAAGTGTCTTTAGAGAAATCGATGGTCTTCTTGATGACAGCTGCCAAATACTTTGTTGTCATAGAGCGACGGTCGAGCACTTGCACAATCAGATTGGCATTTGTCAGTGCCAAATTTGTGGTAGTGTTCAAAGCAGCGTTGTTCAATGTTTGGATATAAGAACGTGTATCCTTGTCCATAGATGGAGCGTTCTGATATTGTGCGCTGGTCAGCCAAGTCTTCTCGCCGGTCTGGCCGTATTTCTTTGCGATAGCCTCGAAGTCGCCACCAGCCTGCAATGCTGTATAGATGCTGTCGGCCTTCTTCTTTACCTCTGCTGCATCAGCTGCAACCACCTGGATGGCGCGGAACTGGATAGAGTCGGCCATTTGCTGCTTGGAAATCAGTTTCACCACGTTCAAGGTGTTGTCTTGCTTGTTCTCCACAATAGGAGTTGTGGCACCAACAGCCATTGAGTCAAGCCTGTTGGCAATATCAACAGGGAATGCATCCTTTGTTTGTGGGATGCCCAGATAGCTTACCAAAGAGGAACTTTTGCGTATAATCTCTGTTGGATCGGCAGCTGTGGCCAGTTGTGAAGCAAATTCATTCACGGTCTTGTTTAAAGCAGCACGGTCAGTCTGCGATGCCTCTACTTGGAAGTCAACATATTTGATGTCGCGTGTTTCCTCGAGATGTCTGAAGCGTTCCTTCATTTCATCATATTTTGCCTTCAAGTCGGCGTCAGTAACTTCCACTTTGTTGTCGTTGATGGTAGAATAGGCAAATGTAGCAAGCTTCACGTTGCTTTCCTGGTTTTCCTCTTCGTAGGCCATCTTTGCCTCAACAGGGTTGGAGAGCAAACAAGAAGCGAGCAACACCTGATACTTCTGGTTGAGTGTCTGTGTGCGCAAAGTCTTCTCGATGAAAGTCCAGAAGTTGTACATCGGACGATATCGCTCGGCCATTTGCGGATTCTGAGTCTGAGCTGACTTATACTCGGTGAGGAATTTCTTCAGTGTGTTCACATCGAAACGACCTGTTTGCTGGTTTACGAACGGAGTCTGCATCAACATTGGATTGGTGCCTTCCTGCAGGATGTTCTGTACTTCCTCGTCGGTAACGGTCAATCCCAGTTTCTTGGCTTCGTTCTCGAAGATGGTGTTCTGTACAAACTGGTTCCAAACCATATCTCTGATCTGGTTGAACTCTGCGTCCGACAGGTTCTCACGACCCTGCGTAAGCTTTAGGACATCAGCATACTCGTCCACGAGTTTCTGGAATTCCTGATAATCTACACTTTTTCCTAATACTTTGCCCACCTGCTGGCGTTCCTGGTTCTTGAGCGAATCGCATGAACGGAACAATTCCTCAGCGATGAAAGCGAAAAGGGCAAGACCGATTACCGTAACAAGCACCGGTCCCCAACTCCTAATTTTTCCAATTGCTGCCATTGTTTTTGTTATTATTTATTTATTTGATTTATACGATTTTTGTGCCTTCCATTTTCCTTCTGTAAGAAGGATAAATTGGGCTTCCTTTGCTAACAGCCGACAAAATTACAAAAAAGATAACAATTATCCGCAACTTTCTTGCAAAAAGTTGAATTATTCATTCACTTTCAGCCTTACTAGTTCGATTTTTGTCATAGTATTCTTGATTATTTTGAATTCAAAGCGCCCAATCTTCACGATATCGTTCAATTTGGGAAAACTTTGATATTCGTGTAGAATCAGTCCGCCAACTGTCATATATTCTTCACTTTCAGGCAGGTCGAGCGAGAACATTTCGTTCACCTTGTCTGTTTCCAACCTGGCCGATAGGATGTATTCGTGGTCGCCTATTTTCTTGGCCGTTAGTTGGTTGTTGTCATGCTCATCCTCTATTTCTCCGAAAATCTCTTCAACGATATCCTCTAGAGAAACAATGCCGCTGGTTCCTCCGAACTCATCGATGACCACGCCCAACGATTTTTTCTGCTGCAGGAAGATGTGCATCATCTTGCTTGCCATCATGGTTTCTGGCACATAAGGCATGGTTTGGATATTGTCAACCCATCGTTCGGGATTGTGGAACATTTCGGATGAATGTATATAGCCGATGATATGGTCGATATCTTCGTGATATACAAGTATTTTGCTCTTTCCGCTCTCAACAAATTCCGACATGAGCGACTCGGTTGAGCACGTGTCTTCCACAGCACATATTTCCGTGCGGGGCACCATACAGTCGCGTACTTTTGTATCAGCAAAGTCAAGTGCATTTTGGAAGAATTTCACCTCGTCCTCTATTTCCTCAGTACTTTTGGCATTGTCGATGCTCGATTGGACCAGATAGTCTAAGTCAACACGTGAGAAGTCGGCGTTGTTGTCTTCCTTTGGCATCTTCACGCCCACTATGCGCAGCAGCACTTTTGACAGTAATGTGCTGAAGCGGGATATGGGCCATAAAATGATGTAGCAGATGTAGGCAGGAAAAGCAAAGATGGCAAGCATCCTGTTTGGACTGCTTTTGAAAAGCAGTTTAGGGAGGAATTCACCGGTAAAAAGCACAATGATGGTGCTAAGAATGGTGTCGGCAGGAACCGTGAACGAGGCATCGTAACCGCTGAAAATGGTGGAATCAAAGAACTCGGCTATCAGTATGCCGTAAACCACCAACACTATGTTGTTGCCAACAAGCATGGTACTCACGAAACCATTGGGGTGACGATAAAATACGCTCAAAGGTAACCGCGCTATGCCCAGTTTGTCTTTGTCTACTTCAGCCAACAAACGATTGCTCGAGACGAAGGCTATTTCCATTCCGGAAAAGAAAGCTGAAAAAGCTAACGATACAACGATACCCAGTATTAGTGAAATATCTATATCTGCCATTGTCACATCAGTTTCCGTTATTTTTGTTACATTCCTATGGGCTTGGGCGATGCAGCCTTGGGCACCGTTGGCTGGCGGCGCTGCGACTTCACGCTGTCGGGAGCCGACAGGATACTGTCTCCCTCGTTGCTGCCAAATCCATCTTTTCCTCTGACAAAAGATCCTTTAGAGTTCGACACAGTATAGTGTGTCAAGTGTTCGTCGCTAAGGAAATAGGTTCCTTGCATTTCACGTTCAGGTGTGACAATGTGTGAGAAGCGGTTGCTGTACATCTCGTGCTTCATTTGGTCCCAAAACAGTTCTTCACTACTGAAACGGAGCCCGTCTTTCGTACGCACTTTCACCCTGCCGCGCAGTTCCCACAGTTTACGTTCATAGTAATTGTAGGCCGTGTCTGCCTGGATATAGGCTTCCACATGGAATTTTTCGTCAAACTGTTCGAGGAACAAGCCTTGACTGAAAATCCACAACTTGGGATTTTTCACTTGGTTCACTTCCCACTTCTCAGTCACGATGCGGTATTTGATAACGCCCGAATCGCTAATCAGTGTGTTGACACCATAGCTCGTCATCACCGATACAGAGTCCCGTTCGTGGATGGCTGGAGCCATGTGCTCCTGCACTTCATCACACGAGGTGGTAACGAGAACCACTGTAAGGCATACTGCGAGTAGCGTACGTACAGACATTTTTTTACTTCTATTGAACCAATTCCTTTTTATGCAGGCTAGTTGTCTTCAATCATTTCCTATTCTACCTGCCATTTCTGGAACCAGCGTTCGTTAAATGTCACGCCGATATTGATGCGGAATGAATTCTCGGTTATCATTCCCTTTCCGCTTTGGCGAACCCATTGGCCGGAAATGTTCAGGAACGAACGGTTGTTCCAACCATTGACGATAGGGATGCCGAATCCGGCACTCACCGAAATTTCTTTCGGTCCGTCATGACCATTTATCTTTACATATGGAGTGGCATATGACACACCTGCACGATAATGAAGGCGGTCGATGAAGCGACGAGCCATTCGGCCACGGCAATATTCTCCACCAACGGTAATCTTGTGCCTGTCCATGAAATAGTCGTTCGAAAGTTTGTATACTGGTTGGTTGTTCTCAACACCATATACAGGGAACGTAGTGCTTCCCCAACGCTGCAACGAATAGTCAACACCAACATTCAACTGCTTGTTATGGCTGAACATCAGGCCAGCCGAAACCATCATGGGTAGTTCGAACCCATTTTCCACACTATGGGTGGTGGTGTCTCTTGATGTGCTTGTACTACTGATAATCAGGCACTCCGGATCGGCGCCCATCCTGTGTTTGGGGGAGAAAGTGGCACCCAAGGTCACCACATCTTTTGTATTCAGGGGCAATGAATATTGCGCTCCGAAATTCAACTGATAATCGTTGAAGGTGGCTTTGTAGATTTTGTTCAGCGTTTTTGCTGTTGACTCACTGTAGACATTGGAGATGGTGCGCTCGAAATTTCCCCATAAATACGAGAAATTGGCACCAACTGATAGGTTGCGGATAGGCTCCCATCCTATTCCAAGATACACTTGGCGGATACCACCCTTGCCATCGTATGTGTTCGTGTAGATAACCGAGCGGTCGTCGTTGAGGCTTTCTGTTGAAGAATAATTATATCCCACATTTGTGAATGGCAATATGCCGATGCTCACTCCCAAGTGTTTACGAAGGCGGAATGCTGCCACAACATATTCGAAATTGGCGTTTTTTGCATTCTTCTTCACGCCATTCTCCTCGAAATTGGTAATCTGTCCGGAAATGCCTGCGTCAAAGATAAATGTCAGTGAGTCCATCGACGAATAGCTGGCAGGGTTGATAAAATTCACTTGGTTGCCTTGACGATAACCAATGCCCAGGCCATTCATACCACGGTTGAAACCGCTTGTCTGATCGCTGAGAATGCCCAAGCCGAATTGTGAATACGGTGAATTTGTTCCACTTTGGGCGTTTGCCACCAATGCGAAAGCCATCATGACGATGGCGAAAAACATCTTTTTCATCCTATATTTATATATAAGGTATGGGCTTTCTTACCCATAGACACATAAATTGCTTGCAAAATTATTCAAAAAAATCGAAATAACCATCATGTTGTACAGAAATATAATTATTATTTGCCAATTTTAATACTCCAATTGTTGTCAGCTGTGCATGCACCATTGGTGTGAACTTTTTGATAATAAACACTTTTCCTCACTATTATGCCGATTCTGATGGGCGTGTTTAACAGGTTTTAAATCAGTGAATTAGCTGGAAGTGCTCAATGTAAATACTAATTATAATTCGATGCTTATAGAATTTCGTGTGGAAAAACAGCATTGTTTAAACCCTTTTAACAATAGTATCGGTCTGGTAATCAGACGTTTAAAAATGGTTCGTAAAAATGCACGACAGATATTTTTGCATTGTTTTTAACCGTTGTTTGCCCACACAAAAAGTCCAAAAACTACTTTTTTTCTTGATACTTGACAAATTGACCCAAAAGTGGTCGTTTTTTGTCACAATGTCACAGGTTATAGTGTCCCCTACAGTGTGGGTTGTGGTGTGGGATGTTTTCGTGTAAGCGGTTGATTTGTTGATAATTATCATTTAGTGAGGGTTCTTCTTGGATTTTGTAACCAAAAGAAAGAATGGGAGAGAAATACTCGGTAATTTTACGAAAGATAATCTTTCACCTTGCGAAACCATATCTTTCACCTCATGAAACCATATCTTTCACCTTGCGAAACC
>CACZPU010000092.1 GCA_902783165.1 uncultured Prevotellaceae bacterium
ATGAAATCAAAATGATGGAGTCAAAGGGTATCGTCCATAGTTTACGCTCTCAGCGCGACCTAGACGAGGCCGCAAGTGCATATAAGGACATAGATCAGGTAATTGCCCTTGAAACTGATTTGGTGAAGGTGATAACAAAATTGGAGCCTTTGGCTGTAATCAAGGGATGATAATTGCAAGGTTTGCTGTTTTTCTGCAGGCCTTGCTTTGTCTTGATGTATGGGTGGGTGAGAGTAACATGAATGTGACACCTCATCTGATACCCGAATTGTGTCTCTAAACTTCTTTCTTGCTCTTCCTTTTTGGATTGTTTTCGCACAATTCTTCAAATACTCAAATTTGTGATGTATTTGATTGATAATCAGTTTGTTGTATTTGTTTGTGCCGTGTCTGGTGTTTTGTTGTGGATATTTGCTCGATTTTAACAAATGACTCTCACTTTCAAATGAATATATTACAGTTAGTTGCAACAACAATTTGAAAAAACACGACAGATTTATTGTGTTGTTTTTTAACTATTGTTTGCCCGCACAATAAGGGAAAATGTAGTCGTTATTTCTTGAATCTTGACAAAACGACTATAAAATAGCTGTTTTGTCACGATAAAACAGGTTTCAGTTGCCCCTACAGTGTGGGTTTGAGTGCTGGATGTTTTTGCTTAAGTGTCTGATATGTAGAATAATAAACCTTAGTGTGGGTTGTTCTATGTTTTTGTCAATTTTAGAGCGTAAATTGAGGTAAATATCTGGTGGGTTGATGAAAGATTATCTTTCACCTCATGAAAAGTAATCTTTCACCTCATGAAAAGTAATCTTTTGCAAGGCGAAAAGTAATCTTTTGCAAGGCGAAAAGTAATCTTTTGCAAGGTGAAAAGTAATGTTTTGCAAGGTGAAAAGTAATGTTTTGAACTATGGCCTATAAACTGTGGAAAAGCCAAAGCTCGAAATGCAAATGCAATTCATAGCCTTGGCTTTAATAGAAAAGAATTCAGTATTGGAATAATTAGTTATTTCAGGTATTCTGCGGGAATTATAGGCATGGCACCATTTTGGGTGCATACGTAGGCACTTACTTGTACGGCTGTGCGGTGGGCGTCTACAATGGATTTGCCATTGAGAATGCTGCCCACAAATGAGCCCGTGAAGGAATCGCCAGCACCTACGGTGTCGGCTACTGTCACCTTTGGTGTCTCTTGGAATGACATTTGGCCCGGTGTGAAAACGTAGGAGCCGTTGGTTCCGCATGTGAGTACCAGCATGTCAAGGTTGTACTTGCCCAGTATGAGCCAGCATTTGTTCTCGATGTCGAGACCTGGATAGCCGAACATACGTCCTATGATAACCAGTTCCTCATCGTTTATCTTGAGGATGTTGCACCGCTGCAACGACTCTTTGATAACCTCTTTGGTGTAGAACTGCTGACGAAGGTTGATATCGAAGATTTTCAGACAGTCGGCAGGTGTGGCATCGAGGAAGCGGTGGATGGTCTCACGGCTGACAACGTTGCGTTGGGCCAGTGAGCCGAAACATACAGCACGACAATTTTTGGCAATCTGATTGATGTCCTCATCGAAGGGGATATTGTCCCATGCTACATTCTCCTTGATGTCGTAGGTGGGTATACCTTGTTCGTCGAGTTGTACCTGTACGGTACCAGTAGGATAGGGGACGCGCGGGAGCAGGTCGTTCAGATTGTGTTCACGAAGAGCCTCAACGGTCTCGTCGGCCAAACGGTCATTGCCCAAAGCACTCACTGCGATTGTGTTGTCCATGCCCAAGAACTGTCCGGCATGATATGCGAAGTTGGCGGGTGCGCCACCGAGTTTCTTTCCTTCGGGAAGTACATCCCAAAGTACTTCTCCGAGTCCTACTACATAACGTTTCTGATTCATATTGTTAATCTTTGTTTGTTATTAGATAAATGAGGTGTTGTTATTCACATGCTTCTCCTCAATCAATGCTTGACTTGCGGAATATAGGTGAAGAGATAGATGACGCCGACAGCCATGACTGCTACAGCTCCGGCCTGACCCATTGCATCGCTCATGAAACCCATGATAAGTGGGAAGATGGTGCCACCGAAGAGACCCATAATCATGAGTCCAGAAACCTCGTTCTGTTTGTCGGGCACAGAGAGCAGTGCTTCAGAGAAAGCCATCGAGAAGATGTTAGAGTTGCCGTAACCAACAAGGGCAATGGCAGTATAGAGAACGGTTTTCGATTCGCCGCTGAACATCAATATCATTGAGGCTGCCATCAAGCACACGCTGATGATGAAGAACCATCGAGTTTTCAGTACACGCAGGAAGAAAGAACCTGTCAAGGCACCAATGGTACGGAAAATAAAATACAATGATGTGGCGAAGGCGGCTTCGTTGAGCGTCATGCCAACACGCTCCATCAGCAATTTGGGAGCTGTGGTATTGGTGCCGACATCGATTCCCACGTGGCACATGATGCCAAGGAAGGACAAGAGAACAATGGGCTTGCCCAGGAGTTTGATGCAGTCCATGAACGAAGAGCTTTTGCCTCCGCTGATTTCCTCCTTGATGGGTGTTGCCCATAGCAGCAGTGATGCCAAAACGCCTACCACGAAATAAACGAGGAACAAAACGCGCCAACCGTAGCCGAATGAAGGCATGGCTTGCATGGCGCCCCACATGGCCAAGTATGGAGCCAAGAATGAGGCGATGGCCTTGACGAATTGTCCGAAGGTGAGTGTTGATGCCAGGTTCTTGTCGCCGATAATCAGCATGGCCAGTGGGTTGATACTGGTCTGCATCAGTGCATTGCCGATGCCGAGAAGCGAGAATGCCACAAGCATCACTGCAAAGCTTTCTCCGAAGAGAGGTATGAACAGCGATACGACTGTCACAATGAGCGATAGCAATACAGTTTTTTTCCTACCAATCTTGTTCATCAGCATGCCTGTTGGAATGCTGAAGATGAGGAACCAGAAGAACACGAGCGATGGGAAGATGTTTGCCACGGAATCGCTTAGGCCTAAGTCGGCCTTTACATAGTTGGACGCAATGCCCACCAAATCCACGAAGCCCATGCAGAAAAAGCAGAGCATGACGGGAATAAGGTAAATAGATTTGTTTTGATTGCTCATATTTTTATTTGTTTAGTGTATACTTAACGTGTGATGATGAATGATTCATTGGATTTGTCAATCTGTCGATTCGTCAAATAGGTTGTTGTGAATGACGATTACAGTTTTATTTCATAGATAGTAGCTTTTCCACCTTTTACTTTCATAGATGTATAGGGTTCGGAAGGGAACATGAGATTGGTCATTGCCATCTTGCCTTCGGCATCGAATACCTCGATAGAGCAACGGTCGATGAAGAGACGCAGCTGCTTGATGGTGCCAAAGGTCGGAGCCACCGTTGTGCATGGGAAAGCCTCACTGAAGCTGACATTGCCACTCTTTGTTCGGTCCATGGAGAAAGTCTGCTTCTGACCATCGTAAGTCATCACAATCTCTTCGCCCTTTGTGTTCGACAGAACTATCTCTGCCTGGTTCTTGACGTCAACCACAATCTCGCATGCCTCTACGGGCTTCTTCAATTTCTTGCCACGTATGTTGAGCATCTCTTTCGAGGGAACCACACTCACATAAGTCTCTTCGCCACAGGTGAACAGGCCAAGGTCGCGGGGGATGGAGTTGGCTGAACGGAACTGCTTGGTTGGCACCTGGTTGGCATACTGCCAGTTGGACATCCATGCCAACACCACATGGCGGTTTTCTGGAGCGTTGTAGAACGACACAGTGGCATAGTGGTCTTTGCCGTAGTCCATCCATTTGGTAACTTTCGGCATCGACTCGCAGTTGAACTTATGACCGTTGAAGTCGCCCACGAAATACTGTGTGGCGCTTCCTCCGAAGGGGCCACCGGGGTTGATGTTGCAGATGAGCACCCACTTGTCGTTTATCTTAATCAAGTCGGGGCATTCCCATACACCACCATGGTTACCATAATCTTTGCCAAATGCCGACTCGTACTTCCATGTCTTCAAGTCGTTCGATGAGTAAATGCGCATCTCCTGTCCAGCAGCCAAAATCAGGTTCCATTTCTTGATGTCCTCGTTCCAGAAGGGGCGAGGGTCGCGGAAGTCGGGAATATCGTTGGTTGTCAGAACAGGGTTGCCGGGATATTTCTGGAAAGTACGTCCACCATCTTTTGAGATAGCCATCGACTGGGTCTGGTGATGACCTGCAGAAGTGTAGAATGCAACCACCTCGTCACCATTGGTCACACATGAACCGCTGAAGATACTACCCAGCCAATCTGCCTCCAGAGCTGTAGGCTGTGTTTGCCAATGAACCAAGTCTGTAGTTGTAGAATGTCCCCAAGTCATATTCTCCCACTGCGAGCCATAAGGGTTCCACTGATAATAAAGATGCCAAGTGCCATCCTTATAGAACATGCCGTTAGGGTCGTTCATCCATCCATAAAGCGGAGTATGATGATAGATTGGGCGGAAATGCTCTCGATTGGTGGTGTCGAAAGTGTCAGAGAACTTCATCTCTTTCCAACATACGAATTCGCCCACAGCACCTTTCTGACGACGGTCACCATGGAACTCGATGTCCATTAGGCGGTTGCCCTTCAATTCAAAGGGCACCCAATAGTCCACACGATCAACGGCGAGCTTCACGTTCAGTCGTCGCACCATCTCGTTGTGTGCGTCGAGTACGGCAATGGCCGCAATCTCTTCAGTTTCCTGCACGGGCATCAGAAGATATTTCTGGCCCTGCTCCAAGCGCAACATGACATGCTTCTCGCCCAGCACCACCGGCTTCACCTGTGCCTGTGCTACCGACAGCGTCAAAGCTGCCATCATGGTCATTAATAGTTTCTTCATGCAATTATTGTTTTTAGTTATGGATTATTTTGCTGCAAAAATAGCTCTTTTCCTTTGATATGTATATAAATAATGATACAAACACTAATAAAAAACGTTCATTGCAACAAAAATATAAGCAATGAACGTTTTTTCAAGACAGTCAGGAGAGTCCTTAGTATAGCAGCCGATAATAAAAGGAGCACGTACCATCACGGCACATGCTCCCTTGCATAATACTAACTGCTAACTATTGTTGGTTAACTTTCACATCACTGACAGTAACAGAACCACCGTAATTGTTGATACTCCAGCAGTTTTTCTGAATGCCATATATACGTTGTGTGTAGCATACGTTACCATTGATGTACATTACCAATACAGAATTATCGGTGTAGATGTCTATATTGTAGGTGTTGTCAGCAGGACGCTCAAACCAATATCCATCAACAGCCTCAATGAAGCCCTTGCCTTCGGCACCTTCCTGCTCGAAGTTAATCTTGCGGTTGTTCTCTGTTTCTGGGTTGACCACCATGGTATAATACTTCTTGGAGTCGGTTCCGCGTACGAACGAAATGCCAAACTTATCCCAATTGTTTGAAGTCTTTACAGTGAACGAAATATGGTTGCAGGTGCCTAGACGGTTGTAGAGTACATAGGCATCATTGCCCGATAGCGTACCATTGCTATAACCATTAGAGGCCATGACAGATGCTGTTGCCTCTTTGTTATACTTTGCTGCCATGGCGGGAACAGCCCCCAGAGTCAGTGTGCCGTCAGCGTGCTGGATAACCTTGTGGCATACCAATGCACCCGACCATGCCGGTTCGTTGCCGTCGCCAGCACCAACATTCGTATTCTTCTCGTGGATGTCAGCACCTATGCGGTAGGGACAC
>CACZPU010000093.1 GCA_902783165.1 uncultured Prevotellaceae bacterium
ACTGGCACTCTATCCCACGCCAGCCACAGTCGTAGGAACAATTGGAAAAGAGGGAAAGGTAAACTGGCTGTTGGTGGCGCACATCGGCATCGTCAGTCACTCGAAACTGTTGCTGAGTGTTCATTCATCACACCACAGCGTGAAGGCCATCGATGAGCAGGGCAAACTGTCCGTCAACATCATCGACGAGGCATTTCTGACAGCTGCTGACTACACGGGAACTGTGAGTGGAGCCAAGACCGATAAATCGGCCATTTTCCCTTACCATCTGGGCGAGGCTGGCATGCCTATTATCGAGCAGTCGCCGCTGGTGATGGAATGTGAGGTTATCGACACTTACGAAATTGACGGCTTTAAGAATTATATCTGCACCATCATCAATACTTACATCGAGGAAGACATGCTTGACGAGAAAGACAAGCCTGACTACACGAAACTAAAACCTGTACTCTTTGAGATGCCAACCTACAAATATCTACGAACTGGCGATATCATTGGCGACTGCGTGAAGATGGGTAAGGCGTATGGAGATACTATATAAAGTATTGATATGAAGAAGTTAGTTTTGATGCTTACGGCACTGCTAACGATAAGTCTGAGTGCCTACTCACAAAAGAAAACGGATACGAATATGGAACAGAAAGTATTGGTTGCCCATTTCTCAGCATCGGGTACAACAAATGGTGTTGCCCAGCAACTGGCAGAAGTGGCAGGTGCCGACCTGCATGAGATTAAGTAAGCCAAGACAGCCTTACACGGATGCAGACCTTGACTGGCGCAGCAAGCAGAGCCGTTCATATGTGGAGATGCCAGTACTTTACACCAACTCTGTAAGTAGCTGATACGCAACATCGTATAGCCGCTTAGGCTGCTGTTGAGGAGTAATATCAATCTAACATATTTAAAGGGACCTGTCCGTTTGGACAGGTCCTTTAAATTGCAGTTTATACTTTATTTCGGTTGAAGACTTAGGCGGTACTCGCTTGGTGATTGTCCAAGATGCTTAGAGCAATAGCGGCTGAAATACGATAGGGTAGTGAAGTTCATGAATTCTGCTATTTGAGTGAGCGACAGGCGTTCGTCGTTCAGATAGTCTTTCAGGATGGGGATGGTGTGACGGTTATATACGAGGTGACGCTATGGCCCGTTAAGCGTTTGATAGTGGCCGACAGGTATTTGGGCGATACGTTCAGGCGCTCGGCATAGTAGCTCACATCACGCTCCGTTCGGCTGATGCCCGTGGCGAGCAGGGCCATGAGCTGCTTCACTATGTAGGCCGTGCGATCACTATGTGTTTTGGTCGTTTCGTGCAGGGCATGCGCCTCGAAGATGTCGTACATCATCGTCAGGCAAAGACTGCCCATCAGCTCATGGTAGAACTGCAGGTGGCGATCTTCCATGCGGTCACGAAGCCGGTGAAAGTCGTCCAACAAGTGCTTGGCCTGCTCGTCGGTGAGTTTGATGACAGGGTCCTGGTTGAGCGAGATGCTGCCCCCGATGCTGTAGTTGTTCGACGGCAACAGGTTCTGTAGAAACTTGTAATCGGCAGCAAACCACTCCACCCGCAGATTATCATGGGCAGCAAGGTTCTTCACCCTATTGGGGATCGGTATCACCACGAGATCGTTCTTTGCGATATGATAGCAATGTTCGTTGAACACAAAACTGCCCTCACCAGCCGTGCAGAGCAGGTGCATACAAGTGCGGCTCAACTCGTGCGCATTCATCCCGCAGAAGCCTGTTGAATATAGGAAATCAAAGTTCATAAAAACTATTGCATTTGTTTGTCGCGAATCTGATTATAACGGCAACTTAACCCAATTGGAATTGAGGACAAAAACACCCCAACAAGAAAAGAGGTGAGTATCATAAGCGCAGTCATTCCATCCTTAATAATTTTCAGCCAGAATATAAGTAAAGCCAGCAAAACTACACTTGTAGCCAACCATAAAAACAAAGCCTGTGTGCTCCATTTCTTATTTCTCAAAAGAAACCAAATAAGACTTCCGATAATGGTATATGACAGAATATAAAATATAGCAAGTAGAGGTTCTTCTTTGTAAATAAATCCTCCACAAAAACATGCGTCAATATATACCAAAGGATTCAAGAGCATAGCTACCATAGAACAGCCAAGCATCCATAGGAAGTATTTTGCTAAATGATTATTTTTTCCCATAAAGTTTCCATTTGAGCGCAAAGATACACATTATTATATATAAAACAAACAATTTATGCAAAAAGTGAAAATAACGGTGCAATTTGTGAAACCAAAGTATCAGAGAATCGCCGTACCTTTGCACCGTGAAACTTAAAAACGTGAACGATTATGGATATTTTCAAGCAGTTTAGTTCAGGGACTGATGTTGATATGGCGAAGCCCGAGTATGCAAAGGCCATCAAGGAGATGGGCCGCTGCAGTCATATTTGTTTCCGAATAAATACCACCAAGCCAGACATGGAAACTATTCGTCCGTTAGAGGAAACTCTATTTGACGGCGGACTTGATGCTACAAGTTACATCATGCCACCTATGCAGATAGACTTCGGTTGTCAGATGAAGATTGGCAAAGGTGTATTCATTAACCACTCGCTGACGTGCATGGCGGCTGGCGGCATTACCATCGACGACGGCGTGATGATAGGTCCTAACGTGCGCATTGTCACCGACAACCACGATTTCCAAAACCGTATGGTACTACGATGCAAGCCTGTACACATCGAGCGTAATGCTTGGATTGGCGTGGGTGCTATCATATTGCCAGGCGTAACCATTGGCGAGAATGCCGTAGTAGCCGCCGGTGCAGTTGTTACCAAGGATGTAGCACCTAATGCTATTGTAGGTGGCAATCCTGCAAAATTCATTAAGAACATATAAACAATAGGAGGATTAATATGATTTTCGACAGAAATGAGAAGAAGCAAGTAGTGGCACTTTTGGGTGCCGGAAGTATGGGAACAGCCATTGTGCGTCGCATCGGTGCAGGAAAGAAGATTCTGCTGGGCGACATCAGCGAGAAGGCTCTGGAACGCGTCGGTGAAGACTTCCGCCGTTGTGGCTATGATGTGGAGACTTTTGTGGTGAACGCCTTGCAGAAGGAAAGCGTGGAGGCATTTGCACAAAAGGCTGCAGAACTGGGATCTGTGATGTACTTCATCGATACCGCTGGTGCATCGCCCAATCAGGCCAAGCCAGAGCATATCGTCGACCTCGACATGGTGGGCACGGGCTAT
>CACZPU010000094.1 GCA_902783165.1 uncultured Prevotellaceae bacterium
TAGTTCGTTTCATTCGTGTCATCATCACCTGGATTTTGTGAAACCAAAGTCAGTCGGCGGGAACCCCAAAGCGGTATTTTTCAGTGAGGGTTCCAGTGCGGGTTCAGTGTAGGTTTCAGTGTAGGTTCCAGTGTGGGTTGTATTTCTGTAACAATTTGATATACAGATAGATAGTAAAATTAGTGTAGGATAGCCCAATTTTTTGTTTTTTTGGAAGTCCAAAATGAATTTCCCAGTCGACGAAACCATATCTTTCATATTGCGAAACCATATTTTTCACAAGGCAAAACCTTATCTTTTGCAAGGCGAAACCATATCTTTTGCATGACGAAACCTTATCTTTTACAAGGTGAAACCATATCTTTTGCAAGGCGAAACCTTATCTTTTACAAGGTGAAACCATATCTTTTGCAAGGCGAAACCATATCTTTCACAGAAAATAATGTTACAATTTTTGCGCATATCATGACTTTTGTAACGCTGGGCATTTCATCTTGAAGTTACCTTCACTCGTTTATTCGTAACTTTGAATAAGTTACTTTCACTCGGAAATTCAAATAAAAGCAAGCTTTCATTTGGCATTTCACTCGTTTATTCGTAACTTTGTAGCGAAAACAAAAACGTAGAGTTATTTCAGAATATGAGTGTTTGTGTGAAAAGATTATTCTCTGTGCTATTGATGACGGTTGTTTGCATAACGGCAGTGGCAAAGAAGGGTGTGGGCGATTACATCCCGAAGGACTATGTGTGGACTTCTCAAAGCCAGAACAGTAGCGGTTCGATGCCTTGCGGCGGTCACGACATCGGCATGAATGTCTGGGTGGAACAAGGCGATGTGCTGCTCTATATTGCCCAAAGTGGTTGGTTCGACGAGAACAACTCGTTGCTGAAAGCCGGCCGATGGCGCCTTCACTTTGACAACAAACCCTTCGAGGGAAATGACTTCCGACAGACACTCCGATTGGACGAAGGGTGTGTATACATAAAAGGTGGAGGCACGGAGGTGCGAATTTGGGCTGACGTTTTTCAGCCCATGGTGTTTGTCACTGTAGCGTCGAAACAAGGGGGCAGGGCGGTGCTCAGTTACGAAAGCTGGCGCTATCAGGACCGGCCACTTACCAAAGCGGAATGCCAACAGTGTTCTTATAAATGGGTGCTGCCTGCCGATTGCACCACCTTTGCCGACAGCATCAGGGCGAAGGACAGTTTTTTGGAAGTGGCACATGTGAATCGCGAAAAGACAGTCTTCGACTTTACTGTGGACCGCGAACATCTGAACAATATAAAGAAAGACTTGTATAATCCGTTGGGCGGAAGGAGGATGAGAGTCGTGATGAACGCACCCGGTTTTTCGCTTGCCAGTACCAGCAACGGACAATATGCCAGCACCGATTATCGGGCGTGGAACTATGTCACGAATAAAAGAAACTGCGAGATTTCCATTTCTCTCGACAATGGTGAGCGTATGGCAGATGCAAATCAACCATCAGTCAACCGTCAGCCTTTGTCTTCTTCCGTCTCGAAGAAACGCAGCTCGATATGGTGGCACAACTATTGGCAGCGCAGTTGGATTCAGACCGATGGCACCCATGCTGAGGCTGCACGCATTGTTCGCAACTACGAGTTGTTCCGTTATATGCTGGGCTGCAACGCTTACGGCCTTTGGCCTACGAAGTTCAACGGCGGACTGTTCACCTTCGACCCAGTGTATGTGGACGAAAAGTCACCCTTTACCCCCGACTACCGTAAATGGGGTGGCGGAACAATGACAGCCCAAAACCAACGATTGGTGTATTGGCCAATGCTGAAGAGCGGCGACACCGATATGATGGTGGCACAATTTGACACCTACCTGCGGCTGCTGCCCACCGCAACGGCCCGAACACGATGCTATTGGGGGCATGAGGGAGCCTCTTTCACGGAGCAGTTGGAGAACTTCGGACTGCCCAACCCCGCTGAATATGGCAAGCATCCTGAGGGCAGTGACTTGGGGGTGGAGCGTAACGCATGGCTGGAATATGAGTGGGACACTGCGCTGGAGTTCTGTATGATGATGATGCAGGCGGGAATGGTTGAGAAATATGAGCCGCTCATAGAACAGTGTCTGCGTTTCTTCGATGAACACTATCAGTATATGGCACGCAAATCGGGAGCGAAAGCACTCGACGGCGATGGCAAACTGGTAATCTATCCGGGCAGTGGATGTGAAACATACAAGATGGCCTACAATCCGTCGAACACCATTGCTGCCCTGAAAGCTGTGCTAAAAGAGCTGACATCACGGCGAAAAGAGAGGGGAAGTAAGGACACGAATGAAAGGGATATCCTGAAGATGGCAACGCGCATTCCCGACATACCGCTTCGTGTCATTGCCGGTGACACCTGCATTGCGCCAGCCATTGTGTGGGCACGCATCCAGAACGTGGAAACTCCTCAGTTGTATGCTGTCTTCCCTTGGCGTATCTATGGACTGGGACGTGAGCATCTGGACATTGCCCGCAACACGTATTGGAAAGACCCACACGCCTTGGAGATGCGTTCTTCGAAAGGTTGGAAACAGGACAATATATGGGCTGCCTGCCTCGGACTGACCGAAGAGGCAAGACGGCTGACTGTGGAGAAACTGAGTGACGGGCCTTACCGTTTCCCTGCCTTCTGGGATGCCGGCTTCGATTGGGCACCCGATTGCAACCGTGGAGGAAGTGGGATGATTGGCTTGCAGGAGATGCTCCTTCAGGAAACGTCCGATGGCAAACTGCTGCTCTTCCCCGCCTGGCCGAAAGAATGGAAAGTGCGCTTCAGACTGTATGGCTCTGACGGCAGGATGGTGGAAGGAGAAAACTAAGTGACAATGGCTTTTCGACACATTGGCAGAAAGTGTCTTTTGAACACAATATATTATTTATTAGAAGTGAGGAAAGTATTATTTTTCATTGCAGGACTGTTGGCATGTGCTTCTATCAATGCACAAACAGTCAGCATCAGCCGCACATCGTGCAACTATCAGCATGGTGAGACGGCTCTTGTTGATGGCAAGGCGCGGGTGAGTTGGCAACTTGAAGGCGATGCGCTAGCCGGGGAACCAACGGCCTATCAGTTGGTGGTGACCGAGCGTATCACTGGTCGTGTGGTTTATGATAGTGGACGAAAAGAGTCGGCAGAGTCGCAGTTTATAGAGCTTCCGATGCTTGTTCCCAATGATTATGGTTACAAGTGGAGAGTGCGCCAATGGTGCGGAAAGTGCGTGTCTGATTGGAGTCGCGAACAGACGCTACGTGTTGTAGACGACAGCGCGAACAACCGTATTCCGTGGATTGGTGCTATCTCGAAGAAGGATGCCAACATACCTGTTGGCCGTTGGAGCAATTCCGATTTCCGCAAGGAAGATTTTCGCAAGGCATGGGCAGATGTTGACACCCTGAGCAGCAAGAGCATCATTTTGCGGAAAGCGTTTCGTGCACATCGAAAGGTGGTAGATGCCACGGTCAGCGTCAGCGGTTTGGGACACTACGAGCTGAGCATCAACGGAAAGAAGGTTGGTGACAGTAAGTTCGCACCTCTATGGAGCGAATACACCAAAACCGTTTATTATAATGTGTACGATGTAACCCGCCAACTGAGCAAGGGTGACAATGATATTGAGGTGCTGTTGGGCAACGGCATGTTCAATGTGCAGCGCATGGGCCGATACAGTAAGCTGCAGGCCAGTTTTGGGGCTCCGCAATTGTGGTTCCGCATGCGTGTCTGCTATGACGACGGCACCTGTCAGGAGATTGTGAGTGATGACTCTTGGACGTGGCGGCTTAGTGCCATCACGTTCAACAGTATTTATGGCGGCGAGAGTTATGATGCGCGTCTGGAGAAGAGTGGTGGTGCCACAGCAGAACACAAGGCTGTGGTGGTGGAGTCGCCCGGTGGAAAGCTTTGTGTGCAGACGGCTCCTCCTGTGAAAATCATGGAATACTATGGTGGACGGCTGTCCTCTTTCAATAGCGCCGGTTGCTTGCAGAAGATGATGACTGTTGACAAAGACTCGCTTGCAGCCGCTTCGGCCAAAACAAAAAGAGAAATAGACCCGTCGGTATTCGTCTGCGATATGGGGCAGAATCTGGCCGGTTTCCCACAGATCACCGTATCGGGACGTCGCGGTCAGAAGGTGACACTGCTTGTCTCGGAGCGCCTCACTCCGCAAGGCGTATGCGACCAGTCGCAGACAGGCCGTCAGCATTTCTACGAATACACCCTCAAGGGAGAGGGAATGGAAACATGGCATCCGCGCTTTTCGTATTATGGATTCCGTTATATCCAGGTGGAGGGAGCCGTGGCAGAAGGCTGCGACAATCCCAACGACTTGCCCGTGCTGCATGAGTTGAAGAGCTGTTTTGTATACAATTCAGCAGAAGAAACCTCCTTGTTCTGGTGCAGTAACGACTTGTTCAACCAAACCCACCGACTGATAGAGCGGGCAGAGCGCAGCAACATGCAAGCCGTGCTCTCCGATTGTCCGCATCGTGAGAAGTTGGGGTGGTTGGAGCAAGACCATCTCAACGGTCCATCGCTCCTTTACAATTACGACATGGCTGCCTTCATCCCGAAAGTGATACGCGATATCGCCGACACGCAGAAACCTGACGGTATGGTACCTACCACCGCACCGCAGTATGTGTCGTTCGGCAACCTGTTCGACGATTCGCCAGAGTGGGGCTCCACGTTGGTCATCCTGCCTTTTATGTACTACGACTATTATGGTGACAACACCTTGATAACCAACTATTATGAAAACATGTGCCGCTATGTTGACTACCTCACCTCGCGTGCAGAAGACGGTATTGTGAGCCACGGACTGGGCGACTGGTATGACTATGGTCCTTGGCGGGCCGGATTCTCTAAAAACACACCGGTGCCTTTGGTGGCAACAGCCCACTATATTTATGACCTTCAGTTGATGGTGAAGGCTGCCAAGATGATGGGAAAGGCTGCCGATGCCACCAAATACGAGACACTTTGCCGTGATGTCACCTCATCGTTCAATCGTCATTTCTACAAGCCCGATTCCTGCTATTATGGTACGGGCAGTCAGGCCAGCAACGCCTTGCCGCTGTTTCTCGGTATTGCAGGCGACAACAAGGCGGCAGTTTTGAACAGTCTTGTCAATGATATTCATGCCCACGGTGACCGTCTGACCACTGGAGATGTTGGTAACCGCTATCTGTTCCGTGTGTTGGCCGACAACGGACAGAACGAATTGCTGTTCAAGATGCTCAACCACTATGAAACGCCCGGCTATGGATTCCAAATCCTACAGGGAGCGACCACCCTCACAGAGCAATGGGACCCCCGACAAGGCTCGTCGTGGAACCATTTCATGATGGGTCAGATAGATGAGTGGTTTTTCCGTACCATTGCCGGCATCCGACAGAAGCCCGGAACCCACGGCATGAAACATCTCATTATCAATCCGCAGTTGGTTGGCGACATCAACAAGGTGGATGTCACCGTGCAGACTCCTTATGGCAAAGTGCGAGTCAAGGCTGAAAAAACAGCCGGTGGGAAGTCGGTTGTCGACTATACCATCCCTGTTGGCTGCCATGCTGAGGTGGGGGAATGATTTACGCTGTTGTCGCACACCATACCGTCTGCCACAAACAATTGTGGGATGAGGAGGTTGCCATGTGTGCAAAGATTCGACTTTTTTCATTGTTTATATATGACAATGTGTATTTTCGGGAGAAAAATTTTCTTTTACCCCCTTTTTTTCCTATCTTTGCAAACAGTCAATCTGCATTCGGCCATTTGAATAGACCTATTCTTTTGTGCCCATTTGCATTGCCTCTACAACAACACTTCACATGGATTTGAGGTAAATATTAAAGGAAATATGACGGAAAAAGAGAAAATATATCTTCGGTTTGTGAGCTGCATTCTCAACGGAAAGTTGGGGGAAGCTGACTTCCTGGAGACAATGGATTGGCAAGGACTGTATGACTTTGCCAAAAGGCATGCTGTGCTTGGGGTGGTGTATTATGGCATCTCCCATCTGGAGGAGGGACAGCCAAGACCTTTGCCCGACTTGGAGTTGAAATTCTATGGCAGTGCCGACCGTATTCGCCGCAACAACATCAAGTTGAACATGGTGGCGGGAAAACTGACAGACAACATGAAGAAGGCGGGCTTCCCCAGCTGTATCCTGAAGGGGCAGGGCAACGCCCTTATGTATCCTGACCCGATGATAAGGCAGTCGGGTGATATCGATATCTGGCTCGACGGGAGTCGTGGAGATATCTTCAAAATGGTGAAGCGTGATGTGGGCAAGGCTTCCAATCAGTATCACCACATAGACTATCCTATGGTGAAGGGCGTTTCTATAGAGATTCATTACATCCCCTCGTTTATGAACCATCCGTTGCTTAACCACAGGATGCAGAAATACTACAACAGTGTGCGCAACGAGCAGTTCTGCAACATGGTGGAGCTTCCCGATGACTCTGGAACCATCAGCCGGCCAACCGACGAGCTGAACCGCGTATTCCAGTTGTCGCATGTTTTCAAGCATTTTATCATAGGCGGAGTGGGCTTACGACAGATGATAGACTATTATTATCTGTTGCGCCGTGGTATCACCGAAGAGGAAAAGAAGGCTTGTCAGAAAACGCTCAAAAACTTGCATTTGCTGAAGTTTGCTCGTGCCATGATGTATGTGATGCAGGAGGCCTTGGGACTGGAAAACCAGTATCTCATCGTTGAACCCGACTATCGTTTAGGCAAGAAGTTGCTGTCAGAGGTGATTACTGCTGGCAATTTCGGCCGGTCGGACACCCGTTTCAAATACAAGGGCAAGAACAAGGGAATGAAACGGCTGTTTTACACTTTCCGTCCTTGGCGTTACGCTTTGGAATTCCCGGAGGAAACACTGATGCGCCCGCTCTTTTTGGGTTGGCACCAAGTGTGGAAGAAATGGCAGGCATTGAAATATGACAGATAGCGGTAAAGTACAGAAAGGGATTTGTAACGTTATTTCTTTGACTAATAATAAATAAAATATGGTATACAACGAACTTGGAAAGACAGGCATGAAACTGTCGAATCTCGGTTTTGGAGCATCGTCGCTGGGCGGTGTGTTCCACGATATACGTGAAGCCGAGGGCATACAGGCTGTTTTCACAGCCATTGAAAAAGGGATTAATTTTATTGACGTGTCACCATACTACGGCCATTACAAGGCAGAAACAGTGTTGGGCAAGGCTTTGAAAGACATTCCTCGTGACAAATACTACCTTTCTACCAAGGTGGGGCGTTACGGCAAAGACGGTGTGAACACCTGGGACTATTCGGCACAGCGTGTCACCGACAGCGTTTATGAGAGTATGGAGCGCCTGAACATCGATTATATCGATATCATCAATGTGCATGACGTTGAGTTCCAAGCTGGTCTTGAAGGGGGATTACAGAAGGTGGTAGACGAGACTTTGCCTGCCTTGGTCAAACTACGCGAGAAGGGTGTTGTGAAGCATGTTGGCATTACCGACTTGCAGCCCGAGAACCTGAAATGGGTGATAGAACATTCGGAGCCCGGAACCGTTGAGAGTGTGCTGAGTTTCTGTCATTATTGTCTCAACGACGAACTGCTGCTCGATTATCTCGACTTCTTCGAGGCCCGTGGCATAGGAGTAATCAATGCTTCGCCTTTCTCCATGGGACTGCTGTCGCAGCGTGGCGCCCCTGCATGGCATCCGGCCCCGGAAAGCTTGAAAGAGGCATGTCGGAAAGCTGCCGACTATTGTACATCAAAGGGCTATCCCATCGAAAAGCTTGCTATACAGTATTCTACCAGCCTGAATCCACGTATTGCCACCACCTTGTTCAGTTCTGCCAATCCCAAGAATGTAATCAAGAATGTAGAGTATGTGAATGCCCCAATCGATGAGCAATTGGTTGGCGAAGTGCAGCAAATTATTGGCAACCAAATGCGCACCAGGTGGAAGAACACCTGATGGGGAAGAGAAACAGATTGTGTTGTAAACTTTTTTGGCAATGAAGATTATCGATGCACACAGCCATTTGTGGTTGAGACAAGACGCAGAATGGAACGGTAAACGTATCCAGACAATGGAGAATGGCCGTTCTATGTTCCTCGGTGAGGAGGTGCAGATGATTCCTCCGTTTCTGATTGACGGGAAGAATTCCGCAGAGGTGTTTCTTTCGAACATGAACTATGCTCAGGTGTCGGCTGCTGTTGTTGTACAGGAATTTATCGACGGACTTCAAAATGACTATCTGGAAAATGTAGGGAAGAAATATCCAGACAGGTTTATGACAAGTGGAATGGTCGACTATTTCAAGCCGGGTTCTTATGTCAGCCAGTTGCTCGACTTGGCGCAACGTGGTTTCCAGATGATAACGATTCCAGGTCACCGCCTGATAACAGACAAGGTGAGAATACTGCTCAACTCTGACGAGATGATGCAGATGTATCGTGAGATGGACAAGCGTAGGATGATGCTCAACATAACACTTGCCGACGGTGACATGCAGGTAGGGGAGATAAAAGACGTGATACAGGAATTTCCAAACCTGAAAATAGCCATCGGCCATTTCGGCATGCCGACTGTTCGCGGTTGGGAAGAGCAGATAAAACTTGCCCGCTATGAGAATGTGATGATAGAGTCGGGAGGAATAACGTGGCTGTATAATTCAGAGTTCTATCCTTTCGACGGAGCCATCCGAGCCATCAAGGAAGCCATGGAGATGGTAGGAATAGAAAAACTGATGTGGGGAAGCGACTATCCTCGTACTATAACGGCCATCACTTACCGCATGTCGTATGATTTTGTGGTAAAAAGCAAGGAGCTGACCACTCGTGAGAAAGAACTCTTTCTTGGAGAGAATGCCAAGGATTTCTACGGATTCGACCATTTGGTGGATCTGCCTTACATTAAGAATATGTCTGAGTGAGGGAATGTTAGGTTATGCAAACGAACTATTGATATGAAAAGAAGACACATATTTATATTATTAGCTTTGTTGGTGCCGTTTTTCGCCATGGCACAAAAACCAGATAGTTTCAATCTTTGGCCGAAAGGTGCTCCGAACGACAATGGAGATGTGCAGGACACCGCCAAGGTGTGGGTGTATCTCCCAAATAAGAAAGCAGCTACGGGAAGGGCGGTTGTGATCTGTCCTGGAGGAGGCTACGAGCATTTGGCAATCGACAAAGAAGGTCACAACTGGGCATCTTTCTTCAATCAAGAGGGTGTGGCTGTGATTGTACTGAAATACCGTATGCCACACGGAAAACATAAGATACCCATTTCGGATGCCGAGGAGGCTATCAAGATGGTGAGACGGAATGCCACCCAATGGAACATCAACCCTAACGACATCGGCATCATGGGCTTTTCAGCAGGAGGTCATCTTGCTTCTACCATTGCTACGCATTCGGAAAAGAATGCCAAGCCCAACTTCCAGATTCTTTTCTATCCGGTCATCACAATGATGCCAGATATAACACATAAAGGCTCACGTAATAATTTCCTCGGTGAAGAACCCAAGAAGAAAGACGAGCGAGAATATAGTAATGACATGCAAGTGACGCGAGTTACTCCAAGGGCATGGATAGCATTGTGTGACGATGACCATAGCGTGCTACCGGCCAATGGCGTAAACTATTATGTGGAACTCTACCGACACGATGTTCCCGCCTCGTTACATGTCTATCCTTCAGGCGGACATGGCTGGGGATTCAGAAGCGATTTCCGTTACCACATAGAGATGCTGCTTGAGCTGAAGGCATGGCTCAGGAGTTTCTAAAGCAGGCTTCTTATTTCAGCATCCAAGTCTTTGATTTGTACATCACGCTTGTAAAGCGTGCTTGTTCGGTCAACCAGGAAGAATGTTGGAATGTCCTGTATGTTGTAGCTTACCATCAGAGATGAGTTCAGGCCTTGTGGGTCTCTTACGCACACCCAAGGCAAGGCGGCTGTCTGCTGCTTCCAGAAATGTTCATCGGGATCGAGAGATACTTGGAATATCTCTAGTCCTGATGCATGATATTTGTTGTATATTTCACGGAGCTCCATGATGCGTTTGGTTGACTCTTTCGTAGCAAAGACATGGAAGTCGAGCAACACCACTTTGCCGTTCAAGTCGGTGAGTTTGCGAGCAACACCTTTGTTGTCAACCAAATTGATGTCAATAACGTTTGTTACGTTCACCTTGCTTGCATCAATCATCTGGTTGCGCTTGTTCTCTACAATGCGGATATTCTTCATGCCCTCGATGGCAATGTTATGAAGGTTCTTACCGCGTAACGCCTCCGGATAATAGGTGTCCCAACTGGTGGCGACAGCTGCAAACACTTTGACATCGTCTTTTATTTCGCGAGGATTGAAAATCAATCGGTTTCCCAATGTCTGGAAGAGTGCAAAGTAGGCATAAGCCTTCATGGGGTTCTTGAAGATATAGTTGCGCTTCACATCGTCTTTGTAAACATCAATGATTTTCAAGATGCTGTCGTTGGTGGCGTCGATGCCCAGACTGTTGTTTGCCTGAATGGCAATGGCTTTGTTGAGAAGGTCGATTTGCTTGAGCGAAAGTTCTTTGATGACTTTGCAATTCTCACTTCCTTCAACGGTGTAGTTAGTTGCCATCGTTGGATAAGAAGCCTTGACGGTGACAGTTTCTGTAGAGTCTATGCTGAGGTTGATTATTTGGTTGGCGATGCGCAAGCGATAAAATTCAGGTGCTTCGGCGCGACCATCGGAGAATTCGAAGTTGCCATTCTCATCGAGTTTCACGGAATCCTTCACGACGGGACCATCGAGGCTCATGTTTTCAAAGTACAAAACCGAGTCCTTTGCATCGCTCATGGTTCCTGTGATGTGAAATTTCTCTTTTGAACAAGAACCTAATGCCAAGGTGACAAGCACCATGACTGCCGCCTTCAAAACATTCTTTTTCATCTTCTTATAGATATTTATTTTATTGTCTTTCCGCAAACATCAGACCTGTGAATTGTCTGGGCTGCTTGCATTTTCGATTGCAAATTTACGTAGTTTTGTGGAATCTGCAAAATTATTAAAGATTTTCTTGTCTGTTCCAGGGCAATTCGTGCCGCTTTAGACCATGAAAGAGCAATGGAAAAAGCGTCACGACACGTTAATAGTGGTTAAATAAACGCTCTTCTCAACAGTTTGCTGTAACTTTGCAAAATAAGAATCGTCTTTAAAGTAGAGTGCAAATGAAAACAGTAAGTTTCCGAAACGATATATTGCCGTTGAAGAACGAGCTTTATCGTCTCGCTTTGCGCATAACTCTGAATCATGAGGATGCAGAGGATGTGGTGCAAGACACGCTGTTGAAGGTATGGAAACGACAGAATAGCTGGCAGGAAATAGACAATATCGAGGCCTTTGTTCTCACTATCTGCCGTAACCAAGCGCTTGACAAAATAAAAAAGGCGGGTTCTGCCAATATGAGCTTGAGCGAAGAGAGTTTCTCGGAACACTTGCTGGAGCAAAACACCTTTGACCATGTGGTGCAGAAAGACAGGCTCTCGCTGGTAAAGAGGCTGATGAACAGCTTGCCGGAAAAGCAACGCAGCTGTATGCAATTGAGAGACTTTGAGGGTAAAAGCTACAAAGACATTGCAACCATACTTGGAATAAGCGAGGAACAGGTGAAAGTGAACATTCACCGTGCACGCCAAACGATTAAACAAAAATTTGAAGAAGCTGAAGAATATGGATTATAAATACATCGAACAACTACTTGAACGCTATTGGGCGTGCGAGACATCTCTTGAAGAAGAAGAGATATTGTGCATGTTCTATAGCCAAAAGGATATTCCGGCAAACCTTCTTCGTTACAAGGACTTGTTTGTTTATGAACAACAGTCTAAGAAAGAAGAGGTGTTGGATGAGGAATTTGATGAAAAAATCTTGAAGATGATAGGTGAGCCTGCTCCTGTTAAGGCCAAGACTATCAGTATGACGCAACGTCTCATGCCTTTGTTCAAGGCAGCAGCTGTTGTAGCCATCATTCTTACGCTGAACAATGCTTTGCAGGTGGCATTCAACCATGACAATGGATTTGATGATGCAACCATCAATATTGCAGAGTTTCAGAAGCCAAGCGAGGGTCCTTCGGTAGCCATGAGCGATTCGTTGAAGATCGACACGCTGAAAAAGGCAGACATCCCAGCCTCCACCATCCGTTGAGGAAGTGTTGGTTTGGTACGGTAAAGATATATTTCTATGCTTTCTCTATAAAATCATGTTTAGTAAAACACATTTAAAATGAAGCTGTGAAGTTTCAATTCTCTCAAATTTTTTTAATAACATACTAATGTTAGTGAAAGGTGCTGTCAATTTGCAGCACCTTTTTTATGTCTCACTGTTTGTCTTGAAGTCTATATTTATTGAAGAAACACTATATATAACAGTAGAAAAGCGTTCCGTTGAAAAGTACGGAACAGATATTCGGACTGATAAAAGATAGTTGCTCTACAACATAGAACAAACCATAGAATTTTGGGAAACAGCCTGCAAGCTGTTTCTTGCTTTATCCCAATGGCCAAAAGGACAATGAGAGTTGACATGCGATGTGCAAAAGATGGTCTCTCTAAGTGTTATTTCTTCAGCCGCAAGTTCAGTTGATAGAGAGCTGGAAGGAATATTAGGAGGGAGAAGACAACCGCCAGTATGACACTGCGCTCATTGCCCTTGAAAAGGTCGATGAGTTCAACGTCGGTCATACCGGGCATCAGTCGACATATGACATAGGCCACGCTGTTGTTCACCCAATGAAGAACAACGCCAGGAACAATGCTGTCGGTACGCCAATACATCCAACCAAGAAGCAGTCCGAGCAGAGTGGCATGGACAAATTGTACCATGTTGCCATGAACAGCGCCAAAAATCAATGCAGAGATGAGTATGGCTCCCCAGTGCCAATTGCCAGGCAGGAGTCTGAGGAGAGTTCTGAGTATGGCTCCCCGAAAGACAATCTCTTCGGCTAGTGGTACCAATATACCAACAGCCACATAGCCGGCCGGACTGCTCAAGAGCTGTGTCATGAGTCGTTCCAATTCTTCAGGCATCTCCATTCCCAATTGTTCTTGCATCCATTCTGATGGTATGATGGTGCCTAATGACAGTACCACCACCCAAAGAAGGGTTGTCCAAGGGCGGGTTTGAAGATACGTTTTGGTTAATGGGAACCATTTGCGCCATGCAAAAAGAATGATGGTGAGCAAACTGCTCACAGAGGAGATGATGATGACGGGCAGCGGTTTGGAGTTGACGTCTCCGTGAAAAATAAATGCTGCTATCGTGCTTATAATCATTTGTATCAGGAGGAACACTCCAAGATATATCATGATGTTTATCAAATGCCGAGTGTTAGGTTTCATTTTTATTGTTATTTGATTGAGTCACTTGTTTGCGTTCCGATTCTTCAAGGATGGAAACAGCCATGAGAGCATCCTTCTTGAGTTGCTGGCGAAGCATTTCTTCGTTGTCGAATTTTCTTTCCTCGCGTAGTTTTCCAACAAACTCAACTTTTATCTCTTTCCCATAAAGGTCGCCAGAATAGTTAAGTAGATGAACTTCGAGCGTCTGCTCGTTTTCCCCGAAGGTGGGCCGGGTGCCGATATTCATCATTGAGTAGAAAGGCTCTGCATTGGGCGAGAGATACACTTTCACGGCATATACACCGGAGGCCACTATCAATTTGTGACTGTCGTTGACGATGATATTGGCTGTAGGGAAGCCGAGTTCTCTTCCTTTGTGTACACCATCAACAACAGTACCCTGAAAGAAATAGTGGTAGCCCAGCAGCATTGCGGCCTTGTCAACATCGCCATGGGTGAGCAATCTGCGTATAAGCGATGAACTTAATGACGATTTCTGCTGGCTTTGAACGATGAGTTCTTCGTTTTGGATAACTTCTATTCCAAGCTCTTTTCCATATCTTACATAGTCATTGTATGTTTCGTTGCGATTGTGGCCGAACCGGTTGTCATAACCAATATACAATATTTCTATGTGGAGTAGTTTTTTTAGTATTTCGCTCATGAAATCGTAGGCAGACAAACTTGCCATTTCCATGGAGAAAGGCAGAACGGCACAGATGTCAACGCCCGTTTTGGACAGAAGGTGCTCTTTTTCTTCAAGTGTGTTGAGCAGTTGTGGTTGATACTCTGCATGCAACACTTCGCGGGGGTGTTTGTTGAAAGTGATAACCATTGACAGCATGTTCTGCTTCCTGGCTTTCTCTATGACATGCTGAATTAGAAATTGATGGCCTTTATGAACACCATCGAAGAAGCCGATGGTGGCGACACATGGTTGTTCTATGCAAATATGCTTGTCAATATATATTGTGTTCATCGTTTTTCCTTTAATAATCTCTTCGAGAGTCGCCATAATTCACCTATCCATAGAACCAATGACGTTACTGCAGTTATAATGAGCCATTCGTTGAGGGAAAGCGGGTCGGTGCGGAACATCTTGCCACCATAGGTAACAATCAATATCTGTCCTATGAGAATGAAAAAGAGTACTAAGAGCAAGCCGCGGTCGTAAATGAGACGTCGGAATGCGGAATGATTGCTTCCCAGGGTTTTGGCATTGAACAGATTCCAAAACTGAAGCATGACAAAGACTGTGAAGAACTGGCTTTGGTCGTGAAGCAGAATACCGGGATCGTCATCATGTTTAAGCAGGTAGACCAGCAGGGAGAAGAGCAGGACGAAAAAGGCCAATCCAATACCCATAATACCTTTCCACATGCTTTTTGTGATGATGAAATCGGTTTGTTTGCGGGGTTTCTCTTTCATTACTTCGCGTGATGGCGGCAATGATGCGAGTGCCATTGCTGCAAAGGTGTCCATGATGAGGTTAACCCAAAGAATCTGCGTTACGGTAAGAGGCATCTCTGTCCCGATGAGAGCTCCTCCCAGAACAAGCAGCAGTGCAGTTACATTGACGATGAGCTGGAAGAACAAGAATCGTTGGATGTTCTTATAAAGGGAGCGCCCCCACATCACGGCATGAGCGATGCTGTGGAAAGAGTCATCGAGCAAGGTCATGTCGCTGGCTTCTTTTGCAACATTGGTGCTGCTTCCCAACGATAATCCCACATGGGCATGATGCAGCGCTGGGGCATCGTTTGTGCCGTCGCCAGTCACAGCAACGACTTCTCCTTCTTGTTGCAACGTCTGGACAAGCCTTTGCTTGTCTTGTGGACGAGCCCTGCTGATGACGAGCAAGTCTTTTACGACACTCTTGGCTTTTTCTTCTGAAAGAGAGGAAAAATCGGCACCTGCCATATGATGAACCCTGGGCTCGACGGGATTGTCATCTTGCCAAATACCTATTTGTCGCGCTATTTCAATGGCTGTGGCAGAGGTGTCACCAGTAACTATTTTCACATCTATTCCTGCCTGCTGACATTGTTTTACAGCATCTGGCACATCTGGTCGTATCGGGTCTGTAATGCCAACAACAGCCTGAAACTCTCCATTGCAAGCAAAGGCGAGGGTGCGCATGGCTTTTTGTTGATAATCCAGCAAGATGCTTTTTACCTTCTCTTCCTCGTCCTTCTTCATTGTACATTTCGAAACGACAATCTCTGGAGCTCCTTTTATGAATGTGAATGTTTTGCCATTGGCAGAAACGGTTGTCTGCATATATTTGGTTTCTGTTGAGAATGGTTGTTGATGTTGTATCGTTACCATGTTTCTCAACTTTGTGTAGTCACATCCCTTCTTCAGTAACCATTGCAACAGAGCGACTTCTGTGGGATTTCCAATACCCTTCTCTCCATCGAGTTCTGCTGTTGAATTGACTGCAATTGCCAAATGCAATATGGGTACGATGTGTTCAGAATGATTATCTTTTAATGTAACTGTTTTCTCTTCCGTAGTAAACACATTGGCCACAGTCATCTTGTTTTGTGTCAGCGTACCGGTTTTGTCAGTGCAGATGACGGTTACCGCTCCCATCGTTTCACATGCATGCAGCTTTCTGACAAGGTTGTTGCTTTTCAGCATGCGGCGCATATTTAGTGCAAGCGACAATGTGATAGCCATGGGTAGTCCTTCTGGAACAGCCATCACGATGAGCGTGACGGCCATCATAAAGTATTTCAGGACAACCTCAGCCATTTTCAGATAATCAGCTGATTGCCATACGGAATGGTTGGTAAGGATATCATGTATAAGAAACAACAAAAAGGCGGAAACGGAAATGACGATTCCCACTTTGCTGATGATTTTTGCCAAACGGTCAAGCTGCTTGTTGAGTGGGGTCTTTATCTCGTTCTTTTTTGTGCTGCCTTGTGCAACTTTGCCAATTTCAGTAGCATCGCCCACAGCTGTAACACAGTAAGTTCCTCGTCCGTTCATTACCATTGTAGAACGAAGAACCATCCAAGAAGGATAGGCATGGCTTTCCTCAGAAGTGTTTTCCGACTTCTTGCCTTCCGTTTCTTGTTGCACCATTTTGGTGCATATCATTTCTCCAGTTAGCGTTGACTCGTTTATTTGTAAATCGACAGCGTTTATCAGTTCTCCGTCTGCAGGAATTTCATCGCCAGTTTCCACTAAAACGATATCTCCGACCACTACCTCACGTCTGGAAACCTGTGTGACATGTCCATTGCGAAGCACTTTCACTGGTTGTTCTTCGTCTAAAGCTGTAAGAATGTTGAATTTCTTGGCAGCATCCCGCTCGAAATAAAATCCGATGGTGGTTGCAAGAAAAATGGCAACGATTATGCCGATGGTTTCTACATATTCGTTTTCTATGATAGCCAGCGCCAGCGAAATGGCAGCGGCCACCAACAATATCTGGATGATAGGGTCTTGGTATTTCTCCAGATACAATTTCCAAAGAGATTCTTTTTGTGGTGGAGTGAGGGCGTTATCACCATTCTCTGCTCTGCTCTTAAGAACCTCTTCTGTAGATAGTCCAATGGTGGGATTTGTGCTGACTCTTCCCATTATTATTTTGTTAATTCAGTAATTCGGTGCAAAGGTAGTTAAATTACATCGCATTCCATCCTAAAAAGAATTAAATTTCAGTTACAAATGGCAATCAGCATCGTTCTTAATAGCAAATAACACAATTATTTATGTATAGAATTATCTTATCAGTGTTTGTTTCTTGTGCTTTTTTCTTTACATCGAATGCACAGGAACCGTTAAGTGTGACGGTTGCCCAGGATGGAAGTGGCGACTATAATACAATTCAGGCAGCTATCGATGCTGTTCCCGAAAATACTGATGCTACAATCTTCATTAAGGCAGGAGTATACGATGAATGCGTCAATATAGGCACTCGCCAAAAGACTTCCACCAAGCGTATCAGTATGAAAGGTGAAGACAGAGAAAACACTATTATCACTTCATCCTTAGGACTCAAGACGACACCGAAGGCAAAAGATATCTATCAATCGGCAGCACTTGCGGTATATGCCAACGATTTCTATGCAGAGGATATTACGTTCAGAAACACTTCTGGCAAAGAGGGTGGACAAGCCCTCGCCATATTTGTTTCTGGCGACCGTCAGGCTTTTTATCATTGTTCGTTCAAGGGATATCAGGACACTCACCGTACCAAGAAGGGTACACGTAGCTACTATAAGGAATGTCTGGTTGAGGGAGCCACTGATTTCATCTATTCTGGCGGAACCGCTTGGTTTGAGAACTGCACTCTTCATTGCTTAGCAGGAGGATACATCACAGCCCCAGAGGATATTAGCGTTTATACGAATGGTGCTAATGGAGAACCTATCTACCTTGGGTTTATTTTTAATGGCTGTACCGTGACAGGTTCTTCGACCACGGGGAATGAGAGTGTCTATTTAGGTCGTTGCTGGGGAGCCGAGAAATGCGGTTCTCTCTTTATGAACTGTAATTTGGGCGACTATATTAATCCTCAAGGATGGACAGAGATGGGAGGTAACAACGGGGAAAAATCCTATTTCGGAGAATACAAGAACATAGATGCCAATGGGAGATTGGTGGACACTTCGAAGCGTATCAGTTGGGGACACCAGTTAAGCGATGCAGATTATGCCAAGCTGAGCACATGGGCCGATGTGGACGAAATCTTCCGCAAATGTACCAACAATGAAGTGGTATATAATCCAGAACAAGTTATTGCTAACCATCAAGGCATCAACGATTATGCTGAATTGGAAAACAAACTTCTTGCTTTTCCCACTGCTCGTGGATTCGGCATATATGCCTCTGGTGGACGTGGAGGCAAGGTGGTTGAAGTTACGAACCTCAACGATTCTGGTGAAGGTTCTCTACGTTGGGCTTTGACTGAAGCAGGAAAGGAGAATGCAACCATTGTCTTTCGTGTCAGCGGTATCATCACCATTGGTGAAGATCCACAATCAAACAAGAAACCGAAAGAACGTACCATCCGAGCCAAACTGAAGAATGTTACCATAGCAGGACAAACAGCACCTGGCGATGGCATCTTGTTGCGTGGCGGGAAAATAAATTTAGGCGGCTCCGAAAATGTTATCATCCGTAACATCAGGTGCCGTGTGGGCTTGAACGAATCAGATGGCTTTATCGCTGGAGCAGGACTTGGTATTGAAAATGCCAACAATATCATCATCGACCATTGCTGCTTCGGATGGAGTGGCGAGGAAAACATGACAATGTATGATAATCATTTCACAACCGTCCAGTGGTGTATTATTCACGAAGGACTCTATGACGCAGGACATGCCAAGGGAAATCGTAGCTATGGCAATCAGTGGGGCGGCTCGCCTTCTACATACCATCATAACTTGATGGCTCACAACTTTAATCGCAGCGCTCGCCTGAATGGTGCAAGCAACGAATCTGGAGATAGGAACGTGTTTATGGAATTTTTCAATAACGTGAACTACAATTGGGGGAAGCGGAATTCTTGTTATGGAGGAGAGAACGAGGCAGGCAGTCGTAGCAGTCATGAATGCAATTTCATAGGCAACTACTATAAACCAGGTCCTAGTACACCGGACAACAGTTATTTCATCGAGATGTCAGCTGCGCGCAAAGACAAGACACTCACCGGTCCGTCAATATGGTATTTTTATGGTAACAAGATGGAAGGGAACGACGGTGCTACCAGTAACAACTGGAGTGCTATTCATAATAATACTGGCTTTTCTATTGAGCAAATGAAAAGCAACCAAATGGTATATCCCTCAAAATTCTATCCTAAACAATATGATTATAACGACTACGTGACACCTACAGAGAGTGCAGACGATGCATATTCGCATGTCCTAGCCCATGCTGGTACTGTCAACCGTGATGTTGTGGAGAAAAGGATTGTTAAAGAAGTGGCAAATAAGACAGCACAATACAAAGGAACGACACTTAATAAGGCCGGTTTCATCGATTCTCCGTCAGATGCAGAAGGGTGGCCTGAATATCAGTCAGGTGTAGTTGTGACAGACCAGGACCATGATGGAATGGATGATGCATGGGAAAAAGCACATGGTTTGAATCCGAGCGATTCTGAAGACCGTAATACAATCATCTCTGCAGAAGGATATACAGCTTTGGAAGTATACCTCAACAGCCTGATGGGTCAAAACATTCTCATTTCTTCTCATATTACATCACCTACTAGTAATGCATCGGTCAGACTTGTGTCATTATACACACCTTCTGGAAGCTTTGTCAAGTCGATTAAGCCAGACGAAGGCACAGTAAACCTTACTGATGTCCCCTCTGGAATTTACCTTGCCAGAAAAGTTATGGACAACCATCAATCCTTTACCATGAAGATTGTAAAAAACTGACAAATGTGCCAACAAAACTAGGAAAAGAAGACTTTTTGCTAAAAATATTTGGATATTTGAGTAAAAGGCAGTAACTTTGCATCCGCAAATATCATTAGGTATAGGTTTAGGACTTGTAGCTCAGTTGGTTAGAGCAACAGACTCATAATCTGGAGGTCCCAGGTTCAAGCCCTGGCTGGTCCACGCTGAAAATCA
>CACZPU010000095.1 GCA_902783165.1 uncultured Prevotellaceae bacterium
CCTGCAGGCTGTATGGCACACCAACTATGTCAGCCGTCAGTATCTTGACAATACGGAGAACGCAGACCGTTCGCTGCCCTGCTACAGCACATCGAACATTAATCTCAGCTATACTTTGAAACCGAAAAAGATAGTGAAGGAGTGTATTTTCGGCCTCAATTTCAACAATGTGTTCAATCGTAGATATGCGGCCAGCGGCTGGGTATATTCCGCCATCGCCGAGAGCTACGGCCATATGCCCGACAACCGCTACTATCAGATTGGTTTCGTTCCGATGGCTGGATTCACAATGATGGGAAGTATGACTGTGAAATTCTAAGAAGAGAATTTCACCATCTGAAAAATGAAATAGAAATGACAGATTTTCTTGCAGCACATTGGTTGGACATGTTGACAACAGTCTTGGGGCTGGCATATATTCTTTTAGAGTATAAGGCAAGCATCTGGCTGTGGGTTGTAGGCTTCGCCATGCAAAGTCTCGGCATTGTGCTCTACTATCAAAAAGGACTCTATGCCGACTGTGGCATGGAGTTCTATTATTTGGCCATGACGGTCTATGGATTCATCAATTGGGTAAGGCCCCACCCTACCGTCCAAAGTGCAGGAACCGGAAAAGCCATTATCCCGATTACCCATTTCCCCAAGCGGTTGGCTGTGATTTGGGGTATTGCCACACTTGTCATCTGGGGTGCGCTCTATTGTTTTCTGGCTTATTGCACCGACTCGCGTGTTCCTGTTGCCGACTCGTTTACGACGGCCCTCAGTTTTGTGGGTATCTGGGCTCTTGCTCGCAAATACTTGGAACAATGGTTGATATGGATTGTTGTCGATGTCGTCACATGCGTATTATATTTCTACAAGGACATTCCCTTCAAAGCCAGTCTTTATGCGCTCTACGTGGTCATTGCTGTGATGGGATTCCGAAAATGGAGGCGGATGATGCACAGTTGACACTCAAATAAAGTTAAAATTTACTATTTCGTCGATATTTATAGAAATAATTTGCAAGCGAAATCTTTTATAACTAAATTTGCACTTTGAAATATGTCTCACCATTGTGAGACATATTCAAGTGCTCGTGAGAGTACATCACAAAAACTTGAGTTAATTTAATTGTAAAGAAGAGATGCGGCAAGACCGAGAGGTTGAGCCGCTTTTTTTAACTCATATCATTCAAACAACCTTTTTTTCAACAAAAAGGAAACCACCTATCATCATTGGAGAAAAAAGAGTTGGTCATTTGAATTATTATTTGTACCTTCGCGCCTGCATTTAAAAAGAATGCAGATAATTTAATACTAACAAAATGTACAAGAAACAATTTCAAAAGCGCGAAGTCATTAAGTTTAAGCAATTTAAACGTAAAGGCTATTCGCTCTTTGCTTGCCTCGGACGCGAGGTGATTATCGGTACATTGAGCGTTGCCACGCTGACTTATGCAAAAGCAGATGGCATCAGCACAAACACAGAAAAGGCCGATACTACCCTTATGAAGACAAGCAAGGAGGTAACACTGGAGGACATTGAGGTCACCAGTTCGCGCGCACCGCTGACACTTGGTCAGGCGGCGAGAATGGTAACTGTACTGGATCGTGAGCAGATAGCCCAGGCGCCAGTACAAAGTATTAACGATTTGCTGAAATATGCCCGAGGCGTGGATGTCCGCCAAAGATGCCCTATTGGAGCTCAGACAGACATTAGTACGCGAGGAGGAACCAGCGAGCAAATCACCATCCTACTCAACGGCATTAACATCTGCGACCCACAAACGGGACACAATGCCTTTGATTTTCCTGTTGACATTAGTGAGATTGAGCGCATCGAGTTGCTCGAAGGCCCTGCGGGACGTGTTTATGGCACATCATCGCTCGTTGGAGCCATCAACATCGTGACCAGACCCGCTTCAGAAAGCAGCACCGACTTCCATGTGGAGGGAGGTTCTTTCGGATATCTTTCTGCGGGCGCTCGTGCAAATGCCGTTACTGGGAAATGGAACAACCAATTAAGCGGTAGTTACACACGAAGCGATGGATTCACACGCGCTCAGGCTGGAAATCTCAATGGCGACTACAAAGGAGGGAAATTCTTCTACCAAGGGCAGTATAAAGACAGAGATGTACTGATGAATTGGTATGCCGGCATGAGTTCGAAAGACTGGGGCAGCAGCACATCTTATGCCACTCCGACATGGAAAGCAGACAACCAATATGAATGTACCGACAAGTATTATGCTGGTTTACGAATGGAGGCAAAAAGCGGAATATTTCATTTTCGTCCTTCCATTTACTGGAACCAAAGCCGAGACCAATACGAGGGATACCGTGGCCAACCGGAGAAAATGAAATACAACTACAACAGAACCAACGTATATGGAGCGAACATCAACAGCTTTTTCGACTGGATGGCCGGACGAACAGCCTTCGGTGCTGAATTTCGCAACGAAGACTTGAAAAGCGGTAACTTGGGAGAACCGCTTCACCATCCTGTCCATATAAGCGGAACAGAAAGAGACTATACATTGGGACTGAACAGAACAAATCTGAGTTTCCACTTGGAGCACAGCATCCTACTGCAACGATTCACTCTCTCGGCAGGATTCGTTGCAGTGAAAAACACATGGAACGAAATGGCATTCAAGCTATATCCCGGCATTGACATGAGCTACCGCATAGACAATCACTGGAAAGTGTATGCATCTTTCAACTCGTCGCTCCGTATGCCTTCATTCACCGAACTCTACTATTCTAAGGGTGGCCATAAGGCTGACAAATACTTGAAACCAGAAGAGATGAATGCCATTGAGGGTGGCATCAAATATCTCTCTTCGGGTTTCCAGGCACAAATGGCTGTCTACCACCATCACGGAAAGAATATGATAGACTGGATTATGGACATGAGCAAAGGTGATGATGCCGTATGGGAGAGTGTGAACCATACGAAGGTGAACACCATTGGAATAGATATCGACGCAGACTTGAATTTCGCCCATCTCATTCCTTCACAGCAGTTCCTGAAGAAACTCGATGTAACCTACTGCTATATCAACCAAGACAAAGAGCAGAAGGCTGACATTTTGTCACAATATGCACTGGAGTATTTACGCCACAAACTAGTGGTTGGGGTACAAATGCATCTTTACGACAAGCTCAACCTAGGAGTCAACTACAGATTCCAAGAAAGAATTGGATCGTATACAACATTCGACAACGAAGTGAAATCATATTCACCCTATGCCATTTGGGACGCACGCCTTTCTTGGGACGCGCCATCATATACATTATATGCCCAGGCGAACAACATCTTCGACAAGAAATATGTCGACTATGGACTTGTCCCTCAGCCTGGCACGTGGATTGTTGTGGGTGCAAAACTGCATCTGACTCTCTGACAGCCATAAGAAAGTATGTCAGAAATTCACAAATAAAGCCCGAGCCACACGAACTTCCCATCTTCAACAAGATTCAAGAACGTATGGCTCGGGCCATTTTGTGAACATTGCTTATTTCAACAGAGCTTCAAATTTCTCCTGTAACTTAGCTTTGGCAACAGCACCCACATGCTTGTCAACAACCTTGCCATCTTTAAAGAAAAGGATGGTAGGAATATTGCGGATACCGAATTCCATTGCCACATCGTCGGCCTCCTCTACATCGCACTTGCCAACTACGATTTTGCCATCGTACTCCTTGGCCAGTTCTTCCACTATTGGAGCAATCATGCGGCATGGTCCACACCATGTTGCCCAGAAATCAACAACAAATGGCAAATTGCCATTCTTCAACTCTTCAAAGTTCTCGTTTGTTACTTTTACTTCCATTGCTTGTCTTATTAATAAATTGTTTATAATGTTTTATAGTATTTCAAACAAATATCGTGCCACTTCCTAAATGATACGCACAAACACATCAAAAAGGTAACTTTTAAGCTATTATTATTTTATTTTATCATCTTTTTATAATCATGCAATCACCTGACCTACTTTGCACCTCTCTCAGTTTATCTTATACATCATGCCTGGAATTGATTCGATATACATAAGAAGGTCACGCTTCACATTTATTTTCCTTTTTCGGCTTCGCAAAGTGATAGGCCGTAGGCTTACTGAATCGATTATTTGAATGAAAAGCTGTGTATCGCCTGGGGAATCCTCAAAGAGTGTTGTCAGGTCGCTCACAACTGTATCATTAATACTATCGGAGGTCATTGTGATGGTAAATTTATCTATTTGTTTTTCCTTCACCGTTTGAAGATACTGAATGTCATTGATAGTAATAAAATAGCTGTCACCTTTTCTGTTTGGCGCACATTTTGCCTTGATGAGTATGGTACATCCTTCGCTTAGATATCCTTTCCAACGAACCCAATCATCACCAAAGACGGCCAACTCTCCCTTACCGTCAAAATCTTCGAGAGTGACAATTCCGATTTTCTTATTATTCTTGGTAAAGCGCTCAGACACAGTAGTAACAATACCACCCACAAGCATTTCTTCCTTCTTTGCCAATTCGGATTTGTCATCATTGAGTTGCTGGCATTGTGTGTTACAAATACCTTTAAGCACCACACTATACTCTTCAAGTGGGTGAGCAGAAATATAAATACCTACCAGTTCACGCTCTTTATTCAATTTCTCAATGGTGCTCCACTCTTCGCCTACTGGTACTGCGGGTTTTGCGATTTCCACCTCACCCAAATCGCCGAACAACGAATTGAGCGACTGTTTCTTCTCGTTCTGATATAATTGTCCGTATCTTATCAAGGTGTCCAAGAACATGCCCTTACTGTCTTGGCCGAAATACTGTTCGCGTCGATATCCAAAACTGTCGAATCCGCCACTACAAGCAAGACTCTCGAATGCCTTACGGTTGACAACGGAGTAGTTCACTCGTTCAGCAAAATCGTAGATATTCTTGTACAAACCGTTCTTCTCACGTTCTTCAATAATGGCTTTTGCAGCACTATCGCCCATTCCCTTGATGGCAGCCAAACCGAATCGAATCTCGCCTTTTTGGTTCACACCAAATTTCAGATAACTTTCGTTCACATCCGGACCAAGAGTGGCGATATTCATAGCCCTACACTCGTCCATCAATTTTGTGATTTCCGTTATCTGGTCACGACGGCGGCTCATGATGGCAGCCATAAACTCTGCCGGATAATTGGCTTTGAGGTAGGCTGTCTGGAATGCCACCCAAGAATAGCATGCAGCATGACTCTTGTTGAATGCATATGATGCAAAAGCCTCCCAGTCGCTCCATATCTTTTCGAGAATCTTCGGATCATGGCCGTTCTTCACTCCGCCGGCAATGAACTTTGGTTTCATCTCGTCTACGATTTTCTTTTTCTTTTTTCCCATGGCCTTGCGAAGAGCATCGCTCTCACCACGAGTGAAGTCTGCGAGCAATCGTGAAAGAAGCATCACCTGCTCTTGATACACCGTAATGCCATAAGTGTCCTTCAGGTACTTCTCCATCACCGGAATGTCGTAAGTGATAGGTTCACGTCCATGCTTACGGTCGATGAATTTAGGGATATATCCCATTGGTCCCGGACGGTACAGGGCATTCATAGCTATAAGGTCCTCAAAGACAGTAGGTTTCAGTTCACGAAGATATTTCTGCATGCCAGCCGACTCAAACTGGAATGTGCCCACCGTACGTCCCTGTTGATAAAGTTCATAGGTCTTTTTATCATCAATAGGAATATGGTCAAGGTCAACATCTATACCGCGTGTCTGCTTGATATTCTCCACGGCTTCCTTCAACTCAGAGAGCGTCTTCAGTCCCAGGAAGTCCATTTTAATCAAGCCTGTCGACTCAATCACATGACCATCATACTGGGTGCAATTGGTCTTTTCACCCTTGTTGTCGGGATCGTCAGCGGTAGACACGGGCACCCAATCGCTGATGGGGTCGCGACAGATGATGAATCCGCATGCATGAATGCCTGTTCCGCGGACCGTCCCCTCCAACATTTTAGCATATTTGATAGTATTTCTCAGACGTGCGTCGTCGCTCACTTCAGCATCTCTCAAGTCGGGGGTATATTTGATGGCATTGGGCAGATTCATCTTCAATCCGTCAGGCAGTCGGTCTGGAATGGCTTTGCAAAGCGAATTGCATTTGTCTAAGGGCACTTTTTCCACGCGAGCCACATCCTTGAGGGAGTTTTTCGTTGCCATTGTGCTATAGGTAATGATATGTGCACAATTCTCATACCCATATTTGTTCTCCACCCATTTCAACACTCGGCCACGTCCGTCGTCATCGAAGTCGGTATCAATATCAGGAAGAGATATACGGTCGGGGTTCAAGAATCGCTCAAACAGCAAATCATATTTCAGCGGATCTATTTTGGTGATTCCCAAACAATAGGCCACCACAGAGCCTGCCGCCGAGCCACGACCAGGACCAACCATCACGTCCAATTCGTTGCGAGCAGCATTGATAAAGTCTTGCACTATGAGGAAGTAGCCGGGGAATCCCATCGTCTTCATGATGTGCAGTTCAAACCTTATTCGTTCGTCCACCTCCGGGGGCAGGATAAGTTCTCCCGAATCTCCCTTCTTCCCATAGTTCTTGTAAGCACCTTGGTACGCAAGCTTGGAAAGATAGTCCGACTCAAACTTGATGCGGTAGAGTTTGTCGTAACCTCCCAAGTGGGCAATTTTCTTTTCACCCTCTTCTCTTGGCAGTTGGTTCTCACCATTCTCATCGCTTGTGAACTCCTTGAAAAGCTGTTCGTGCGTGAATTTCTGCCGCCACTGCTCCTCCGTTCCGAACTCTTCGGGTATTGGGAAGAAAGGCATGATGGGGTCGTGGTCGATGCTGTAGAATTCCACCTTGTCCAATATCTCGCACGTGTTGGCCAATGCCTCAGGCACATCGGCGAACACCTCATTCATCTCCTCACGTGTCTTAAACCATTCCTGTTTGGAATAGAGCATTCGTGTAGGGTCGTCGAGGTCTTTTCCTGTGGATATGCAGAGCAAATGGTCGTGTGCTTCGGCGTTCTCCTCGTCCACGAAATGCGCATCGTTGGTGCATACCAGTTTGATGCCATATTCGCGTGCCAGTTCCATAATCACCTTGTTAGCCTTTTGCTGCAAGGGGAATGTCTCACGATTGGCACGGATGGTCGGGTCTTTCACCTCATGGCGTTGCAGTTCCAAATAATAGTCATCACCGAAAACACGCTTGTACCACTCTACTGCCTCGCGGGCACCTGCCATATCGCCTGCCAGAATCTTCTTGGGAACCTCGCCAGCAATACAGGCAGAGCAAACAATTAAGTCTTCGTGATAGCGTTCCAAATCCTCACGGTCGGTTCGTGGACGCATATAGAAGCCGTCAACCCACGAACGAGACACCAACTTTATCAAATTCTTATACCCATGATAGTTCTTTGCCAACACAATGAGATGATATCCACTCATATCACCGTGCTCTTTCACTTTGTCTTCTTTGCGATGGTGAGCCACATACATCTCACAGCCGAAGATGGGCTTGAATGGCTCCAGTCCTTCTTTCTTACGTTGGCTGTTCACTCCCTGACAATAATCAAAGAAATCCTTGATGCCAAACATGTCGCCGTGGTCGGTGATGGCCATTCCGCGCATGCCGTTGTTTATGGCTTTGGTTACAAGTCTCTGTATACTAGACTGTCCGTCGAGAATAGAATAATATGTATGTACGTGCAGATGAACGAAATCTTCCATGATAGTATTTTAATTCGCTACAAAGTTACGCATAAACGAGCAGAATGCAAAATGAAAACTCGCTTTTATTTTCATTTTCGAGCGAGAGTAACTAATTCAAAGTTACACATAAACGAGCTCCCAACCCCAAACTACCATTATCAAGACAGCCTTCTCAGCAACTCTATCAGCACATGCCAGATGTCCTCAATCGTGGAGAGTTCCACACGCTCACTAGTGGAATGGGGCTCCACGATACGCGGGCCTATGCTAGCCATCTGAATGCCAGGATAGTGCTCAACAAAAAAGCCCGCCTCCAAAACAAAATGCATGGCAACCATCCGTGGCCGCCAACCCAACACGTCTTGGAAGGTGTCGGAGGTCAGTTGCAGGAATTGGGACTGTTGGTCTTCCTGCCACGCCGGAGCCGACATGACCAATTCGCTCGTGGCACCACAATTCGAGAACGCGTTGGCAATGTCTTTGCTCAACTTCTCCATTTCGCTATCAATGAAACTGCGTGTATGGGTAGAGACAAAAAGACTGTTCTCTTCCAACACAATGCGTCCGATGTTGTTCGAAGTTTCCACCGTGTCCTTCATTGTCTCACTCATCTTCACCACGCCCTGCGGAATCTGTTCCAGGCAACTCATCAGAGCCTGAACGGCCTCTGGGTTGACCACCGTTGCCTGCGGCTCACACGCGCTGACAGAGCATCGCATGTTGGGGTCGCCATCACCAAACTTTTCGTACAACCAGTTGTTCGACATCTCCTCTAGTCGTCTTGCAAATCCAGATTCCACATCAGATGGGAGACAAACAACGATTTCGGCAGAAGAGGCAATCGAAGCATTGGCCTCGCCGATAGTGAGGGAGGCCAAATGGAAGATGTGCTCCTGACGTATGGATGATAAGAGGGCAAATGCTGCAACAACAGCACTACAACGCCCCTTGTTGATGTCCACGCCGGAATGACCGCCCAAACCGCCTTCAAAACGGATACGGAACCAAGAGCCTTTGCTCTCGAGGACGGGCATACGCTTCACGGGTATCCGATGGAACTGCAGGCAAGCGCCAGCGGCACCTGTTGTAATGGTGTCATAGTCCTCCGAGTCGAGGTTGATGACTTTGCGCCCCTTCAGAAAGTCCTTGTCCATCTGTGAGGCGCCCGACATACCATCTTCTTCGTTGGTAGTCGTGACAACTTCCATAGGACCATGCACAATCTCCTTGCTCTCCAGCACTGCCAAGGCCATCGACAAGCCAATGCCGTTGTCGGCACCCAACGACGTGCCACGAGCTTTCATCCATCCGTTCTCCACATAAGCATCGACAGGTGTATGAAGAGGGTCGTTCATGCCCACACAGACCATGTCCATGTGGTTCAACAACACGATGGGCTCCGCGCCCTCGTGGCCAGGGGTGGCAGGTTTACGGATAACGACGCAATTCTCTGCATCACGTTTATAATCCAAGTGCAGTCGCTCGGCAAACTGACAAAGATAGTCGGCCACACGTTGCTCGTGGTGCGATGGACGTGGAATTTGGTTCAGTTCCTTGAAAATCTGGAACACGCGTTCTGTTGTTGGTGTCATAGTCTTTATTATTACTGATTATTCATCAAATTTCATCCTCCGTTTTCATGAACGCAAATATAATGATTTCTCCCCTAACAATCATCAAAACGACAACGTTTTTAATACTTTTTGGGATTAATACTTTTTTATCACCCCCCCAAAAAATGAGGAAGTGAAGAATAATCCACATTCATAGAAGCCCAACAAGCTATGAATGAACAGACTGCACAAAGCCATCCTCTATGCCTGAACTAAATACACAGGCACGTCTATGATTGAACACTATGATAATGACCAGATGATTGGAATTCCGAAATACCCATCCATACAACTTCGGCGTGTTGACACAAGCCTACGATTTGCCTTATTGTCCCTTTAAGAAAAGCCAGTTTGTGACCAAGCTGTTCCAATTGTATAAGAAATTATCTGTGAAAGATAAGGTTTCGCCTTGCAAAAGATAAGGTTTCATCATGCGAAAGATATGGTTTCGCCTTGCAAAAGATAAGGTTTTGCCTTGTGAAAGATAAGGTTTTGCCCTGTGAAAGATAAGGTTTTGCCCTGTGAAAGATAAGGTTTTACCCTGTGAAAGATAAGGTTTTACCCTGTGAAAGATAAGGTTTTGCAAGGTGAAAGATAAGGTTTTGCAAGGTGAAAAGTAAGGTTTCGTCGACCGGGAAATAAATTTTGGACTTCCAAAAAAACAAAAAATAGCGTTATCCTACACTAATTTTTGCATCTGTCTGCATATCAAATGGTTACAGAAAAACAACCCACACTGGAACCCTCACTGAAACCTACACTGAACCCACACTGGAACCCTCACTGAAAAATACCGCTTTTGGGGTTCCCGCCGACAAACTTTGGTTTCACAAAATCCAGGTGATGATGACACGAATGAAACGAACTACATGTATGGTTTGATGA
>CACZPU010000096.1 GCA_902783165.1 uncultured Prevotellaceae bacterium
GCCCCATGGGCAAAAATTCTCACGTTCGGCAGAATGAGCAAGCTCTTTCTGCGCTCTCTTAATCGAATTTTTCATTATATACATTTTGGGAACTATATACCTGTTGTCCCCGTTAATGATTTAACATAAATATCCTTAAGATATCATTTCGGAGACAAATATAGTACAAAATCTTAAAATAACCAATATCCCAACAAGATTTTTAGTCTTTGTTGGGATATAAGCGAAAAGCTTGATCGCCAATAGTTGTCACGGTGTTTGGAATTGTAATATTAGTCAAGCTTGTGCAATAGTTAAAAGCCATACTGCCAATAGCAGTCACTGTGTTTGGGATAAGGATACTTGTAAGATTGGTGCAACCAGAAAAAGCATCACCGCCTATGAATGTCAATCCCGTAAAGTGTTGTAGCTCGTCAAAGGATGTGATGTCCGTATTATACTTGAATATTGTCCCAAGATTCTTAACAGCCTCAGCCTCGGCATAGCTCAGTTCGCCGTCACCGCTGGTGTCCCAGTTGGCCACACAGATCTCCTTAACCTTCGCGTCAGCGAAAGAGATGTTGTCACACCATGCAATGAGTGGCATGACACTCAACAAAATGGTAATTAATCTTTTCATAATCGTTATTAGACAGTTTTATTAATATTTATTCAATTTCATTCTTCGTATTTGATGGACAGGCAATCCCTGTTATTTGGCTCTGGATAGATTTATAAGTAAGAGATAATTATTTCTGATTTGATTATTGAATATATGAATCCAGATATAATAATGAACAGGCTACATTGTTACTCCTCTCGCGATTGGTGAATTTCGCGCAAGAAATCACATGGGGATATGTCTATTGTAAAATTATACATAATTGCTGAAAAAGCCAAATATTTTGGGCTTAAAAAGCATATTGGCAATGAATCAGGCTATTGTCTCTTCGCTTTTTTGCGTCCATGCGAAACCCCTTTCGCAGACAAAAACGGAGCGTGAGCCATTGTAAATAATGACTTACGCTCCGAGATGAATAATTGGTGAATGTTTATTGTGCGTTGATTTCTTGTAAGAGGCGGTCGGCATGGCCCCACTTGTCCATCATGAAGAGTACAAAGCGGATGTCGACACCAATGCAGCGTGCCAGTACGCGGTCGAAGTTGATGTCGCTGGCGAGGCTGTCCCAGTTGCCATCGAAGGCCAGTCCGATGAGTTCTCCCTTACCGTTGAACATTGGCGAGCCACTGTTTCCACCAGTGATGTCGTTGTTGGTAAGGAAGCAAAGTTGCATCTTTCCGGTCTGGCGGTCGGTGTACTTGCCGAAGTCCTTTGCCGACATGAGGTCGATGAGTTCCGGTTCGGCGAAATAGTCGGCAATGGTGTTTTGCTGGTTCATCTTCTTGACGAGGCTCTCAGCAGTGGTGTAGTAGCCAGAGGGCTGTCCGTTGAGCAGGTATTCGCCCACCTGTCCGTAGGAGAGTCGCATGGTGAAGTTGGCATCAGAGTAGTGTGGCAAGTCTTGTTCCATGCGTAGTTTTGCAGCACAGAGGTATTTCTCCTGTTGTGCGATGTTTAGTGAAGCGCTTGACATGCGTCCTTGCAGTTCGGCCAATGTGGTGAGCAGGTCGAGTCCCATCTGCACTCCTGGGTCTTTCAGGTATTTTTTCTTCGACACGAAAATCTTTTTGCCTTTCATCAGCATTGACTTCTTGTAGAGGTGGTTCACGTAGGCTTGGTAGTTGTTGTTGAACTTGTTGCTGATGGTGGAGAAGAAGGCGGGCAGGTATTTTGCGTCTACGTGTTCCTTGTAGTTCTTGAGCAATGCCGCGAGCACTTCTTTGTCGAGGTTCTCGTCCCAATCCTTGCTGTTGTCGGGGATTTCAAAGTATTGTTTTTTGAGGTTGTTTTCCGGACCTTTCAGTTGGTATCCTCCATGGTTGGCACGCAGTGCTCGTGTGACGAGTTCGTTGGTTCGCATGAATGTTTCGGAGAAATACATCATGGTGCGCACATCGTTGAACCGTGCGTCGTAGAGTTGTTTCATCTTGTCGAAGTCGAGCTGTCCTTTGAGATAGCCAGTCTCGTTCTGGAAGTTGCGGATGCGTGCCTCGTACTCCTCTTTCTGCTTGATGATGCCGATGGAATCGATGCATTTGTTCATTCCCATGGAATTTTTCCAGTAGTTGCTGCTTTGAGCATATTTGCTGTCGTACTTGATGCGTACTGCCTCGCTGGCATCCATGTGGCGCTTCATGATTTCCTGTTTGATGCCACGAACCTGCACACGGGTTTTGTTTTCGGCATCACGCATCTCGCGAATGCCATAGCTGGAGAGGTAGCGGTTGGTACTGCCAGGATAGCCGATGGTCATGGCGAAATCCTTGTCTTGGTATCCCTTCATGGAGACAGGCGCCCACGATTGCGGGTGGTAGGGCACGTTGTCTTTGCTGTATTCTGCCGGTCCGTTGGTCTTGGGGTCGGCGTAGATGCGGAATACGGAGAAGTCGCATGTCTGTCTTGGCCACATCCAGTTGTCGGTATCGCCTCCGAACTTGCCCATCGACTTGGGAATGGCGAACACCAGTCGTAGGTCGGGGAAGAGTTGGTAGGTGGTGGCATAGAACGCGTTGCCCTCATAGAAGGCGCCTATTTCCACATGGAGTGTCTTGTCGATGCGCTTCACGCTGTCGGTCATGGCGTTTTGTACGGAGTCGATCATAGCGTCCCAATCACCGTCGGCGATGTGGTTCTTTTTGGCGATGGCGGTGAGTCGGTCGGTGATGTCCTCCTGAGCGCGCATGAAGCTGACGAACATGTTCTTGTTGGGCAGTTCCTCCTCATAGCTCTTGGCACAGAAGCCGTTGAGCATATAGTCGTGTTCCACGGTGGAGTGGCTGCGGATGGACTCGAAACCACAATGATGATTGGTGAAGACCAGTCCGTTGGGTGACACGACGACGCCCGAGCAATAGCCCGAGAAGTTCACCACACAATTCTTGATGGCGTTCTTGCTGCTGTACAGGTCTTCGTAAGACATGGAGAATCCCTCTGCCTTCATTTGTTCATAGACAGCCTGTGGCAGGTTGTAGAGTGTCCACATTCCTTCGTCGGCGCTGGCGATGAGTGAAAATAGACACGTGAATGATAAAAGAAACTTTTTCATGGTTGTTATTTGTTTTGTTTTTTGAAATACTTACCTATAACGGGAATGTTTGAAAGAGGGAAGTCTTTCTTTACCACGTACGCGACAAAGACCCCTATCAACAGCGTGTTGACAATGAGAGCAGGCCAAACGGATAGCTGGCTGTTGGCATACTGGATGCCCACGAAAAGGAGAATGGCAATGAGCGTGTAGACGGCCATGTCCTTTATGGGGTAGGCGATGGGGTAGTAGCGCTGACCTATGAAGTAAGAAAGTATCATTGACGTGGCATATGCGGCAAATCCTGCCCAGGCACATGCCATGTAGCTGAACCGTGGAATCAGCAGAACGTCGATTGTGATGAGCACCACAGCACCAATGCCGGAGAAATAGGCGCCCCAGATGGTTCTGTCGGTGAGCTTGTACCAGAACGACAGGTTGAAAAACACACCAAACATTATCTCTGCCGCCATGACGATGGGCACCACGCGAAGTCCCTCCCAATAGCTCTCGCCAATCAGGAACTTTAGGATGTTGAGGTAACCCATCACCAAGAGAAAGGCCAGGAGGGTGAAGACCAGATAGTACTTCATGGCCTGGGCGTAGGTTTCCCGATTGTCTTTATCCTTGGATTTGCCGAAGACGAAAGGCTCGTAGGCAAAACGGAATGCCTGCGTAATCATCACCATAATCATGGCAATCTTGATGCAGGCTCCATAGATGCCAAGTTGTGCCCGGGCATCTGCTTGCGAACCGTCGAAGAAGTGGGGGAACAGAATCTGTGAGGCCGCTTGGTTCAACTGACCTGCCAGTCCCATCACGAGCAGCGGCCATGTATAGCTAAGCATCCGCTTGCAAGTGCTCTTGTCGATTTTGAACGGCATCGTCATCCATTCCTTGCCAAGCATCAGAAGAGTGGCAACGGTACAGAAGAGGTTGATATAGAAGACAAAAGCCACATTGAGCGTGAACTGCTCGTCGTAGATGCCAAAGATGTTCAGTTTCAGTGCCGGCAGCACAATCAGGTAGAGAATGTTGAGCGCGATGTTCATCAAGATGTTGATGATTTTCAGCATGGCAAACTTCACCGGCTTGTGCAAATAGCGTAGATAGGCAAAGGGGATGGCCATGAAGGCATCGACAGCCACAGTGACGTACATGACACCTACATACTCAGGATGGTCGGCATAGCCAACGGCAGCAGCGATAGGATGCAGGAAAGTGAGCACCAGCAATGCGGAGACGACCGACGTCATCATCACCATGGTCAGCGTGGTGGAATACACTTTCTTTGGATTTTCGCCCTCTTTGCTCATAAAGCGGAAGAAGGTGGTCTCCATGCCGAAGGTGAGCAATATTATCAGCAGCGACACGTAGGCATAGACATTGGTGATGATGCCATATTCGCCGCCTGAGGCAGCAAACCGCGCCGTCTGAATGGGCACTAAGAGGTAGTTGATGAATCGGGCAACGATACTGCTCAGTCCATAGATGGCCGTGTCCTTGGCCAGAGATTTCAGATTTGCCATAGACTATCCAAAGAAGAAATATGCAATAGCGATTGCTGCGATGATACCGGCAAGGTCGGCCAACAGACCGCATGCCACCGCATGACGTGTGTAGCGGATGTTAACACTGCCAAAATAGACGGCCAGGATATAGAAGGTGGTATCGGTGCTGCCCTGGAAGATGCAACTCAGACGACCTACGAAGGAGTCGGCTCCGAAGGTGGTCATGGCATCCACCATCATGCCACGTGCACCACTTCCGCTGAGCGGTTTCATAAGGGCTGTAGGCAGGGCGCCAACGAAATCGCTATTGCCGCCACAGACTTTGACTGTCCACGAGATGCCATCGATGAGCATGTCCATGGCACCTGATGCGCGGAACACGCCAATGCCCACAAGGATGGCAACAAGGTAGGGGATGATTCTCACTGCGGTGGAGAAACCGTCTTTGGCTCCTTCAATGAATGCATCGTAGACATTCACTTTCTTCCGCATGCCAGCAACGATGAAACCGACGATAATGGTCATGAGCAAGATGTTGGCAATGCTCGTGCTCACCACGTTCATCTGCTCTTTGTCGAGTTGGTTGAATCCCCAGATGATGCCGGCAACGAGAACGCATGCTCCTCCTAATGTGAGCAGGAGGGTGCGATTAAGCAGATTGATGCGTTGATAGAAACTGGTGACAATGATACCCGCCAATGTGGAGAAGAAAGTGGCCAGCAGGATGGGTATGAAAATGTCGGTGGGTTGTGCCGCTCCCAGTTGGGCGCGATACACCATGATGCTGATGGGAATGAGTGTCAATCCCGACGTGTTCAGCACCAAGAACATAATCATGGAGTTGGTGGCTGTGTCTTTCTTCGTATTCAGCTCTTGCAACTGTTCCATCGCCTTGAGCCCCAAGGGGGTGGCAGCATTGTCCAAACCCAACATGTTGGCGGCAATGTTCATGAAGATGCTTCCCGTTACAGGGTGTCCCTTGGGAATATCGGGGAACAATTTTGTGAAAACAGGGCTGAGCAGACGCGCAAACACGTTAATGACTCCGCCTTTTTCGCCTACTTTCATGATGCCAAGCCAAAGAGCCAAGACACCTGTCAGACCGAGTGAAATCTCAAAAGCGGTTTTCGATGATGAGAATGTGGAATCCATCATGGCGGGGAACACTTCTGTGTCGCCCATAAAAATCAGTCGCACCAGTGCTATGACAAATGCGATGAGAAAAAAAGCAATCCAAATATAATTTAAAACCATAAGTGATGCAAAGGTACTATTTTTTGGAATTGTAGAAAAACAAAACTTGAAAAAAGTATTGTCGGAAGTGAATAATTAGTGCATAGCTGCTGCTTGGTGAGTGGGAAACTCAATTTTTAAAGGCTTGAGTTGCTCAGAAGATATGGTGAGCGACACCTTTCCCTGATGGTGGCCTGCACGCAAGATGACCATGGCCGAACCGTTCCAAAGACGGTGATGGTCAGCATGGTAGAGTTCTTCGCTACGGATGTCGCCATTGGTGGCTGCAATCAGCTGGGCATCGCCCTCCACCTTGAAGTGGAGATTGTCGTGGGCACTGAACACGCGGCGCCCTTTCCTGTCGACAGCATATATGCGGATGTGCTGCAAATCGGTGCCGTCGGCAAGCCAATGGTTGTTGTCGATGGTGGCAACGAGCCGCACCGCTTCGCCCGTTGTCTCTATGCGATGGATGGCAGCGGGTTTTGCCTTGTGAACAGTGGGATTGTTGTAGGCGCGAGCCTCGATAAAGCCAGGCTGGTACTCAATGTCCTCCCATAGAATTTGGTTGCGTCGTTTGGGGTTGTTCTTCTCGTTTTGCTTTCTTCCAAGACTTTTGCCGTTGAGGAAAAGTTCCACCTCATCGGCATTGGTGAAAGTGTAGAGTGTGAGTTTTTTTCCAGAAAGGAAATTCCAATGGTCGCTCAAAAGTTCGTTTCCCGTTTGGATACCATTCCACATTTGGTCGTTCTTGTCGTTGACGATGGCTATGTGTACTAAGGGCTCTTCGGGTTTCATGAAGCTTTTCATGAGGTATGCTTTAGGCTTTGGCTCGAGCGAGATGTCGAACACCCCCTGATTCCATCCTTTGGCAGGCCAACCCTGACTTTCGCCCAGATAGTCGATAACACCCCAATAGGCCAGACCGATGACTTTGTCGAGATTCATGGCATAGAAATTCTCTCCCATGGCAGCTGTCGAGGCCTCGCTCTGATAGAATACCATTTGGGGAAACCTACGGCCGTCACCAGGGAAATACATGTATCGGTAGTTGTATGCTTGGACATCGGTATGTAGAGCCAGGTTGCAAGGGAGGGAGTCGGTGAACCAGTTGCGATAGCGAGGATGCATGGCAACGGTGACAAGACGTGTGGTGTCGTAACGTTGGAGAAGCGTTTTCTGCAGTTTGTATGCCGTCACTCCCCAGTCGTTGAAAGCCATCTTGGAGTCTTGCTGCAATTCGTTGCCGAGGCTCCACAAGATGACGCTTGGCGAGTTGCGGTCGCGTTTCACCCATTCGGGGATGTCCTTCTGCCACAGGTGTTCCCAAGACTCGCGCCCTCCAGTGTGCTGGCGCGACCATTTGTCGTACAGTTCGTCGACTACCAGTATGCCATATTTGTCGCATAGTTGTATGAACTCACGACTGTAGGGGTTGTGGGAAGTGCGGATGTGGTTGATTCCAAACTCCTTCATCAACTTGATGTGCTTTTCTATGGCTTGCGGAAAGGCAGCAGCGCCAAGTGCTCCCATTGTGTGATGGTTGGCACATCCCTTGAGCAAGACCTTCTTTCCATTGAGTTTGAACCCAAACTCCGGACCGATTTCTATGGTACGAATGCCAAACTGTTCAATGGCAGTATCCCTTATCCTGCCATTTTCATCGTAGAGAGTCAGCTCTGCTGTATAGAGGTTGGGATGTTCGCAATCCCAAAGCATGGGATTATTGATAGTGACTGGTGGAAGGTTGATTTCCTGTTGGCGTGCTTGACGTATTCGTCTCACGGTGTCACTCCTTTGGAAGATGACGGTGCCTTGTGGGTTGATGATTCTCACGCCGAGATGGATTCTGCCGGGATTGCTTTTCGACAGGACAGCAATATCCGCCTGAATGGAGACCTGGCCTTTGCTGAAACCGTTCTCTGTCTGGGTGGTGATATAGAGCGGATGCCGCCCAAAATAGTATTCTTTGTCGGTGACAACCAGGCGGACATCTCGAAAAAGTCCGCCGCCTGTATACCATCTGGAGTTCTCGGGCTCTCGGGTGTCTGCCATGACAGCAATGACATTATCCTTGTTCCACAACAACTTGTTGGTAATGTCTATTTCAAATCCAACATAGCCATAGTCGGTCTTACCGACGAGTTCACCATTCAGATAAACATCACCCACGTACATGATTCCACCGAAATCGAGCAGAAGGCGGCGACCTTTGAGGGAGTCGGAGGGGGTGAAATGATAACGATACCATCCTTTGCCCATCTCCTTGAAGCCTCGGCTGGATAATCGGCTCTTGATATTGGCGGCCACATTGGTACTGTCGGGCCGCTCGTCGGCATTGGGCACTACCCAAGGTTGCTCTATCTGGAAATCATGAGGAAGGTCGACGGTGCGCCAACTTGAGTCGTCGAATGTTGTCATGTGGCCTTGGACTGTGTTGCCAGCATGGAATCTCCACCCGAAATTGAGGGTTTTCACAATGCGTTGTTGGGCATTTGACGAGAGTGGCAGCAGTAGAACTCCTGACAATATGGTGATGAAGAGTTTCCTCATAATGAAGGCTTTTCGATTGGTAGTCGTTCTTGTCACTTTTTGAGAAGAAGGTGATAATACTCCGATGCTGCGAGAAGGAAACACCCTGTGCCGTAGTCTTCGAAGTCGGGGACACGTGTATAGGTGACCGGCTGGGAACTTTCGGGCTGCTTGCCTGTTCCCTGCACCCATCCCAAGAATCCGTCTTGATGAACACATGCTTTCAGTCCCTCCCATGCCTTGTAACAGACAGGCAGGTATTTTTCGGACTGCAGCAGTTTGTGACTGATGCCCCAACTCATGCCATAGAGGAACAACGCAGTGCCAGTTAGTTCTTTTCCTCCATAGTTGGCAGGGCAGACAAGACTGGGATTCCAAAACCCGTCAGTGCGCTGGCATTTTTGCAATGCATCGCTCATGAGCAAGAAATCGTTCAGAAGTTGTTTGTAGTATTTCTTTACAGTACGGCTTTTTTTCTTGGTTTGCTCAATGTCTGTCATCACGCGTACCAATGCAGCGTAAACCCATCCGCTTCCACGGCTCCAATAGCAGTTGCTACCGTCTTTCTCTTTGTAAGGCGGAACAAAATCCTTGTCACGCCACCACAAACCCTCCTCTTCGTTGAAGAGTCCGCCACCACAAGTGTTGCGGTTCCATAAGTAGGCGTCCATAGCGTAGTCGAGATATTTCTGCTCTCCGGTGATTCTGAAAAGATGGCTATACACGGGCATGCACATTTGGATGGCATCGATCCATGTCCAATAGTCGGTGCGCCCTGTTTGTATCTGATGGTCGAGATTGTCTTTGACATGCTGAAGCATTTTTTGATGGCCTGTCTGTATGTATCGTTCCAAATACACTTGTTGGCAACACTGGTCATCGGCATTGGTTGCCTCGATGCCGTTGCGGGCAGTCCACTGGTGGAAATCGGCCCAACGGTCAGTATAGTTGATGTAATCTTGATTGGCATCTATGTTGTAGAGTGCCATCAATCCTTCATAGTAGACCGCTCTTGTCCAAAGGTTGCTGCTTCGTATTCTTCCAACATTTGTGGGTATGGTTGGGTCGCTATATTTTTTCATAAAGTATGTGTTCGCCAATTGTGCAGTTCTCAACACTTCTGCAGCTTCATGGTTTTGAGCTATTGCTCCAGTGCAGACAAACATCAGAGACAATACGATAAGTTTTTTTCTCATTATACTTCTTGTTGCAATTATACAATATATTAGAAATCAAAGTTTTGTTCCACAAAGGTAGCGTTTTTTCCCCGAAATGCCAAAACTATACAACAAGAATATATGTTATTGGCATGATTGTTCTTCAGCTTCATGGGTTAGCCTTATGGGGTTAAGAGGTGTTTCCACAAAGGCAGGTGTAAAAAAATGCAAAAAGAATATTTCGATGTGAAAAAAATAGTAAAATTTTGTAATGTGTTATAAATAATATTGTATCTTTGTCAAATACATTTTAAAAATGAAAAGAGATATGAGAAAATTGAAAGTTATTGCCTTTTGTGTCATGTGCGTCATGTTGATGGCATCGTGTGACGATGAAAAAATAATTACAGTAGACCAATTGCCAGTAGCGGCTCAGTCGTTTATCAAAAAATCATATGCCGACAAGAATGTCGTTGTTGTGAAAAAAGACTCAGAGTTGTTCAGTACGAAGTATGAGGTGGTTTTTGGTGATGGTATGAAAGTTGAATTTGACGGAGATGGTATGCCCATAGATGTGGACGTAGACTAACCATTTCTAAATAATTATTCCTTAATTAATAATCAGAAGAATATGAAACAGACAAGGTATTTTTTACTCGCCCTAATGTGCTTTTTGATGGCGAACGTATGCTATGCTGATGATCGCCCAATTCCAGTTGAAAAATTGCCTGCAGCTGCAAAGGAATTTGTGAAAACACATTTCCCTAAAAGCAAAATCATTTATGCAGAGAAAGACTGGAAGAGGTATGAGACCAGACTGAATGATGGAACCGAGATTGACTTTGACAGCAAAGGCAACTGGGACAAGGTGGATTGCAAAATGACAGCGGTCCCCGAAGCGCTTGTTCCTCAAGCAATTGCTCAGTATGTAGCCTCTAATTTCCCTGATGCCGTTGTCACAAAAATTGACAAGGAACGTTTCGGATACGAAATAGAGTTGTCTAACGATTTGGAGCTGAAGTTCAATAAGGCCGGTGTTCTCCTCTCAATGGACGATTAAAATCCTTATGACTCATTTGGGTGAACAAAAAAAGAAAGAGATTTGCAGAATCTCTTCCTTTTTACTTATCAAGACATATGGTACTACCAACGTTCTGTGAGCTTGGTGGCATCTTTCTTGATATAATCCTTGGCAGAGTCAACGGCAATCAGCACACGGTCGCTGTTGTTCAAGTAGGCACCATCGTATACAAATTCGGTCACTTTGTTGTCGTACTCGCCCATGAATTTCAATGTTCCGTCAATGGGATTCATCTGCCATACATTCTTTTTCTTACCGGAAATCTTGGTAAGGTCAATCTGCATGGGTCTGCCGCTATAATTGTAAACTAACAAATAGTCGTTTCCGCGAGTGGCAATTACACGGTCGTAGCGCTCACCATTTTGTCCAGCAATAATCGACTGGTCAGGAACCCGTTCGATGAACGGAAAAGCGAGGATGAGCCATTTGAGGTATTTCATCTGCTTAAGGCCTGGATCTTCCAATGCATCCCACCATGTCTTTGTGGCAAAGAAAGAGGAACCAGTACCTGGACGATGGAATTGCATGATACTATTATGTCCATAAGTGTGGCCGAAACATCCTGCAAAGACAGCCCAGTAGGCATAGCGTCGCACATCATAGTCTTGCCAGCGCGGCTCGTCGTTGCTATGCAATCCTTGTGGAATATCCTCATAAGAGGGTTCACCATCGAGCACAGGTTTCAAAGGTTTCTTCTCCCAGCTCATGTCAACATAGCGCCAATTGTCCTCTTCGGTGTTGTCCTTGATGGTATAGTCGCCATCGCCATTGCGTTGTCCGTAGCGACGATGACCACTTTGGAACATGTTGAAATCCAACCACTCGCGGTCATTGAACCAACGTGCAGAAGTGGTTCTTCCACGGGGATGGAAAGTCATGACATGGTTCGGGTCGTATTTCCGGATGGTTCGTGCGAGGATATCCCACAACGCCATGCCACGGTCTCCGAGAACATCACCACCAATCATCCAAATGATGTTGGGCTTGTCCTTGTATCGCTCTGCAAGGAATTTTCCGTATGCGGCAGCCTTTTTCTCATCCATGCGGAGGATTTGAGAGCCCCAGACACAGTCCATGGCAATGTAGATGCCATTGCGAGCCGCAACGTCGACAATATAGTCGAGATGTTCCCAATAGCCATACACACCAGGTTTGGAAAATTTTGAGCAGTCGAAACTATCATCGTTGGCTTGGAAACCGAAGATGTTAAAAGTGGGAATAGAGTTGATGACTTGAATCTGTTCCACATTGTAGCCTTGGCTTCGCTCTTTTCCTAAATAATAGCTAACTTCTTCTCGATTGAGTCTTTCGGGCAACAGCCATGAGGTATTGCCTAACCAAAAGAAAGGTGTGCCGTTCTCGTGTACGAGAAACCGTTGGTTGTCACTTACCTTGAGTTTTCCATTCTCCCAAGGTAGATAAATGGTTGGTCTTCTTCTTTGAGCGCTCATCCCTATAGTGATGGAGAGGCAGAGAAGTACGAGTGCTGTTGCTTTTTTCATATAAATTATAGTCTAGTGGTTATAAGTTTCTCAGCCATGGAACGACCTAGTTGCTCACATTGTGCAAAAGAGTCAGCGTTGATGCTCTGTCTGATTTCGACAGGTTCGCCCACAGCTTCGAAATGAAGGCGTTCGTCGTTCCATTTTTTGATTTCGGCCACAGCCTTGCTGGCCCATCCGAAACTACCGAACCAACTCAGATAGTGGTTCTTGATATCCTTGCCTGCAAGTTCGGAAAGCAGGACATCCATTTCGTGGTATAGACCGGTGTTATAGGTTGGAGCACCCACGATGAGGGCTTTGTAGCGGAACACATCGCGTATGATATAAGAGTGGTGGGTTTTCGAAACATTGTACATTACAATGTTTTTAATACCAGCCTGACTGGCTGACCTTGCTATAATTTCGGCAGCACGTTCGGTGTTGCCATACATGGTTCCGTAGCAGATAACAATGCCTTCCTCGGTTTCGTAACGGCTCATACGGTCGTACATGTCGACCACTTTGCTGATGTGTTCATGCCACACAGGACCATGAGTGGCGCAAATATAGTCAAGCTTTACATTGGCCAATTTCTTGAGTGCATTTTGAACAGGAGTTCCGTACTTGCCCACAATGTTGCTGTAATAGCGAACCATTTCCAGCCAGAAAGTGTCGCAATTAATCTCGTTGTCGATAATGCCTCCGTTGAGTGCACCGAAGCAGCCGAAAGCATCACCAGAGAAGAGCACATTGCATGAGGTGTCTAATGTGACCATTGTCTCTGGCCAGTGGACCATCGGGGTGAGAACGAAGTTCAGTGTATGGCTGCCCAAACTGATTGTGTCTCCGTTTTTCACTTCTATCTCGTTTCCTTCAACTCCATAGAAACCGTTCATCATACCGAAGGTTTTCTTATTGCCTATAATCTGGATGTTGGGGTAGTATTTTTTGATTAGAGCAATGGAACCGCTATGGTCTGGCTCCATGTGGTTGACTACTAGGTAATCAATGGCTCGGTCGCCGATTACTTCTTGGATGTTTTTCAGGAATGGCATGAAAAAGTCTACTTCCACGGTGTCGATTAGGCATACTTTCTCATCGTCGATGAGATACGAGTTATAGCTGACTCCATTGGGCAGCGGCCACAATCCTTCGAATAAGTTTTTGTTGCGGTCATTGACGCCCACGTAAAAAATTTTGTTAGTTATTTCTATCATCTTTTTGTGAATGCTTTTATGCCTTTTGGCATGGTTTAATTATTATAGGTTTATTGTTTCTGCAGTCTTTCTCCAAATTCTTGGCTCACATAGTTGTTGATGCTTTTGCAGCATTCGGCAGCGAACATCTGCGCACAGCTGATCAGTCCGTCCCATTGTTCTTCTGTAAGCCCCTGTATGAGTGAATCGAGTGTGATGTTGTATTTCAAAAGACCATACACCAATCCGGCATTGAAATTGTCGCCTGCACCGATAGTGCTCACAGTATTACCTTTTGTTACCGGATAGTCTTTTCTTAATATGTTTGTGAGAATTTTTACAGGCTCTGCAGCTTGGGTATAGATGAAGTTCTTGCAATAGAACGAGATGTCCGACTTGTATACTCTTTCTGCATCCTCTTTCTTGAACAACACTTGGAAATCTTCCTTCGAACCGCGAACGATATGTGAAAGTTCCAAATTCTCAAGCAGATTGGAAGTGAGTTTCATTACCTCATGCTGGTGGGCCGCCCTGAAATTTACATCGTAGTATAGAATGGCACCTTGTTGACGAGCATAGTTTAGGAACCCATATACCTGTTGGCGTATGACAGGGTTGATGGCATAGTAGGAGCCAAACATCACGATGTCGTCGGGCTTGATTTCCGGAAAGGTGAAATCAAGCTGATCGTGCGGATGGTCTTTGTAGAAAATGTAATCGGCATCGTTCTTCTCGTCGAGGAATGCTAATGAAATGGGTGATTTCGTGTCTGGATAGATTTTCACATTGTTAGCGTTCACTCCGTTTTCTTGTAGAAAGGCGACGATGCGCCTACCTATTCGGTCGTTGCCCGTTTCGCCAATGAAAGTGGTGTCTACACCAGTTCTTCCCAGCGAAATGATTCCGTTGAAGACACTTCCTCCCGGCACAGCCCCAATGGGTTGCCCATCCTTGAAGATGATGTCGAACACGGTTTCTCCAATACCAAATACTTTTCGCATACTATTTTATATATATGAGATGCAAAAATAGCGATTATAATTCAATTGACCAAATGATTTTTGAAAGTTTATGCTATTTTGTTTTCATTCCAAATCTTTAATGTTATATTTAAAAGCCTATGCTTATCTGAAGATTATTCGGCAACTGCTGAAGGCTTTCATGAAATATCATTGGATGATGTATTCTTTGCCTGCCACAGTCTTCAGGTCGTAGAGATAAGTTTCTTCCAAGATGGGCCTCTCAATCTTTTCTACAGCATTGATGATGGGCGCTGGCGTGTCGACAATTGAATAGATGGGATTGGGGTTCTTGCATTTGGCTTTTTTCAGACCTTTGCCTTTAAGTGGCGATGCTGAGCGCAGACGGCATATTCCGCCATTAGCAGAGCGAATGACAACTTTGGAAATCTTTCCTTCCTTCCAGAACAGGTCGAACTCAAAACCGCCACGTGCTTTCAGTCCGCAAATAGAACCGTCTTTCCATGCCTGTGGCAAAGCAGGTAGAAGATAGATAAAGCCATCGTGGCTCTGAAGGAACATTTCTGCGATGCCGGCCGTACACCCGAAATTGCCGTCAATCTGGAATGGCGGATGGGCGTCGAACATGTTTGGATAGGTGCCTCCGTGCTGTTTTTGTGTTCCGTAGACGAGGAACATGTCGTCGGTAAGTGACAGTTGGTCTTGAATGAGTTTATAGGCGTGTTCTCCATCAAGGAATCGTGCCCACGCACACACCTTCCATCCCATGGACCACCCTGTAGAAACGTCGCCACGTGCAATCAAAGATGTACGTGCTGCCTGGAAAAGCTCAGGGGTGCGATAGGGAGATATCTGACTGCTTGGATAAAGACCATATAAATGTGAGAAGTGACGATGGTCGTCCTTCGGGTCGTCCAGGTCGTCAATCCATTCCTGCAATTGTCCCCATTTGCCAATTTGCATAGGAGCGAGCTTGCTAAGTTGATTCTTGACAGTGCTGAGAAGAGGGTCGCTGTCGCCAAGAATGCTTGCAGCAGAGAGCACTTCGTTATAGAGTTCGAAAAGAATCTGGTTGTCCATTGTCACACCTGCATCCAAAGGAGTGGGGCGGCCCTTTCCTCCGTGCTCTGGTGATTCGCCAGGGCAAATGACGAGCCAACCTTTTGTGGGGTGCTCGACGAGAATCTGTGTATAGAATCGTGCTGCTTCAAGCATGATGGGATAGGCACGGCGCAGGAAATCAGTATCCCCTGTGTAGAGGTAATGCTCCCATAGGTGTCGGCATATCCACCCAGCGCCAGTCGGCCATAATCCGCTTGGGGCATGGTCAACGGGACCTGTAATTCGCCATTGGTCGGTGTTATGATGAAGCACCCATCCCTTGGCTCCATACATTTTCTCTGCTGTCTCGCGACCTGTTTCGCTGATTTCCTTGATTAGTCGGAACAGTGGGCCATTCATTTCCGTGAGGTTGGTCACCTCTGAAGGCCAGTAGTTCATCTCCAAATTGATGTTGGTTGTGTATTTTGAGTCCCAAGAGGGGAATACTTTGTCGTTCCAAATTCCCTGAAGGTTTGCAGGGTTTATGTTGTCTGGCTGTGATGATGAGATAAGCAGGTATCTGCCAAACTGAAAGTAGGTGGCAACAAGATGGTTGTCTTTCTGCTTGCTAAAGTTCTTGATACGTTCATCGGTGGAAACGTTTTTGTACTGATTGGCTCCCAAGTCGATTTTCACTCGGTCGTAATATTGGTGATACAGTTTCTCGTGACGTGCTTTCAACTCTTGATAGCTCAGGGACATGGCTTCTTGCAGTCTCTCCTTCGACTGTTTGATTTCATCTCCAGAGATATCCTTATAGTTGATGACGTTGGTGCCTACAGTGATATAGAGCGTTGCTTCGTCGGCGTCGACCACAGAAACCTGACCGTTTGCTTGACTTACCTTGCCTCCCTTTGCTTGTGCAGACATGCGACCTTGGAAACGCACCTTTCCTTTCACACCTTCGTGCTTGGAACTGACGCCTATCAGCGTTGCATCTAAGCCTTCGCCACCGATGATTACATCTGTATGAGGTGTTGAGAATGAGGCCGTGAAAGTGATCTTTCCATTTTTGGAGGCTGTGAAGTGGACGGCAATCACCTTGCTACCTAAAGGGGCTATGGTCTCGCGTTCGAATTTCACGTTGTCGACAGTGTATCGTACCACAGAACGCGCATTGTCGAGGTCGAGCAGCCGTTCGTAGTTGGTGTATGATGAATGACCATCCATCGCTACATGGATGTCACCGAAAGGTTGGTATGGCATGCCACTGTTTTGGTTGGCACCCACAGGCATAACCTTCCGATTGGCCAATTCTTGAGCTTCCCTGAATTTCCCCTCGAAGATGAGCTGACGCACTTTGGGAAGATACTGTCTGGCCTCTGGATGACAGACACTGTTGGGTTGTCCTGCCCAAATGGTTTCTTCGTTGACTTGTATTCTTTCCATGGCAGGCGTGCCAAAGACCATACCACCCATCACACCATTGCCAACAGGCAGTGCTTGGGTCCATGTTCGTGCTGGCTGATTATACCAAAGCCAGTATTCGTTGGCGGCGTTTGCATGTTGTGAGACAAGTGCAAACAGAAGAATCATCAATACCAAGACAAGCTGAGAAAAGGTTGCCTTTTTAGTGAATATGTCGGAGAATCCTGTACGACAATCGGTGTTTTGATAATTGTTGTTATTCATAATGATTTATTTTTTAGGATTATACCGTAAGGCGTTTTCGGTTTCAATGGTTACTTTATCCTCGTCGAGCATAGCTCTGTCCAACGAGAACGTTTCGATGAAGAACTCGTATACAGCATTTCGCTTGTTGGGACCGAAATCGTGACGCTCCTTGGGAAGATGGATGTTCTTCACATGTTCTTTTTGGTCATAAAAACCATAGATACGTTGCAGATATGGATATTCGCTTTTAGGTGTTTCGCTTGTCCAATCGCCACCGTCACTAACCACCATCATTGGTTTAGGGGCGAATGCGGCAGCAAGTTCGGCATTGCATGTTCCTCCACCTGCTAATTGAATGGGCTTTCCGCTTTCGCAAGGACATCCTCCGTCGAACCAAGCCGACATGCTTACCACAGGACAACTAGCCGTGAAGCGGTTGTCTATTACAGAAAGAAGAACCGTTTGTGTTCCCCCACCGGAACCTCCATTAACACCAATGCGTGTTTTGTCGACATCCTTCCGCTGAATCATCCAATCAAGAATCCTGACACCATTAAGAATCTGCATGACATGAGCTTCGCTGGTTTGGTGTGCTTTAGAGCCAACTTCTTCTTCAGACTCTCCCCATCCCCAAAGGTCATAATCCACGCAAATGGCTCCCATGCGGGCAAGTGTGCCTAGTCGTTGCTGCTGTACTTTTCCATAGCGCCCGTTTAAGAAATGTCCGTTTGGACAAATAATCAGAGGATATTTCCCCTTCCAAATCTTTTTTAGCTTGCTGTTGGCTGGTGCATAGATACTTCCCTTGACAGTATGTCCATTCACTGTCTTCATGCAGAAGTTCTGAACAGTGTACCCTTCAAATTTCCGTATTTTTGTTACTTGTGGAGTTTCATTGCTGCATTTTTCCAAAAGCGGATCAATTTCCAACAATTGGCGTACCTCGCGGCACAAGGAGTCGCGGCGGGCTTCCCATTGTTTCCGATTGTTGTAGAGAGAAGAAAGATAGTTGATGAGTTTTCTTCCGTCTTCAGGTTGACGCCGGGGATATTCAAACCGTTTGACCTTCCAAAGGTTTCCTTGTTGATAAACGGGTTTGAAATCGAATGGTGAGAGAATATTAGAGAGTGTTTCCTCAACAGAGTATGGACGAATGCGGAAATTTGCATAGGGGAGTTTAAGCCCTGTAGTGTCCATGTCGTATTTCAGACGGATATTGAATTGTCGCATCACATCTTCCATCACATCGTGCAGCGAACGAGTGAACCTGTTTTCGAATGTTTGTGCATTGCATCCCAATGTGAGGGAAATAAAAAATGCTATGGTGAATGTTTTTTTCATTTGTCTTTATTCAAAATCTTTGTTCTAGAAAAATAATCGCGATAATTGGGGATACTGCCGTCATGGCTTGTATTCTATCTTTCCTAAGTCTTTCCTGTTGGCAACAGCTTTTCCGTCGATTATCAACGACAGTCCACAGCCTTGGTGATAGCGTTGTCCGTTTTTGTCCCAAACGATGGTCAGGATATGGTTATGATAACGTATTCCATCCAAACAGAAGTAATCCCATTTTCCTTTGGGGATTAAAGGATTGACCACGATACTGCCATCGGCTTGTGGTCTCAGTCCGGCGATGCCAGTTATCATCAGGTCGTTGAATGTGGAATGGTTATAGTAACGGCTCCGCTCGCGGTCGCCCATGAGCCATGCCCCATTTTTCTCGTCAAGATATTCCCCGATATAAGGACGGCCTCGATGGTGCTGACTCTCCACGTACAATTCCATCTGATGGAAGAAAGTGGAATCGGTAAGAATGGGGTTAGGGTAGTCGTTCAGATAGTTTGCCATGGCTGTCAGCGTCTGGCTGCTGGCAAAAGGCCATATTGCTCCGTCCCATTCACATGTACCTACACCGTGTGAACGGAACTTGGGATGCCTGCGTTCTGCTGTAGTCAGTCCATACGGTGCTGAGAATCCTTTTTCGTCAAGCACTTGCAGCCATGCTTGATGGTGATCGCTTTGTGCATCGGGCATATGGAAATACCAAGGAATGAAGCCAATGGCCTCCCGGGCACGGGCAAGCGTGTCGCCTTGGAGCGTTTCATAGAATTTGTCTTCGCTGTTCCAAAGCTTTTTGTCGCACAATTCTTTGAGGGCGGTTGCTTCCGATTCGTAAACAGCAGCTTTCTCATTATCTCCGAAGAGCTTGTTCATCTTTGACAGAGCCATGGCATTTCCATACATATAGCTGTTGATGGTGGGACGTGCATATTGCTTTTTCCGTGCACCACTGATACTTTCTTCCATGCCGTCGCGCACGTCCTCTTGCCAGTATAGTCCGCTCTTCAGCTGATGACTGCCTTTCCAATAGGCGTATTCGTTTTCTAAGCTTGGCATCAAGGATTTCAGGAACGCTCTGTCACCAGTTACTTTGTAAGCTTCGAAAATGGCGGCAGGATTCCATGAGCTGAATTTTTCCATTTTGCTCATGGGCTTCCCATTGTTTCCGAAATACCAGGTACGCAGAATTTGGTGCAAGTAAGTGGTGTCACGCAACCACCTGCTCTCCATGACATGATGTCCGATGGCACACGCAATGAGGTTGTATTTGTCGGCATAAGAACGTTGGATAAGAAATTCTGTCATTCCGTAGCCAACAGGAGTTTGCTTGATGTGCTTGCGGAGTGTCCACCAACGGTAGTAGTACATTTCTTCCATATTCTTTTGTGGACAGTCGAACAGAGGAATATTGTTGCGCATCCATTCGGAAGACTTGGCGTTAGGAATGGCATTGGCGATGTTTTCGTCTTCCATTCCATTAAAGTAATCAGCATAGTGAGAATAATTGTCGTAAGAAAGCACTTGCTGACAATTGCCATCAATATCCTTCGTCTTGACGTCGGAGATGTAGAAAACAGCCATTTCATCGATCTCATCAGCGCGAGGCATGTCTTCAGTTTGGTCGGCCGGAGTGTTGATGTCGGGTTTGTCGAAAGGCATTCCCGTCCGGAAGACAATGCGCGAAACGCTCTCCACGGGTGTGTCGTATTGGCGTTCGCATGCTTTTACTCCATTGAGATAATAAATGGCTCGGTGGAGGGAAGCCGAAAGAATGGCCTTGATACGATAATCTTCGTTGGCATTGTAACCTTTTTTGATGGTGCCGTAGCGTGGGCCACCTTTCACTTTAATGGTGTTCTCGTTGTCGAAGACAATTCGCGAACATACGTTTCCTGCATCGTCAACAAATTCGATGTCCAATTCTCCGTGATTGTTCTGTTGCGGCTTTATCGTGAATTCCACTTCAAGTTCCTTGGTGTTAGGAATCATTCTTTCCAGTTTGGCATAGTCGTACGGGTCCTTGTCGGCAAGAGTTATATGGTGGCCGTCCAGTGTGACAGGCGCAAACAAAGGTGAATAGATATTCCAGTCGGTCATGTCTGCTAGTTTGGCATATGTGTTGAACGGTTCTTTGGCATGTGCAGTTGCATGAAGACGCACGGGGACGGGGATTCTCGATACCCACATATCCTCTTTGTTGTTGCTGTATGTCACCCACAAATGGCCGTCGCTTGGCGCCTCATTGCATTCCTGGATACCTCTGACGTATTGCGGACCATAATTTTTGTAGCCTCCTCCGTGCCGTTCAGGTGTCACTTCGCCGTTGACCAACGATAATGTGGTGTATTCCAAACCGTCCTTGCTCAGAGATATTGCCAACGGCCAACGGTACTCTGCAGGATTGTACACAGTTGCATAGGTGCCGTCACTGAGACGTTGTCCCCAAATTTTTCCTGTGCTATTCACAAAGCCTGGAGCTCGTTCCACGGGTTGCCTCCAAGTGTTTCCTCCATCATTGCTGACGCTCTGTAATGCATGTTTCCAAAGCGCAACTTTCCTTCCGTCGGGTAGAGTGTACCCACTAAAGGCCTTATAGTCTTTGTTGAGCGGGATGATGGGGTCGCCCTTATCAGCTTCTTCCACCCACTGCATACGAATCATAGGGTTGGCAAGAATTTCATCACAGGCCTTGACAAACATCTTGTCTTTCGCCTTTTTGTAGTAAGGATAGTCAGTGTTCTTCTCGTTGAAGTCGTGGTTGTAATAGATGAAATAAATAGGGCCAAAGGTTCCGTCTTTTTTCACTTGGCGAACCACTCGTCCCACACCATTTCCATCGTTGGGGTGATCTTTTGGTGTGAGCGCAATACCATAATTGCCCATGGCAATCAGCATGGACTGTTTGTTCTGACTCTTTTTGCCTTTATTTTTTTCTTGATAATTGTAGACGTACCATCCTACGCGGTGGTGCATCACAGCCTGCAAGTTCTTTGCAGAAATGCCAGGCAGCGATTCCTTGGTAAATCCGTCAGGCACATTGTATGGTGGGAACAACTCTACAGGTTTGCTCCATGTGTAGCCGTCGTCAGAAATCTGAAGCATGGTTTTTCCTGGTGGTTGGTGTTCGTTGCGCGGATCAGTAAGGTAGTGCATGTAGAATTTGCCGTTCCAGAATGCAATCATCGGTTGGTGGTTATATGTCCAGGGTACCGCTGCCCGCATGGTCTGTATACTATGCACACCCACGACAGGTTTCAACCCGCCGTCGTGGCGAGATGGTGTAGCCACCGTCTTGCCTGTGTAGTGTACCACGTCGTTTTTTACAGTCTGCGCCAGCAAAAGGCTGGTTGAGGTGAATAGCGCCCCCCATAAAACGATTAATCTTCTCTTCATAACTATTGAATTTTCTTTAATAATGACGCGCGCGAAATCATTTTGTAATCATAAGTAAAAAAATGAGGAAAATGTTAGGAAAATCATTTTTTTATTGTACTTTTGCAGTTGTTTAAACTAAAAAATAAAGATTATGTATAGCAAAACATTCAAATCAGTGATTTTGGCAATGGTAGGTGCCATTGTCATGAGTTCTTGTATTGGCAGCTTCCAACTTTGGAATAATGTGAAGGATTGGAATAGTGGCATTTCCAGCAGCAAGTTCATCAACGAGGTTATCTTTATTGCTCTGAATATAGTACCTGTGTATGAAATCTGCTATCTGGCTGATGTGCTGGTTTTCAATTCAATAGAATTCTGGACAGGTGACAATCCAATTGCCAAGAATGTTGGTAAGACTCAGCAAGTAATGGGTAGCGATGGCAAAATGTACGCTGTAACTAACTTGAAAGATGGATATGAGATAAAGAATGACCTTGGTGAGATTGTTGAGTTCAAATATGACAAAAAGGAACGCGTGTGGAGCGTTAATACCGAGAACGGAACAGTTAAGTTGCTGAAGGTAAAAGACAACAACACTGCTGAACTTTATTTGCAGAACGGAAAGTCGATGGACATCACTCTTGATGCCCAAGGCGTATATGCTGCCCGTATGGCAGTGAACGGTGGTCTTTTCTTTGCCAATCGTTAACCGTTACACATACATGAGCGTGACCATTCGTCGCGGATTGAATATCTCCTGTGCAATGTCTTGTATTTGTGCAGGAGATATTTCGTCTATTTGGGCAAACAGTTGGTTGATGTTCTTCTCTTTGTCTCGATGAAGGTAATTCTTGCCAAAGTCGAGTGCAAAGTTTTCCCTGTTGTCACAGGCAATGGCAATCTGTCCCTTAATTTGTTGTTTGGCGGCTTGCAACTGTCGTTCGGAAAGCTGTTGCTGCATTAGTTTGTCCAATTCACGATTCACTAGTCGCAGGCATCTTTTAATGTCTTTCTGGTCGCAACCGAAATAGGTGCACCACATGCCCGTGTCACTATAACTTACCATGCTGCTGTCCACTGTGTAAACCAAGGCATTCCTTTCGCGGAGAGCAAGCCCCAGACGGGCGCTCATGCCCGGACCGCCCACCATGTTGTTCAACAAATAGAGGGGAATGCGTTTTGGACTTGTGAAATCGTAGGCTCGCGTTCCTATCAAAACATGTGCCTGATGTGTTGACCTGTCGCGGATGAAAGGCGATTGGGTGACAAGTTCCTCAACAGGGTGTAAACCCACTTTGAAGGAATCATCCCTTTTCTCACCGAATGTGTTTACTTTTGATTTCTCGTGAATGAGCGTTTCTGATAAACCTTTTTCAACACTCCTCACCAATCGGTCGAAATCTATATCGCCATAGACAAAGAAGATGGCATTGTCGGGTCGGTAGTATTTTTGAGTGAATCTCAAGGCGTCGGCAGTGGTATAGGTTCGGAGCCGTTTCTCATTCCCCAAGATGTTATGTCCCAAAGGATGGCCTTCAAACAGAATATTCTCGAATTCATCGAAGATGAGTTCTGCCGGAGAATCATTATAACTCTCTATTTCATCGCAGATGACATCCGTTTCCTTGTCTATTTCTGTTTGCGGATAGATGCTGTTGAATACAATGTCGCAGAGCAAATCGATAGCACGCGGCAGATACTCTTTGGCAATGGCAGCGTAGTAAACGGTGTCCTCCTTGTTGGTGAACGCATTGATATCGCCACCCACGCGCTCCAAGCATCTGATTACCTGCAGTGATGTTCTCCTACGTGTTCCTTTAAAGGTGGTGTGCTCGCAGAAATGGGCAAGACCCTCTTCGGTCGACAGTTCGTGACGGGCGCCTGCAGCAATCTGGAATCCACAGTATGCCACCTTCCCCATGCAGGGCAAATGGATGATGCGTAGGCCGTTAGGCAGTGTGGTGGTGTTATATGTACCCCCCATGTCACTTTTCATGTCATTTCGTCTTGCTGCCATTCCCTTTTCTGCATTGTGTTGGCGAAATGCCGTAAGCCTGCTTGAAGCTTCGTGCAAAATAACTATTATCGTCGAATCCGCAAGAAAGAGCAACGTCTCCGATGGGCATCGTTGTGGTGAGAATTTGTGTCTTTGCCTTTTCCAGTCTTATTTGAGTGATGAAAGCCCCAATGGACAATCCCGTGATGTTCTTCACTTTACGGTTCAGCTGGGAGTAGCTCATGCACATGTCGTTTGCCAGTGACGACGTTGAGAAATCTTTTTCGCCGATCCTTTCCTGTATGCGTTCAGTGAGAGACACAACGAATGGGCGGTCGGAAGGATTGATTTCTATATTATCCTCTGCGTAGGACATGTCATCAGCGTGCTCCTGTTTTCCTCCCAGCAGTTCTCTTCTGATTTTCTCTCTTAGCAGATGGCGGCGTTCCAACAGCCTATGAATATGCGAATAGAGTTCTTCTGCCAGGAAAGGTTTAGTGAGATAAGCATCTGCCCCTGCATCCACCCCTGCCAGTCGGTCTTCTTCGCGTGTGCGTGCAGAAATGATGATGAACGGAATATGGTTCAAGTCTTCCGTGTTTCTAATGCGGCGGCACAACTCATACCCGTCCATGTTGGGCATCATGATATCCGAGATGATAAGGTCGGGAACAGTTCTCTCCGCCTTTGCCAGCGCCTCCACGCCGTCATTAGCCGTCAGCACGTTGTAACTATCCTTCAGCAAGGAGTAGACATATTTTGAAATGTCGGCATTGTCTTCCACCACGAGAATTGTCTCCTTGTCTTGCTGCATCCCATTCCCCTTTTCTCGGAGCTGTTTCCTGTCGGTATTGTCATTCATCAGGTCGGTATATCCAGCACTTTCCTTCATGATAGCTTCCTCTTTCCAACCTACTGAATTCCAAGGCTTTGTCACCACCCCCTCGCGTTTCAACGGCAGTGTCAAACAGACCAAAGCCCCTCCCTGCTTGTTGTTGCTGGCGGTTATTTCCCCGCCAATCAATCTAACAATCTGTTTCACATAGTTCAATCCAATGCCCGATCCTTTCACGGTCTTGTTCTTGTTGTTGCTGCCTTGGTAGAACATATCAAATATGTAGGGAAGCTCATCGGGAGGGAATCCGCACCCTGTATCGCTTATTTTCAGCAGAAGATTATGCCCACGGGTGTCTATGGCAACGGTGATGTTGCCCCCAGGGGGTGTGAACTTGATGGAGTTGCCGATGATGTTTCGAAGTATTTTTGCAGTGAACTCTTCAACGAAATCCATTTGTATGTCGTTTGTCGCTGTCTTTAGGTCGAGGGTGATTCCTTCCAAAGCGGCATATTGTCGGTAGCTTTCCATCGCCATCTTGATATAGAGAACAATGTTGCCTGTCACCCAATTCTCGTTTTCGGCCTTGTTCATCATGATGCGTGAGATGTCGAGCAGCTGGTTAACTAGTGACAACAATGTACTACTCTGCTTCTCTATGGTAGTCAGTGTGTCGGGCATATCCTGTGGATTCACTTTTTTCTCTTTCAGTTGATGTACCAGCCCAATGATGATGGTGATAGGTGTTCGGAATTCGTGTGTGAGATTTGTGAAGAAGGTGTTGCGCATGTTTTCCATTCGTTTCATAGAGTGGTTGCTCTTTGTTCGAAGTCGAAGGGCATAGAACATGAACAACAGAACAGTTCCAATCAATGCTAAGATGATGATGGAAACAATGAGAATGACATGTTTTTGCTTCAACTGTTCTTCGAAGGACATCTTCATCTGCTCCAAATCCTTGCGTCCTTTTTGCCGTTCATAGTTTAGGCGGAGCGACTGCATCTTGTCGATGTTTTTCTCGTTGACAATGCTGTCGTTGATGTCGTTGGCCTTTTTGTAGTAGACGAGTGCTTGTTGGGGGTTCCCTTTGGTTTCCTCGTATTCGGAAAGAAGACGGTAGATACTGGCCACGTGCTCTCTTGAACGGATGCTCTGAGCAGTGGCAAGCGACTCATTTATAAAGTTGATGGCAAGATGTGGATGGTTCATTTTCATATGGACACGTGCCAACGCGACAGACGATTCCAGCTGGTGCCACTTGTCGTCGCTCTCTGACATGATGCGATAGGCAATGGCATATTCCTGAAGTGCTTTGTCATATTGTAGCTTGTTCTCTGCGATTCTTCCAAAGTGATTGTGGCAGAGTGAAATGCCTAAATTGCTTTTAGCCTTTGTATTGAATTCAAGCGACTTGTTATAGTACCACAAAGCTGAATCGATGTTGCCAATGTTTTCCTTGATGCTGCCTATGTTGGCATAGTTGATGGCCATGCCCAAGTCGCTTTTTAGTTCTTTTTCACCTTCCAAGGCCCGTCGGAACACGCGCTCAGCGTTAGTGTTGTCGCCAAGGGAAAGTTGTATGTTACCGATACCATTCAGCGAGATAACCACGTTCTTGCGGTTTTGAAAAGCTGTGTCTTTTGCCATTGCTTCGCTATAGCGCAGCCCTTCATAGTGGTGGGTAAGCGCTTCATCGAGCAATCCCATTCGCCGGAGGTCGGTTCCGACATTGTTATTCGCCTTGATGATGTTCAGTGTGTCGCCTATCTCCATGGCAATTTTCAAGGCTTCCTGATGAGTTTTCAACGCGTTCATGAAGTCGGAGTGCTCGCGTAGCTCCTTGCCTTGGGTAATCATCTGCTCCACGGAGTCGCTTTTCTGCGCTCTTTGCTGCTTGCTTAACCCTCCTTTGCAACCTAACAGTAAAGTTGCTATCGCCAAGAGTATGATAGGAAAATGTTTATTCATTTAGGCGGTCCTTTCTGAAATAGTTGTTTATGGGTACCGGCTTCGGTTGTTTGAAAGCCTTTTCTTGGGCAAAATTACACAAATCGGCCGACTCGTCCAAATTATTCAGTTTGTTTTTGTGATGTTTTCTTCTACTTTTTTATAATTGCATATAATGTTATATTGTACGCAACCTTTGTACAGGTTATACAGACAACGCGTGTAAGTTGTGAAAAAGACTGTGTACTAATTGAAAACAGCATTTGATTATTTGATAAAAATGTTACAATTTCAACAGAAAAGAGAATTCAAAAATATTAAAACAGTTTTTGCAGTTGATATGACTTTTGCAAATTGAGGCACTTTTCTATACTTTTTGTTGTTGTATCCCATTTGTTAGTAAGCTTGTAATGATTGTCACGTACTTTAGACGAAAAGACTCTTCGGAAACGATTCTTTTACGTACATTCAAAAAAAGAACATTTTGCCAAAATAATCCTACTAATTGTTTGTGTCTTTGGCCTATAATTCGTATAAAATGCTCGAAAATTCCCATTATTTGCTCAAAAACTCCTATCAGGATGCTCGTCTTTTTAGTAAATTTGCAAACGTGATGATGTTTTTTATAAAGAATAACATTTCCAAAAAGGAAATAACACAGTCGATAAATAACCATTAAAACCGATAAGAAATATGAAAAGATTGCTATTCACAATGATGTTGATAGTTGCGGCTTTGGCGATCTGGGCACAAAGATGGACGCCAGTTAACGCAAACAGCTATTCTAGTGAGGCTATTGTGTATGTCCAAGTCACCATCAGTGGTAGGGTGGCCACCGCCAACAATCCTTTGGAAGTTAGTGCTTTCATGGATGACAAATGTCGTGCACAATCCACGTCTATTTACACTCCAGCGACCAATACTGGTCCACGGAATTGTTACTGTCTTCGAATTCCCGGTAATCCTCAGGAAGATGCGAACAAGGCAATCACTTTCAAGGTGTTTTATAACGGTCTTGTCTATATTTTTTCCGAAACAAAGAAATGGACAGATACAGAAACTATTCAACCCGTTCCTGTGGTTCTGAACCTCGAACCGCTCACCAATGTGCAAATCGATCCGTCGGCAGGCAGCCCTATCACGATTGAAATGGACGAAACAAAAAATATGGCAAGCTTGATGACGCTCCTTTATGGTAACGGCAAGACAGAAAGTGAAGTGACAGATTCGTCTATAGACTCCGAAGAAACAGAAATCTTTTTTAGTTGGAATGCAGGCAACTATGTGATTTTTTTCGATATTGATAATGATGGAGTGATTACTCCCAAGCAAGTAACGCCCCAGACGGTGAACGTGTCAATGACCGTGATGGTAAGGGACAAGAGCGATATACAAAACCCTTCCGAATCTCCATATACTTCCATCAATCCGCTGGGTATCCCTATCGAAATTGTTGACCCTGTGGTGCCGGTGACCAAAATAGAATGTGATTTGACGGAACTTACCCTTTTTGTGGGAGATGATGTAAAAAGCGCTCTCAGCCAACATGTCACAATTTCTCCTGACGAAGCCACAAACAAGACTTGGAATATTGTTGATCCCAGTGATTTGGTGGATAATAGTGGAATAGCTATCGAGGCAGGAACCACAACATTGTCGCTTGTTCCAAATGTTCCAGCCGATAACCAAGTGCAGCCTGCCCTAGTTCAGCTCACGGTCAAGATACGTCCTATTGGTATTTCTGCCAGCGTGAATGTAGTAGAGGTTGAATTGGGTGAAAATGCCGTAGAGGCCATTAAAAATGTATTGGTTTTCTCTCCTGAAGACGAGAATGTTGACAAAGAGGTATATATATCCCCAGAGAATGAAAGATTATATGACCCAGAGTCGGGTATCGCCACCATGGTGGGAAACACCAATGTAGTTATTACTCTGGTTAATGCCAATCTGGCAAATCTGCCCGCAGCACCGTCTGTAAGTGTCAGACTTGTTGTGAAGAAGAGTGTCAAGAGCATTGCATTGGAGCCAGGTGAAGTCACAGCCTATTTCAATGAAAATGTAAAAGAGGCCATTGCCGACCGTGTGACCATTCTTCCAGATGATGCCACCAATAAGGATTATGTGCTTGTGGAAGAAGCAGAAACGCTGCGTATCTACAACGACATTGCCTCTATGGTTGGAACTACGAAAGTGAGGGTGAAGTCGGCTGATAATGAGCAGTTGATTTCTGATGATTTCGTAACAGTGAACATACTATACCGTCCGACTGGAATCATTGCCAATTCAACAGAAATAACGGTGAATGTTGGCGACAACGTGAAAGAAGCTATCGAGAACGAAGTATTTCTTGAACCAGAGACGTATTATCTGGATCGTTCGCTTACTCTAACACCAGGTAACAACATACTTTACGATAAAAACTTCATTGCCAATAAAAAAGGACAAATGACTGTAGTTGTTACTCCAACGGCTGCGCAGCCGAATCAAGATGGCACCATCCCATCTGTGACCTTTACAGTTAATGTTGTGCAGCCTGTTACAGGCATCCAACTGGCAGGAGACCCTATTATCGTCTACTTGAATAATGATGTGGCCCAGGCATTGAAAGACCAAGTGACTATAGAGCCATCCACCGCATCTGACAAGTCTTTCCAAGTGGTGGAAACGAAGGAGCAAGAGCCATTCCTCATCAGTAGCGATGGCTTTGCTGCGGAACCTGGCAAGACAACAGTGAAGGTTAGTGCCAACAACTTTTTGTCGACCAATACCTCTGAAGTGACCATTATGGTGCATCCCAGTTATATTGATGGTCCTAGAGAGTTGACTGTCAACGTGGGCGATAATGTTTTGGATGCTATTATGGCTGTTGTCAAAGTTGGAAATCCTAACTACGATGAAAATTATTCAGAGTTTATCGATAAAGCCATCGAGTTGTCTTCGAACAGTGAGACTTCGCTATATGATGCCAACTACAAAGCCACTAAAGTTGGAACTATGAATGTTATCATCACTGCAGTATCAACCAAGGGTAGTGCAGCAGCAGGTCCTCTCACAAAGACCATCGTGTTGACCGTGAAACAAGGGGTTACTTCAATCACAGCACAGGAAACAACCATCACCTGCTTGCTCAACGATAATGTTGGCGAGATGATTAGGGAGCGAATTACCGTGTATCCAAGTGATGCAACCAATCAGGTCATTAATTTGGAGATAGAAAATGGCGACAAATGGTTAATGAACGATATCGCTGTGTTGTTGGGCACTTGGACCGTGGTTGCTAAATCGGATGACAATCCTCAAGCAGCAATCACCTTCACCGTGGTGGTGAAAGAACCTGTGACGCTAACATTCAACCCAGATGTGGAAACTACAGTTGGTGGTGAGACTACACTCAGATTGAGAAAGATTGCTGGCACTGACGACCCAGATGTTAGCAAGGTGGAACTACATTTCGCTGAAACTTCATTAGGACCAGTCGCCTCGGCAACTCCCGATGCCACAGGATTGATTTGGACCATCAAGGGCATTCAAGCAGGCAGCTATCATTTCACAGTCACTTACGACGGAAGAGTCCAGTATAGTGAACAGCAGACAGAATTTGGTACTATCAATATCGGGCAGGTTGTTTCACCGGCTTCTGGTTGGGACTGGATTACAGTGAATTCTCTTCCTTCTAACAGAAGCTCAATTGTGCTACTTTTGGACAAAACTGCCAATACTTGGACAACGGAAATGGAGAACGGACGAAACAAGGTGATAGAGATACGTTCGCAAAGTGCAGTGCTTTATAATGACCCGAATTATGGGCTGTTCGGAGACATCACAGAACTGAAACCAGGGGACGGTATGTATAAAATTAAAACGGAAGGCAATGTGGTATTTGAGATTGGTGCAGACGTGAGTTCAATCTCTGCCAGCGACCTACCAAAGACAGTAAGGGGTTACACATGGCTGGGTTATCCACATGTGGTGGACCAACCACTTACTGCATTGCAAGACGCTTTGGCACGTACAGCAGAGGAAGGCGACATGATTATTGGGAAAGATAATTTTGCTTCATTCACTGGTGGTGAGTGGGTAGCTCCAGAGGGATTCACATTCAAGGCTGGTAAGGGATATATGTACTATACGACTGGTCAGGCAGGAAAGACCATCGACTGGGGTACGCCTGTCGTAATCCAATTGCCTAACCAGGATTCTCCTGCCAAGTCATTGCGTGGTGATATTTGGAACTATGATGTGCATGCATTTGCAGACAATATGCCTGTCATCGCTGTTCTTGAAGGAATAGACAATCTTGAGGATTATTCGGTCGGCGCCTTTGTGGAGGATGAATGCCGCGGAGAAGGCAAAGTGGCTGCTGGAAAGTATATGTTCATCAATGTTGCTGGTAATGGCGGTGAAACCGTGACATTCAAGCTATATAACAAACTGACCGGCCAGTATACCTCCCTAGGCGAGAAGGTAGCTTACGGGGAGATGGCAGGTTCGCTGAGGCAGCCCATGATGCTTAAGACAGAACCGACAGCTATCCACAACATTTATTCCGAAGATGGTAGTGCAGCCATTTCGTATAGCAATGGCACAGTGCGTGTGAACGGCTTGCCTAATGCCTTTATCACCATCTCAAATGCTGCAGGCAGTGTTGTCCGAACATCCAAGGTGCCTATGGTGTCTCTCGCTGGTCTTGCTGACGGTGTGTATGTGGTGACCATTGTCAGCGGTTCCCAGCGTTTCAGCAAGAAGATTGTGAAATAAATTTCAAGAAAGAGGAGGAGCCTTTGCTCTGAAGGCTCTTCCTTTCCTTTTCTTCTCTGCTCTATTCATTTTATATATATAACCAGACAGAAAGGCTATGAAAAGAAGCAACATAAAATTAGCAGTGGCTGTGGTGTTGGCCTTGTCTTCATCCAAAGCAGCTTATGCCCAGGATATCACGCAGATAGCCAAAAGCGACCCGCTGATTATTACAGGTGCGGTGGGTACCAAGAACACCTATTACCATTCAACTGTTGGTGAGGGTTATGCTTCGCCTTGGAACAACATGTTTAATGTCAACCTGAACATCAGCCTTTATGGTTTTAGCATGCCTTTCTCTTTATATTACACCAACGACAATACAGAATTCAATTATCCCCATATTTCTTTCAACCTAACACCGAAATACAAGAATTGGACTGGTTATATTGGCAGAGCAAGCATGCCTTTCAGCCAGTATGTCATGAATATTGCTTTCAACGGAGTAGGACTTGAATACAACAACAAAACGTTCAGGGCGGGTGCCTTCTATGGCAGATTGCGCTCTGCAGTGAACGATGATCCCTATAACCCTGCTGCCCGTCCACCTCAATACCGCCGTACGGGCTGGGGATTCAAAGTGGGCTATGGTTCCACTCGTAGTTATATCGACCTTTATCTCCTTCGTGCCTACGATGATTTGGGGTCGCTGAACGAGGGGTGGCGCAATCGGGTTTATGCCCAAGACAACCTCGTGTTGGGACTGAAAGGTTGTCTGACGCTGAAAAAATGGCTGTCGTTGACAACCAATTTGGCTACTTCTGTTGTTACAACCGATAAACAGGCAGACTTGATTGCAAAAGGCGATGTCACAAAGTATGACGATATTTTCAAGGCACGCTATAGTTCATTAGTGCGTTTCGCCGGAGACGTAAGTGCCAGCATCACATTACCCAATTTCAACACATCTTTCATGTACCGCATGGTACAGCCCGACTACACCTCGCTTGGCACCTATTATATGTCTAATAATTATCACAGCTTGGGCGTTAACGTGAGTACACACTTGTTCAGGAAAATATCATTGGCTGCCAATTTTTCTGCACAAGAAGATAATCTGACCAACAAACAATTATATACAACGCGTGGTTTCGTTTACGGAGCCAATGCAGGCACCCGTTTAGGTAGTCACTTCAATGTCAGTGTTGGCTATAACGGATATCTTCAGACGCAAGGAAACGGAACGGCTGTTGTCAACGATACAACACGTGTGAAGAGGGGCATGAACAGTTTCAGTCTGGTGCCCTCTTTTGTAACGGAGACGGACAACTATAGTCACGCAGTATCACTATCGGCTTCTTACACCGAGAACAAGGACTTGAACAAGTTCTCCTATGGCTTGACAGATGTAAAGTCGATAGCCATGGGTGCTTCATATGCCTTAGGAGTGAAAGATTGGGAAATGGATTTTACCGCAAGCCTCAGTCATCAGATGTCAAAGGGTTATGACACCAAATACACCAGCGATGTGGCTTCCCTTACTACCGGTCGCTCTTTCCTTAAAGACGACAATCTAACAGCCGAAGCTACCATCTCGCTTTGTTATAACGAAATGGAACATCAGTCGAAGAATCTTTCCATTGGTGGTGAGGCTGCCATTGGCTATACATTGAAAGACGTACACGTTTTCTCCCTGACAGCCGGTTTATATAAATATGGTGATGTGAATGTAACGAAGACGCGTTCCAGTCTGGATGCTACTGATCTTACAGTGAGCTTCAGTTATACTTATACATTCTCGCTTTTCCAAATCAAGCGCAAAGCGAAGAATGACGACAACCGAAAGATGTAGGTGCACTGGTCGTTGAGATGTGAGAAATTGAGAAGGTAACCAGAAAAGATATACGGATATGAAAACATATAGGACATTCATAACTACAGTGGCATTCTTCTTGAGCTTGGCTTTTGCGCATGCTCAAGATGTGACTATTACACTGACACCTGTTCAGCAGATTCTTCCGCCACAGGTGCTGTTGTATGTGTCTAATCCCGGTAAATATTTCAATGTGTCTGTGACAAACAACACGCAGACAACCCAGAATATCTATATGGGATTGCAATTGGAGCAGAGATTCCCCGATTCGGGTTTGTCTGTGTCCACGCCAGCCATCCGTCAACCTCGTCAACCAATTACCATCGCTCCGGGAATCACCCGGCAATTGACGTTGGTTGAAATCAAAACAATGTTCAATCATATCCCGTCGAACGAAATATCCACAACCCCAGGATTGTTCGACAATTATCTGAATGGTTCTTTCGGCTTACTTCCTGAAGGCGACTATATAGCTCATCTTACAGCTTACAAGTGGGACCCATCGCTGGCAAATCCAGTGGTGCTGAGCAATCCAAACAGTGGAGTTTGTTATTTCAAGGTTTGTTATAAGGCGCAGGCTCCCCAGTTCCTCATGCCCATGGTCATGGGATTTGACAATTTGGATGTAGGCCGTATCACTAAAGAAGATGCACGCTTTACATGGACAGAGACAATCATCAACTGCAATCCACAGGCATCCCAGTTCCGCTATGATTTCGTTGTGAAGTCGTTGATGCTGGGCCAGGCTCCCGATGATGCCATGGACAGGAACCCTGTTGTATATAGGTCACGCGACTTGTTGGTGCCCATGTGTGTCATACCGCCTAACGTGATTAACAGCTTTGACAAAAACACCACATATATCGCCCAGGTTACAGCCAAGGCAGTGGGAAAGAATCCACTCGACTATTTCATGTTGGAGAACGATGGTAAGAGTACTTATCGAATGTTCCGGCTGCAAAATTTGAATGAATTCTCCACCATTTCGTTGATGGACAATCTTCCTTCACAAAACCCATCAGTGCCTGTTCCTGGAGCAATTGGCGGTTCAACTATTTCTACAAGAACTCTCAATCCTGGGACAGGAACCAATCCGTTAGGAAACGATGACACCGATGACAGGCAGAAGAAAGATTATGGAATGGGTTTATATTATGGTGTGCAGGAAAATGTAGATCCAGAGGCAGATTACACATTCCGTAACCCGGAATTAATAGAGCCGCTTTTCCTTGACAATGCCGCTCGAAAGACCTTCGTTGGAGATGATATTAAAGTGACATGGAAGAAGGCTTGGTTTATTGGTGGTCCAGGTGAACGCCCCGATACAGTTCAGTTTGGTTATAACTTGAGCTTGTTCAAAGGAGAGCCGAATCAAGATTTCAAAACCATATTTGAGGGAGTCCCCTTGTACACGTCGAATACAAAAGAACTAGAACATACCATATCGTGGAATGACATCAAAGATAAAGTCATGATCAATGACTATCTAGTGCTCCATGTTGTTCCCAGCACCAAATCACCCAGTGTCGCATTTGTAAACGACAGCGTCAATGCGAAGGATTTTGCCATGTCTGAACGATACTCCCAAAAGTTCTTCCAGTGTTCAGACATGGTGCAAATCAACAACACTACCCCTACCACGAAATCTGCCGAAGAATTACGAGGAAGAACAGTGGGAATAGGTCAGTATCAGCTTACGCTCGACGCCAAGGATTTCAACAAAGTTCCTGGAAAGAATTGTTTCAAAGGTACTGGTCATATAGAATGGAATCCTTTTGGATATACATTGATGGTTGCAGTGAAGTTTGACGAACTATACATCAATACCGATAATTTAGTATATAAGGGCGAAGCAGTTTCCTATCCTGACTCGAAGAAAAATGTTTCGGGTATGGATCAGGTTGACCAACTTTTCTCTGACTGGGGTATTGATAACCTTATTGCCGATACAGGCATTCCATATGCAAGTCAATTACAATCGTCTGTTACCAATGGAATTAAGGATATTGCCAAGAATTATAATATTGGCCAATATTACAAATGGGTAAAGACGGGCGAGGATGTTTGGGACCAACTCCAAAATGGCCGAATCGATGATTTGCACATGCCTCTAAAACTGCCAAAGAAAATAACGAAAGGCTCTCCTATCACTGCACAGGTTGTTCAGATGAAGTTTGCGCCCACACATGCCACCATGAACCTTTTTGGGCAATTTGAACTTCCTAAAAACAATTATACTGACGGTATCTTGATGTTAGGGGCACCTCGGGTGTGCATTTCCCCCGACCGTTTCTTGCCAGAGGCTGGCGCCATTGCCTTACTTTCTAATTTCAACGTGAAGGACCCAAACAACAAGGATCTCATCTTCACTTTCAAGGCTCCAACCAACGTGACTAATCCTAACGACGGATGCTATGTCAGTTGGAAGGCTGATTCTTTGGAGCGAATGCTGGTAGACTTGGATATACAAGTTCCAGGATTGAAGAAATGCAACGCCAATGGTGATGCGACCAAAGAAAAACCAATCGTTCATGTGAGGGGCGACTTCGCTGATTGGGAGGATTTCATTGCCGAGGGTTCCATGGATCCGTTTGAGGTGAATTCTTTAGGAGGCTGGACATTCAAGCCTGGTCGTGTAATCTATGACAATTCAAAATGGCGAAAGTCCGACAATATGCCAGACATGCCTAAGAACTACGACTGGGCATTGGCAGGATTTGACAAAGCCGACATTGCCAAATATCCTAATCTGTGGAAAGGCCTGAGTATTTCAGATACAGGAGTTCTTTTCCCCAAGTCTTTAAAGTTTGCTGGAGCCAAGAACGAGGAGAATGGCAGAATGAAGATAGATGTTCCACGGCTGATTTACGATGACTCGGGTATCACCTTGGACGCAGAATTAAAAAACTTACTTGATGCCAAGACAGGAAAATTGGGCGGATGGGCATTCTCTATTGACCAATTGTATCTTCATATCTTGCAGAAGAAATTTAAGAACAGCGGATTTAAGGGTAAGTTTGACGTGCCTATTCTTGATGGTGAGATACAATATGTATGTGACATCTCAAGTCAGGGAAAGAGCAGTGAAGACCAGACCGAAGGTTACGACTTTACTTTCAAAACCGAGCAGGTGAAGGATTTGGCGCTCGACTTCTTCCTTGGAACAGCCAATTTTAAGAAGGACCAAACCTTCTTTGAGATATCTGGTGGTACTGACAAGGTAACAAGAGTGGAACTCTGTGCTGGTGGAAATGTGACAATTGCGGGGACTAAGCAGATTGACTCTAAATTGCCTTTCGGTATCAAGATGCCGAGAGTCAATTTCTCCAAGATGCGTGTGTCTAACTTCACGGTTGCAGAATCTAAGCTGGTGAAGAACATCAAGGCTCCTTCTGGAACATTGCTTTCCATCAATGAGGAAGTCGGCTTCAAGGAAGAATATAGTTTCCAGGGTACCGACGGAACTAAAGTATATTATGGTCCTGGGACATGGAGTCTTGCTTCCTTGCAAAAAGAGCTTGGTCCCTTCAAGTTCACCCTTGACGAATATGGACTCAAGTTGGGTAAGAATACGGATGGTTATCAGGAAATCGGTTTGAATTTGCATGGAAACATTGATTTCTGCGATGCCGTGAAAATTTCTGCTGGTGCCGGACTCACTATTTATGGCAAGGTGAGACTCGACAATTTCTCTGCAGCTTACAGTCGCGTGGATTGGGAGAAGGCTAATTTCGGTGCAGGCTTTAGCTTTGCCGGAGTTGAGTTGAATGGCAACTTGGACATTGATGTAAATAGGGGTGGCTATAAAGGCAAACTTCACTTCAAATTGCCGGGGAAAATTTTAGAGATTGACGGTGAGGGTGGCTATTATGCGCATAGCTCGGGTGGAAGCGGAACGATAGCTACTTCTGAAAGCAACAGTGATTTCAAATATGGATACTTTATTGCAAAAGTAAAAGGAACAGGTTTGCATATTTCACCCATTGTAATAAAGGAGGTGACAGGAGGCTTTTATTTCAACTGTACGGCAGCAAAGGGCCAGGATGGTAATCCAACACCGCGAAGAGGACTGATAGGCGGAGTCTTTGGCTTAGGAATTGCAACAGAAGGTTCAGACAACCTGTTGAATGGTAATTTTGACATGACAGTGGTTTATGACACCAAAAATAAGTGCTTGTCAACCTTCCTGATGAACGGCACACTGAATGCCCTTTCATCAGGTGGCGATGACGGAATCATCAAGGCGAAGGCAACTATTGCTTACCAATGTCTGAAGGACAATAGCGGACAAGGTGGGACTACACGTACGAAAGATCAGTATTTCTCACTCGATTTGAGTTGCGATGTTAAAATATCCCCAGAGAATGTTGCCAAGGCAGTCACAACAACTATTGATCAGTATATTCCTTTGATGAATGAACTGGAAGGAAATATCAGTGCGTTTACGGGAACGGGGAAAAACTCAGCTGGTCAGTGGGTAGGATCGGCTAGTGCCGGGTTGAATGAGACCATGGGTACTGATAGCGAGAATAATAGCTTCAAGGGTGAGAAAGCACCAGACAATTCTGAAAATGGAAGTGGTGCCAATCAGAAGAGTAAGGAGGTGAAGGCAAGTGCAGGCGGAGTTATTGCCCTGAATTTTAAAGTGACGAAGTACGAAAACTATCAAGAATTTAAGAAACCTAAGTGGCATGTCTATCTTGGTGAACCGGGAGATGGTACCGAAGCGAGCGAAGAAGAGAAACGCTGTGGTATCAAGATTATAGACCTGAGAGCCAAAATAGTAACAGTGAAGATTGGTGCAAATGCATATCTCTGCGTAGGCAACGAGCTGCCCAACAATGGTGTGCTTCCTCCGATACCTGAGGATATCCGTAGGTTCTTGAATGGAGGCTCTGCAGGTGAAGGCGTGGAGCAGGCGGATGAGGCATCTGTGAACCGTTCCCGCGAAGCAGCCATGGAGAAGTTCTTAAAGAAAGCTCAAAACAGTGGAGGTGTCATGTTCGGCTATAAGGCCTACGGATATATTGATGTTGACTTAGGTCTTCTTTATGCTTATCTAGGAGCCGTGGCAGGAATAGACGTGTCGCTCGTCAAGATTAATGATTTCTGCAACGGAAAACAGATGGGTATCAAGGGTTGGTATGCCACAGGACAGGCTTATGCCATGTTGGAGGCCAAGATGGGGATCCGTATTCGCTTGGGCTTCTACAACAAGGATTTCGACATCCTGCATGCTCAAATTGGAGCTATGCTCAAGGCTGGTCTTCCCAATCCGTTCTGGATGGTGGGTCAGGCACGTGTCAAGCTGAAACTCTTGGGAGGCCTTATTAAGTTGAATCGCTCATTCAAGTTTGAGTGTGGCTCGGTTTGTCTGCCTTACCTTGGCAGTCCGCTGGACAACTTTGAACTCTTCACCAACTGCTCCGTGGGTGGTGAGAGCAGACAGGAAGGATGGGAAGATGCAGAACCAATAACTTATGAAAACCAAATAGTTGTCGAGACGAGTACAGAATTGGGAACCCGCCTGAATCTGTATGATGAGAATTTCGCACAGAAATTAGCATTCGACCGAGGTGGTAGCAACGATGACTACAAGGAATACTCCAATCGTTCTTACACTTTCAATTTCGCTAAAGTTTATACCAAACGTGTGCCTGGAGAGAGATTGAACAAAGATCCTGAGTTTACATGGGAGCCTGTTCCTGGTATCGAATTGGTAGAGTTCTCAAGCCCTGATAAATACGCACGCGATAGTGTTAAATATGGCAGGGATTATATTTCTGTGATTTCTGACGGTAATCGTCACCGCATATTGCTTGCAAACTCCCCCTTGAGGTCTAACCGTTATTACAAACTGTATCTCTATGGCAATGCCAAGGAAATACGCAACGGTTTGGAAGAGGATCCTTACAGCATGGACACCATCAACGGTACTTATGGTAATTATCCATGGAGCACCATGAAGGTATATTATTTCCGTACAGGTAACCTAAGTCAGTTCTCTTCGACACCAGAAAAGGGAATTCAGGATGATGTGGCTTTGGCATTCCCGTCGCCCGACGGCCACATGGTCATTGATACATTGAACAGTGAACCGCGGATATATACCGCCTACAAGGTGGATATCAGTAGGCCGAATATTGCTTTCAAGAGAGACATCAGTTCGAAGTTCAATAATAACATGCTGAAATGGGCACTATATGATGAAACAGCCAAACAGTATGTGAGTGAAGACGTGGCAAACTTTAAGAGATCGTACGTGAACGAGAATTTGAACTGGCTGCCAGACAACAAACTTATCGATGAAAGCAAACTTGACATGTCGCATACATACGTAATCAAACTCGAATATGTGAGGCCAAAGACTGCGGCAGAGAAGAAAGCAGAAGAAGAAGCCAAAGCAGCAGAGGAAGCTGCAAAGGCAGCAGAGGAGGCAGCTCAAGCGTCCAGCAGCAGCCAACCAAGCGGCAGTGGCCAGTCAAGTGGTTCTAGTAATAAGGGAAGTAGTAGCTCTGGCACACATTACTTTGTTCATGGAGGAGTTGTATATCAAGAAGGGAAAGTAGACAATCCTATTTACGAAATCCAGCAAGGTAAAAAGAGAAAGTTGGCCAATATGCTGAAAAACGCTTCAACCTCTTCTTCTGAGAGTGATTCTTCAGGCCCCTCAACTTTGAGGAGAGCTACTACCAGTTCGTCGAATAGTTCTGGTTCCACTACACAAAAGGTTTCCCGAAAAGCCACGACAAAATATATACCTCTTTTGATACAGACTCCTATAATAGGTAATGTCAATGGTTCAAAGAAGGCTGACGATGTGAAAATTAATGGTAGAGTGAATAATGTCGGTGGAAAAGTGGTTACCCAACAGCCTTCTATCCGGCCTACAACCAATGCGGAGGCAGCACAAATGAACTTCTCTGCTTCTGTAGGCCGTGTGCTGAATCCTACCAACGGCAATGCCTCTGCTCATATCATGCATGTAAATACAAATAAAACCTCCGTCACGGTTCCAGGAAAAGAATCTATGGTAGCTCCTATAAAGGAGGTGTCTACTTCCAGTGTGATGCGACCTTCGGCCACTAACATTTCTTTCAACAATCCTATTACAAATGTGGAGGTAAAGGAGGTGGAGGGAATAGTGAACCATCAATTCACAAACCCTATTTTCTCAAATAAGCCATCATCTACACATATACCAAAAACAAAAGATGAAATCATTGCAGAGTTCTTCCCCAATGGCAGGGTCACCAAAGATATTTTAGAAAAAATGGATCTTGAAACTCTCGAGAATATAATAAAAGACAAAAATGTTGACCGAGTACGACCAGAGTTGACCTTGGAAGCCGACATCGAAAAACTTATTGAACAAGAAATGGCTATCGCTGGAAACAATAGTAGTGGAAGTAGTGGAAGCGGCGGTGGCGGTTCTTCCTCTTCATCTTCCTCACAGCAGGAACCATGGTCATGGCCAGAACCGACAGATCAAGAGAATAAGCATGTGCTGTTGTACGGAATCAGGGTTCAACCTTCAAAAGTTCTCAATCCTGTAACCGAACAGGTGACACAAGATCCTATTATTTCTTATAGTTATCCTTTCATGGGAGATGTTAATTATGGAGTGGTGCATAAATATGATACTAGTGTGAAACCTTCAGACTATGATTTGGCGTTTGACAAGGGTTCTGCCTTGGTGAGCATTGAAGGAGAGGGCAAAAAGTCGATACGCCTCATCGATCCATATTTCTACTACAACTACCTTGGTGGTTATGCTAACGTTTCCGGCTGGGAAGCCAGACGTTATAAATACGATGACTACCCCAATCTCTCTACACAGGGACTTGTGGTTACATCCAAATATAATACTGTGACTCCTATGCTTTCCAAAAATCCTGCTTATTCATATGATCTGGCTAATAATGCAAGTAAATACAGGAACTACACCGATGAGGCTGATAAAAGGTTTGAGTCACAGAGCATAGGGTCATTTGCTGCTTATGTTGGGTCATTGCCCACATCCTCCATTCCAAGCAAGAGCAATTTCCCCAATTGCACATGGCTCACTGATGAGGGGTTCTCATGGGTTTCACCAGTACGCTATACAGGTTTCATGGCTCATTATGGGACTTCCCAATTCTTTTCAGACATAACACGTCCTTATTCGGAGCTGTCATCCTTCGTAGATGCACTTCACCGTGCCACACGTTATTTCGAAGACTTCTTTGAAGATGAAGGTGGATTGTTTAATGACATCTACCGTGGTTGCTATATAAATTTATCCAATTGTTGGTTCATTACAAATGAAAGGGAATGGAAAGGTGCTGCTTTCGAAAGTTATGAGCACATGTTTATGCAGAAAGAATACAACGATTCTTTATATGCCTTCTGTGTAAAGCAGATGAATGAGCATCCACTCTTATTCCAGCAAGTAGAATCCTTCTTAAAAGAATTTTTCTTTAAAGGGTACAACAATGAAGAGGCTTGGTCAGACTTGGAGGATTTCTGGAAGGATGTGGACAAAATATATAGTTCCAAGACCCTTAATAATGGAAAGTGGTATTTCAGTTATAATAGCAAAGAAAAAGACTGGAAGGAGCGTCTTAATAAATACAAGAATCCATATGTTGATTTGGAACAATTGCATTATAATTTGTTGCAGTTAATATTAAATTACAACAGTTTCCACGACGGAATAAAGAATGTCTATAATACAGTCTATACAAAATGGAATCCTGATTGGGATAATCTTTGGAAAGCTTATCTACGCGGACAATCCAGTATGTATGACGACCAGTATATGTTCCAGATGCCATTCCAGCAGATACCGCTGATGTACGCTTCGCAATACAAAGGAAAGAATACGAACGGAAGGCGTACGAAATTGGAGGATGTGCTTGTTGGAATGAGTAGTTCTCATCCACGCAGTAACTGTGATGAGGCAACAACTATTTGGAAACGTATGGCAGACGATAATTATGAGAAATTTGATTGGAAGAACTTCAAATATGTGAAAGGATTCACTGTGGGACGTCACCGTGCCAACACTTTCAATTTCAAAAAAGGTGTTTATGAGGTTGATTGCTATCCTGGAATGGAAATATTTCCTGAAAGTAGCAAAAAGATGACTATACAGTTGGACCGTTAACGAAAATGTACAACCATGAAGATATCTAGTAAACTTTGGGTGCTTGCCGCTTGGTTGATGATGGCTTTGTCCGTCCATGCACAAGTGGCTGGAGAGAAAGATGATGAGCAGGAAAAGGCAGACTCCATTGTCAGCGTTAATCAGTCAATCTCACAAGACAGCAATTTTGTGGGATTCAATACCCATGCCATCAAAATGATGGCACGCAGCTATGGCGACAGTATTGCGTTACGTTGGGGCGTTGACGACTACAGCACATGGCGGCAGCTCAACTATTATGGTTACAATGTGTTCCGTCTGCACATGCAGGGTACTAAATTGAAGATTGACACCTTGGCGCTTGCGCTCAAACCTCTCACGCTCGATCAGATGCGGCTGAAATACCCCGAGAGTGATACTCTTGCATATATGGGCATGCAGCTGATGTACGGGCGTGGTCGCTTGACGCTCGACCAAACGCTGAGTGCACCTGGTACTGTGGGTAGTTTAGTGGAAGTGCACGACGAACAGCAAAGCATCGTGGGCTACGCCATGCTCTTGGCTGAGTGGAGACGCGATTTGGCACGCGATATGGCTTTGGGATTACTTGACCGTAATGTAACACCCGGAACAGTATACCAGTATGTCGTTCAACCCTCTCACATTGATTCTTTTAACATTATCCAACCAGGATTCCTCGATGCTGTACTGAATGAGAAATATACACCCGAAGCATTTGATGTGGAAGTGACAGGGCAGCCAACATCAGATATCCAGCTGAATCTTGAATGGCCTGCAACGAAATATTCAAGTTTCATTATAGAGCGTAGAAAAGACAAAGAAACCAATTGGAAACGAGTGAACGAAAAACCGTTCGTTCCCTTTACCAGCCAAAATTTACCAGACGACGCACCGATACAGTTTGCAGACTATCCCGGAAGGCCTGGAATTTACCATTATAGGGTAAGTGCTTACGATGCCTTTGGAGAACTTACTGCTCCTAGTAGCGTGCTCACAGTGGATTTCGGCGATCGTGTGCCTCCGACCGCTCCAGTCCTCCGACGTATCTTTATCCATCGAACAGATACGACGGGCATAGTCAGACAGGCAACACTCTATTTTACAAAAGACACCATGGAGAATGATTTCATTGGTTATATTCCTTTCTATTATAATGAAAGGATTGCCGAAGGAAAATGGGTGCCGTTGACATCAGAATTGATATCTCCACGCGATACTGTCGTAACTGTAAATGTAACAGGATTAGAGACAGGAATGATTTGTATTGCTGCATATGATACGCTTTACAATGTGAACTACTCACTACCTCAGACAATCCGTATTGACGATCGTGTGGCACCGAAGGCACCTACTAACCTGCGTGCCCATACGGCACCCGACGGTACTGTTGTTGTGGTTTGGACTCCTTCTGGAGATGAAGACATCAGCTATTATGATGTGGCCTATGCAAATGATCCTACTCATGAGTTCAGCATCAAACAGAATGTTTATAACGATTCCATCTTTATTGATTCGCTTACTCAGGAGGTGAACCAACGTTATATTTATTATAAGGTTCGTGCAACAGACTACTCCAACAATGTTGGTGAGTTCTCTGAAGTGCTGCGCGTTCTGCGGCCGCACTACATACCGCCCATGCCCTGTCGTCTGCTCAGCAACGATGTGAACGACGACCGCATTCACATGGAATGGGTAGCTAGCAATGAGGCCGATTTGCACTTCCATCGTCTGTACCGCAAATTGGAAGGAGAGCAGTATTGGACATTGCTGGCTCAGTTTGACGCCGATTCAGTAACAGCGGCAGATGATAAGATTCTTTTTGATGACATGCCTAATAAGGTGCGTAACAAGTCATACCTCTATGCCATGGAAACTTACAACCTCTCTGGTTGTAGTTCTGGCTTAAGCAAACTGTATACATTTGACTTCCAGGGTAGTCTTATAGCTGATGTTCCAATCACTCTGATGGCAACCCACAATGCCAAGAATAGGGAAACAAAACTTGCTTGGGAACTGAAAGGCAAGCCTGATAACGAAGATTACTACTATTGCATATATCGCAAGGGAGCGGAAGATAATGACTTCAAATTCTTGCTCTCTGCTCCAAAAGATGATTTGTCGTTCAGCGATTTCTTGTTGAAACCCGGAGAGAAAGCTGAATACTATGTGCTGATTCATTACAATGATGGGCGCGACAGCACCCGTTCTAACATTGTTTCGGTGACAGCATCGAAATAACCTACCGATAACCCCTCGAAGGTGAAAGAGTAAAACTATAGAAAGATGAGAACATAAAACGGAATATCATGGATAAAAAGATTTCATATATAGTGAAGAACGTGGCAAAGAGGTTGCTGCCTCTCTCACTTCTTACCCTTTTGCCTTTACTTTCCTCTTGTGGTGAGTTCTTCGAGTTCGATAAGGAAGATGCCGTACCGGCTGGTGAAATGATATTGGGGCGTACGAGCGTGGATTTGATGATAGGTGACCGCTTTGAAATACCTGTGTCTTTTGCACCCTCAGAGTTGTCAAATGAAGAGGTCTTCTGGGCAAGTTCTGACCAAAACGTCATTCAGTTCGATAACAATACATTGTTGGCAGTAGGCGAGGGAACTTGCATTGTCACAGCCATCTCTGTATCGGGACAATTCAAAGCCACATGCACGGTTACTGTTCATCCGATGTGGTCTTTAAATCCATATAACTATGCCTACGACATGGTGTTCTATTCTGATATTACTGTGCATGGTGAGAAGTTTTCAGACGACATGTATGTTATTGCTGTCTGTAATGATGAAATACGCGGAATAGGACAGGCTAAGGAGGAACAAGGCATTCGCTACGTTCTCATCCGTGTGTATAGTAACTTCTCGCAAGGTGAGGAAATAAAGTTTAGGGTATATAAGCGCAACTCTGCTAAGGTAGAGGAGTTCCCCGATGCCATCACCTTCGATGGTGAGTCTCACGGTTCCCTGTCTAATCTCTATCTGCTCACCATTGAGTAGTCAGTCATTCTTATACATTTGCTATTAAGAAAACACTTAGTTGAATATAAAAAGGAAACATATATGAAAAAGATAACATTCTGGTCGGTCGTTATCTCCGCTATAACCTTGTTCTCTGCATGTACGCTCTATTTGGATGAGCCGGAATTGGAGGAAACAAACCGCAAAGGTTTCGATGAACCTGTGCACGAAACCACTGACAAGTATGACGTGACTTATCAGTTCAACGAGGGTGTTCATTATCTCCAACAGGAGAATGTTGACGACTATATATTGATGTGTGATGATACTATTGTGTATTATGCAGAAAACACACCGTCTGAACTGTTGCCGCATAAGGGAGAGGTTATCTATAGTGGTTTCTGTAATATGTTCCCCGAAGGTTTTGCCCATGAGGTCGTTGACGTGGAGAAAGAGAACGGCATGTATAAACTCACCTGTAAACTTTCAAACTTTGACAAGGTGTTCAAAGAGCTTGACTTGACTGTTAATATCGTTGCAAATCCAAATGACCCTAATCTGGCTAGTGAAGAAGATGATGCGGTGAATCAGGTAAAGACGCGCTCCAGTGACATACGCAATGATTTGCAGGATGCCAAGGTCTATAAGGAAACTTTGGACTTGAGTTTTACGTTGGACGCCACCAAATTCCAGGACCTTAAGAAAATATATAACAGGCCAATGTTAGAGAGCGAGGCGAGAGAACGAGATCCCAACAAGAAGAAATTCGGTGTGTCATACGATGGTAACTTGCAGTTTAGTTTTGGATACTCAATGGAAAAATCGTTCTTGCTGCATTTCAACAAAGGAAAACGTCAGTTCTATTATAAAATGACTGATGTCATCACCAAGTCATTTGGTATTGCCGGTGAAGGTTCTGTGGCTTTCCGGGTAAAAGCATCCGACCTTCAACCAGAAGGTGGTAAAAAGTTTTTCGGTGAACAGCATTTGTTCTTGCATATGATGGCTGGCCCAGTTCCGTTAGACCTTTATATAAAACCAGAGATAGAGCTTGCTGGAGGTGTAAAAGGTTCCATATATGGCACGTTCTCCCAAACAAATACTTCGTCAACGGGATTCTATTACAATTCTCAATCAGATAAGGGACCTTTAGAGACACCTAAGTCAAGTGAACCATGGGTGATGAAGGAAAAAGAGGGCACTGTGGGGATTCAGGCTGGTTTGTTTGCTAATCTAAATGTGAATCTTGAGGTTGGGCTTACGGTGGCAAAAGGATTGATAGACGGTTATGTAAAACCCTATGCAGAACTTGACGCAGGATTGAATTTCGATATCAACAACAATTTAGGCAACATAAGCAAGCCTAACAATACTTTTTTTGGTGCTTCTTTCTCCGTTGGTTTCAACGCCGGTTTGGCAATCAATGTGCCAATGGTTAATGCTGAATTGTTTCGTGTTGAGGCCGAACTGAAGAGCTGGCCTGTCTTCGACCTCAAGTATTCCCTTTATCCGTCTGTTGAGAGCATGACTGTTATTGAAGACAAGTCTGTTTATAATTACCAGCCTGATTTTCCAATCTTCAATTGTGATGTGGAATACAAGGATGGGTGGGTTGACGTGACAAAACCGCGCATTGACGTCTATGCTGTACCAGACGACGATGCCGGTAGCCCGAAATATGTTGCCAGTTTTGAACCTTACGATATAGAAGATCATATAGTAGGAACAACTTATCATTTTCAGCTCACAGCTTCACAATCTGAAATTGCATTGAACCAAGGCATCAAACGTGGAAATCCATATTTGGCCCGATTTATAGTAACGCGCAAAAATAAAGATTATCTAATAGGTGAACAATATTTCTCAACTCGAGCACCTAAGATGCAGCTGAGTAGCTATCGTCAATTGTATGGAGGACCCTATGTCAATCGGGGGGCTGTTGCTTTTGATAGTATGTACCAAGGACAATATGAATACAGGTTTAGAGTGGAATGTTTGTTGCATGCTGCCTCGAAGATGTATAATGCAGGGTACCATATTGATGTACGAGATGAGTATGGAGACCCTGTTCTCTCAAAGGATGTACCTCTTTTTGCCAGTTATCCATTTGTAAACAAAAACGGCAAGGTGGAAAAATGGAACAATGTTAGAGATGGCATAAGAACGATGGAAGTAATACTTTTTTCAAAAGAAGAAGGAAATTTTCAAGTTAACATATATCCCATAGTCTATCTGCTCAAGGAAGATGGGTCTTATTCAAAGAAAGAATATCCTAATAATGGAGTAAGCTGGTCGATACTGGAGAGCAATATTGACAAGCGCAATTCTGAGCCTAATAGGGCGGATATTGTACAACAGTTCTAAAGATTTATTTCAAGTGCTGTGGCAGGTTGATGTCGTAAAAACATAACATCGGTCTGCTACAGTGTTATATAATGTTTTTTTTGAGGTTAAAGACTATTCGCAAATCTATCTATGTGGTTGAAAACCTGATAATTGGGTGATGCTTCTGTGCTATACGAATTGCATCAAGTCAAATGTTTTCGAGCGACTCGTATACAAAAATTCATTTATTAACATAAGTCTTTTTGTAAGGTCCTGCAAATCAAATACTCTGAATGGTTTTTGAAAAAGCACGACATTTTATAGGAAGTGTTTTTAACAACTGTTTGCCCGCACAAATTGCCCTATAATTCCTTTTTTTCTTATTATTTGACTTGTTTTGCCGAAATTGCTGATTTTCGACACACATTTTCTGGTTTTAGTTAGGGTTCTGGTATTGGTTTCAGTGTGGGATGTTTATTCACATTCCTCTGATATGTAATAAGTTACGCAGTAGTGCGGGTTGTGGAAGTATTTTTACTATAGAGGGGAGTGAAATGGTAAAGTTGCGGGTTGACTGACGAAAGATTATCTTTTACCTCATGAAAGATTATCTTTTACCTCATGAAAGATTACTTTTTGAAGTCTAAAACCATATCTTTTACACCGCGATTTATCATCTATCATTTTGTCAAAACAATAAATTGATATAGTATGGATAATACGAAAGTTTCTTTTAGGCCTTACTCTTTTTTTGTAGTTTTGGAAAACATGTTTCATTTAGGCAAAAAAAACAATGAATTTCTTTTGTTCTGCCTTTGATTTTGCGTAACTTTGCAAATGATAATATGGGATTTAGAATATATGCGTAGATATAGGTTATTGTCTTTTTTTGTTCTGCTGCATTGGCTTTCAATATCAACTGTTGCACAAGATGTGTTGGATAACCAAGTGGAATATCATAGTAAGATGGTGGAACAAAGTAGTTATTATTTGAAAGCTAACAAATACCAGAAGGATTTCCTTTTGGCCATGCAGTTGCTCAAAGAGTCACACCCAGCATTTGCCGAGGGTATGAAGCGCCCGTTTGACATAGATTTTGCTATCCGTAAAGGCTATCGCGAAGCGGAGAATATGAAGAGCGATGGTGAACTGATGTATTATTTGCAAGGTATATTCTCCCAGTTGCACGACGGACATACCCTCGTTTCATCAATGATGTATGATTCCAGTGCCATATATCCAGTCAGTTATTACTATCATGACGGTCATTATTATTTGTGGGGAGGTACTGAGCAGACCTCTATCTATCTTGGAAGGGAAATCAGCAAGATTAACAGTGTTCCTGTGAAAGAGGTTGTTGATGCATTCCGCAAGGATTTCAGTTTTGAGAATGAAACCGACCGTGAGGTTCGTTTGCGCGACAATGTGTTTCGTAATGTAAGCTTTTGGCAGAACAAACCGTTCTTTCATAAAGATTCCACGATGATAATTACGTTCTCTGATGGAATGAATGCTATGGTGCAACCTACCAAAGGCTGGATGAATTTGCGTTATGCGAAACCTCGCTTTGGCAGGGAACGAGTGGAAACTCCTCGTAAAATGCTGAATGAAGCTTTCACTTCATCCATTGATGCCGAACGAAGCATTGGCTATTTGCAGTTGAATACCTGTTTCGACCCTTATACCACCATGCTCATATTGGGTATGCGTGGCATTGAAATCACTCAAGAACTGGTTGACTCATTCAAGGGGAAGCCCAATTTTCATGAGTATCTGAAGGATTTCTTTGCAGCTATGGAAGAACAGGAAATAAAGACTCTGGTGATAGACTTGCGTGACAATAGTGGTGGATGTTCGCTCATTAGTTACGAACTGCTTAGTTGGCTCTATCCCATCCGTCAACTGAAATGTGTCACTGAAGCCATCCGTTATTCACCGTTATACCAGCAATTCTATGCTGCTGAGGCTATGAATGAAATAGAGCGCATTAAAGCAGCTAATCAACATGTTTTCTCACCAGATAAGTTGTACGATTCGGATACCGACAAGGAGTATTCTGATTCTGAAATTGTATCTGCAGGCTTCAGTGGTGTCAATGAAAATGCCGATTTATATAATCTGAGTAGTCGCAACATATTCAAGGGAAATGTTTTTTTCTTGCAGAATGAAAGGACCTATAGTGCTGCATCAGACATTATTGTGATGGCACGTGATAATGGCATCGGCAAGGTAGTTGGTACAAAAGGGTGCTACCAAACAAGCAATTACAGTTCTGCTTTGTCGTGGAAATTGCCTAATACAGGAATCACCGGCATGGTGAGCCACCGTGCCTGTTTCCGTCCCGACCGCACTAAACTTGGTGAACTTGAACTTTTACCCGATGTGTTGATCACCTATTCGTGGGATGATGTGTTGCGTGGCAGGGACAAGTGTTGGCAGTGGGTTGCCGACCATGCCGGTGATGAATAATCTTCTATAATATTTTTACTGAATCTTCCTTACAGCCATTTCTATGTATAGTTTGATGGGCTCCGGCTCCTCGTTGGGTATGATGTCACGATAGGCTGGCTCTATGCCTGCTGCGTGTTGTATGGCCAAAGCTTCCTCATCGAAGGGGATATTGCGGTATTTGTGTGTACGCACCACTTCCACGCCTTTTCCGCTGTTCTTCAAATAGTTGTCTTTCACATAATTGTCTTCTACGGTTATTTCATAATCGCGGTCAGAGTCTATGTGCAGCCACATCTGGCGTAAGCTGTTAATGAAATTCTTGCGGATAGCCCAGCCTGATGAACCGTCGTCTGGATAGATGCAACGGGGTCCGTTGTAGAGATAGTTGCCTTCGCAAACAGAACCTGGCTGTCGACCGAGCATGTAGATGATACCACCGTCGGTAAGTACTTGGTGCGAATGACCGAGGCTGTTGTAGCTGATACTGTTGTTACCAGCCACAGTCGATTCTGGAATAGCAGCATTGCCCCACCACCAACCAAGTGCAACACATCCGTATGGTGTCCCGGCGATGTCGTTATGGTCGTATTTGACGTTTTTTACAAAGAAGCCTAGCATAGCTTCTAGTTGCCTAAAGTCAAGACAGATGTTACGTGCGTAGTTGTTGGTTATGCGTATGTCGTGGCATAGTCCTTCCACTCCTTTTGCAAAGCGCCCTTCACCATCACCAATCTCATAATGCTGTGGATGTCCCACGCTAATGATGTTGCCCAGCAAGTCGCAGAATACGTTTCCTGTGACATCAATTTCCGAGTCGTCGTTGTCAAGATTGATGGCGGTTGCCGATGCCAGATGAAGGAACTTGTTGCGTAAAATTTTCACATTCTTGGCATTGCGCACTTCAATAGTTCCATCTGGGACATCGCATGAGTTGTATTTTGTGGGATGCCAGTTTCCGTCAGGGATATATTTCAATGCTAGTCCCAAACTTTGAATACCACCGAAGCCTCGCGAATTCTCCAAAGGCATCAGGTTCCAAGCATCATATGAGAATGTAAGCCCTTCGAAGCAAATGTTTCCTGCTTGTTGTGCGTTGTCCTTTCCAAGAATCTTGATGAGTCCTTCAGTCTGAGGAGCAATGACGTTTGCCTTTGTCATGTCTTCGCCATTGCTATAGTAATAAAGTGTTTTTGCAGAACGGTCGAAATAGAATTCACCTGGCTCATCTAGCAGCTCCAAGGCGTTTCGAACAAAGAAAAGACGGTCGAAATTGGTTTTGCCAGCCCATTTCAGTGTGGTAAGTATTGCGCTGATAGGTTGTTGCAGTTCCACGGCGATGGTGTCGCCCCATTTCTGCATATCGCTAACGCATATCACTTTTTCGTTCCACACATTGTTCTGTACCAACTCCACGTCTTGAGGATTTTTGAAAGCAGCCATTTCTGCACCAGCCTGCATCTTGATGCCTATAGGGGCTTGCCCTGCACCGAATGCCCAAGGCTCTTTGCCTGTAATGTCAATTATCCCGTATGCACCAAGTCCTTGTATCAAATTGCGTGAGCCGGCCATGCGTGCGCGCTTTCCGTTGACTATCAGAGTGCGCAGTTTAACATTGCTGTTGAAATTGGTCTTCCACAAATTGCCGTGTATTCGTTGCCATCCCGTTACATGGCGTCCTCCGCTTATTATGGGGTTCTCGCCTTGGGCTGCCTTCAAAGTGATTGTATGTCCATTCTTTCCTGATAAGTTGTTGTCGAAAACCAACGGGGCCGACAACTCGTATTCTCCGCCGTGCAACAACATCACAACATCTTCCTTTTGATTTTTCACTGTATTTCTTAGGGCGGTCATTGCCTTTTGAAATGTTTGCGGTGTTGTCTCAATTACTTTCTGTGCAAAACAAAAGCTTGAGGAGCAGATGCACAGGGCCAATGTCAGATAGATTTTTCGCATATTCTTGTTGTTCTAATCTTGTTACAGTCTTGTATTTGTTAGGTTGTCTTATAATGGTTTGTGAAGATGAATCAGTTCACAGCACCATCAAGTCGTCCGCCTTGTTGCTTAATATCCTGCTTTTGGGCATTGGGATTGAAGGTACATTTGCATTCGTCTGTTATCTTGCCGGCTTTTACAGTGATGGTGTTTTCGCCTTCACAAAGTGTGACATTCTTGAAAACGATGCGGTTGATTTCGTCCTTTTTTGCCTTGCCTATGCGCTTTCCGTTTAGATACAACGTTGCCTGTGGCTGGTTGGTGTATACTTTCACATCGGTTTGTGCTTCGGTGCGCAGCGTATAGCGTCGTGCTGCTATGTAAAGCATAGGTTCAGAGTTCCAATTGGCTTTGTAGAAATAGTATGAGTCCTTGAATGTCTTGCGGTCCCAAGTCACGATGCCTTTATCGTTCATACCCTTGTAGTCCCCTTCGTCGCGAATGCTTGACGGATTGTCGCTATATTGCCAAATGAATTTGCACCATGCATATGGGCGTTTCACCATGTCGCGCCAGTTCTCCTCGTGCACTCTTGCTTGGTTTTCCTCATAATGAATTTTGTTGGTTACCTTTTTCTCGAATCCATGTTGGTTAGGACTTCCAGCGGCACCATATTCGCAGAGACCCATAGGAATGCCGTTAGCTTCAATCTTTGCCTGATCGAAAAATTCTCCGACGCCGCTTTGGTTCTCGTAGAATCCGAAGTATTTGTTCCAGCCGAAGGTGTCGGTAATGCCTTGGAAACCATCCTGACTATAGCAGATTGCCAATGTGGTGAGCCGCTGTGGGTCTATTTCTTTGGCCTTGGCGTTCAGTTGACGGAGGAAGGTGGCTGGTTCGTCGTATTTGAACGACAATTCGTTGCACAAACTCCAAAAGCAGATGGCTGGTGAATTGTAGTTCTGCTTGATCATTTCTATGAGGTTTTGCATCACGTTGACCTCCAACTGCGGGTTCTTCATATAGCCCGGTGAGTTGTATCCTCCTGGTCCGGCCAAGTTCAGTTCATACCAGAGCACGATGCCGCGCTCGTCATACATTTGCACATCGTACTTGGAGTGTGGATAATGCACAAAGCGCACACCCGTGGAGCCCAAGTCATAGATGATGTCTGCATCTTCACGCATGGCCTTCTCGTTGTAGAGTCCGGCTGTCTTGTAGCCTTCTTCGTGGCGGCAAACCCCATGTAGGTCGAGATGCTTCCCATTGAGGAAGAATCCTCTGTCAGCATCGATGCTGAAATAACGGAAACCGGTTTGCTCGGTTACTCTGTCAACCACTTGTCCGTTGCTTAATAATTCAACTCTTACACAATACATATATGGGTCTTGCCGACCATTCCAAAGGTGTGGCGCGCTAATGCTTAAGGCTGTGGTGTATGCTTTGGCATCCGACACACTGCTTTTCTTTTCTGCCACAATGTTTCCGTTTTGGTCAGCTATCGTCACACGGATTTCTTTACCGCCTATTCCGTTTTTTAAAGAGAGCATGGTCTCAATGGTGATGTCGGCCTGTTGCTCAGATATGTTATTCTGATGAATATACACGCCATTGGAAGCATAGTCAAGCGGCGAAATACAGTCTTCGCCAGTCACAATCATAGTTACTGGGCGTGTGATGCCCCCGTAGACATTGAAATCGCCTGCCAAAGGAGCTACATCGGTGCGGTAGGCGTTGCTTGCCAACACACTTATCTTGTTGTCACCGTCTTTTAACTTGTCAGTTATCTCAAAGCAAAAGGCAGTGTATCCGCCTGAATGATGTCCCACATACTGCTGGTTGACAGCCACTTCGGCAAATGAATTCACGGCATCGAACTTCAGGAAAACACGCTTGCCCTTCATCTGTCGGGCATCATATTTCAACGAATGTTCATACATATAGGCGCCACGTTCGTATTTCATTCCTGAGAACACGTCGTCGAGATTCCATGTGTGTGGTACACTCACGGTTTCTGCTTTCGGGTGGCGGCTCACATCGTAGGCAGGATAGAACTGCCAATTGCTGTCGAGTGCAAGTGTAGCTCTTACATTATCATTATCGGCCATTGCCTGCATACACGACAAAAACACCAGCAAGCATGAGGTTAGCATAGTTCTTTTCATTATTCTCATAGATTGTTTTGATTTGTTTCGTTTTGTTTTCGCAAAGGTACAGTTTATTTTTCAAAAACAAAAAATTATTAAAAGAAATTTTTCTTTGGTATGCAAGAATTGTATGTGTAAAGACTCGACATTCCTCCAATCTTTCCTCAACCTTTTATTTCTGCATTGGTTTGATGGTTTCTTTGTGCTTGTAACTATGCAATTGTAGGCAGTCCAGGCAGTAATGGTATGCAATAAGGGCAGGCCCATTAGATTTTTTTCTTTACAAGATGCTGTAAGTGCTAAAGGTGTACAAAGTCTTTTGTACAAGTTGTGCAAACCATATGTACATATTGTACAAATGTCGTGTACACATTGAAAAGAAAGTGCTTTATACTGTAAAACTATTAACAAAGTGTGACGACATAGCTCGATAGATATTGTAGCGGAAGAATGATTTGCCTGCATATTATGCCAAAATGATGATTTTGTAAATAATAGTTTTGCTAATGATATTTTTTTTTGTTACTTTTGCAGAGTGGAGAGCATTTCTGTATTTATAAAGCGTACAAATTAAATAACCTTTATCAAGACGTATATGGTTCTTTTCTTGCGAAATAGAAAGCTTCTTTTGATGGCTATTGCCCTGATACTTGTTACGGTGAGTATGCATGGTCAGTTTTTGCAAACGTCAAATGTTAAAGACAGCTTGGCGCAACAAACCAATACTTCTGCACAAACTGAGGCAAAATCACCAAATGGCAATATTAATAAAAAGGTGGCTGTCGTGTTGAGTGGCGGAGGTGCCAAAGGCTTGGCCCATATAGGCGTTCTGAAGGTAATAGAGCGTGCTGGCATTCCTATTGATATCATAACCGGAACCTCGATGGGTAGCATTGTGGGTGGGCTCTATTCCATAGGATATAACGCCAATGTGTTAGATTCTGTAGTGCGCGTTCAGGACTGGAGTTATGTCATTTCCGACAAGGAGAACCTTTGGAAACAAAGTCTTGCCGATAGGCAAAAGCAGAATACCTATGTTTTCACAACTGGCATGACTATTGGCAAGCGTAATTATAATGATGGAGGATTTATCAAAGGTAAAAATCTAGCAGAGTTGTTCAGTCGGCTGTGTGCCGGCTATACTGACTCGCTCGATTTCTCAAAAGACTTACCCATCCCTTTTGCTTGTGTGGCTACCAATATCATTGACAATACAGAATATGATTTCCATAGTGGCAGACTGCCGTGGGCCATGCGTGCTTCGATGGCTATCCCTGCTGCTTTCTCACCCGTCAGAGTGGGCGACAAGGTATTGGTGGATGGTGGATTGCGCAATAATTTCCCTGTTGATATTGCCAAGGAAATGGGAGCCGACTATGTGATTGGTGTAACTGTTCAGGGCGCGCCGAAGGTGGCTGCCGATATGGGAAGCACAATGAGCATTCTGAGTCAGATTATTGATGTGAATTGTAAAAATAAATATGAGGAAAACCTAGCTGTTACGGATATTCCCATACGTGTGAACACCACAGGATACAATGCGGCAAGCTTCTCACACAATGCTGTTGACACGCTTATAAGGCGTGGTGAAGAAGAAGCCATGAAACATTGGGATGAACTGTTGGAGTTGAAACGCCGTCTTGGGCTTGCCGATAATTACCGGCCGCCACTGCCCGTGCCCCAGAATACAATGACTATGTCAACCAAGCGCAAGGTGGTTGCTTATGTGTTTGAGAATATGACACCATATGATGAGCAGTTCATACGAGAGAAGTTTCGGTTGAACACAAGTGCGGGCGACAGTATTGATGCTATTCGCGAGCAACAATTGACCACTTCTATGCGAATGGATCTGTTCTATCAGACTGCCGAGTGTGTGTCAACACCTGAGGGTGATGGCGTGAGAGTGGTGCTCACGGCGGGCAACCGAAAAACCAATCAGGCTTATGTGGGGCTGCGATTTGACAATGAGGAACACGCTGCGGTGCAGTTAGGGGCAGACATCCCCATCAGAGCGTCAATGCCTTTGAGTGCAGACTTTATGGTGCGATTGGGCAAGCGGATGATGGGAAAGGGTATTCTAACTTTCCACCCACGAAGCTACACATGCCCGACCTTATCATACTCATTCTGTAGAAATGATGTGGACATCTATGTTGATGGCTATCGTGATTACAATATCCTCTATAACCATCATCAAGCCGAGTTCACTCCACTCAATTTTGATGTTCGGCATTTCAACCTTAAGATAGGCTTGCGTTGGGATTATGTTCACTATCTTGATATGCTCGAATCTTCGAAGTCAGCTGGTATAACTTTAGAGAATAACCATTATTTCAGTTATCGGGCAGAAGTGAATTACAATAGTGAAGATAATTGGTATTTTCCCACTCGGGGAGCACGTTTCAAGGCAGGATATGCATATATTACCGACAATTTCACAAAACTGGAAAAGAAGGCAGGATTGAGCGATGTGAATGCCAATTGGCGCATGTCGTTTAGTGTCAACAAAAAACTAACCTTACAGCCAATGGTCTATGGGAGGCTGATTTTTGGAAACCATCTTCCCATCTTCTTTTGCAATGCAATAGGAGGAAATTCCTTCGGACATTATGTGGAACAGCAAATGCCTTTTGCCGGTATTGGTAATATTGAGTATGTCGGCAGACATTTCTTGTCTGTGCAGTTGCAGGCGCAACAACGAATGGGTAGTAGCCACTATCTGCTGGTAAGAATGGCGGGCGCCCAGCAAGCCGACCGAATGAACAACCTTCTCAAAATTAAGACACTGCTTGGATGGCAGGCCGCTTATTACTATAATACGATGTTTGGTCCAGTGGGTGTCGCTCTCGGATATTCCAACCATACCAAAAAGACATATATATATTTGAATTTGGGTTATGAGTTCTAAAACAAAGAAAAAGAGTTCATTTGCGCGTAGATTGACTCTACGAGTTATATTGGCTGTTGTGGCGGCTAATATTTTGACTGGTGCTGCCGTGTTATTGTTTGTCGTTTCGGGTACGGCACACCAGAGCAAAGAGCATTATCAGGACGTGATAGACTATACCAACGAGATGATAGAAGCTACACTAAACATAGTGGAGGTGATAGCAATCAACAATGTGAATGAGATAGAGAACAACTTGGGGAGTCCTGAGCAAGTGTACAAGGCTTTGGAGAAGGAATTGAAGATGAATCCTTATGTAATGGGATATTTTGCTGCATTTGAGGCGGACTTTTTCCCCCAGCAAGGAAGATGGTTCGAACCATATGTGGTTCGTCGAGACAGTAATCGTTTGGAGAAAGTTCAAGTAGGCTCAGAACACCATGACTATTTGCAACGTGAGTGGTACAAGAAAGGATTGGTGGCAGAAAAGGGCTATTGGTCGGAACCATATTTCGATGACGATGCTGCTCATGCCATGCTCTGTAGTTATGTACTGCCTATTCACAACAAACAAGGCAAAACTGTTGGTATCTTTGGTGTTGACTTGCCTATTGACTGGCTTTCTGGACAAATTGAGGTGGTTAATATGAAGGAAAATGAGCGTATTTTTTCCAAAAACATTTCACAAGACGATAATGACACTCCTATTCGTTGTTTAATTCTTGGTCGCAACGGACAATATATTGTTCACCCAGATAAAGACAAAATCCTTACTGGCAATTTCATAGATGATTCCAAACTATCGACAGATGTAGGAGATGACATTGTATGCAAGGAGATGTTGGCAGGAAAAAGAGACGTTAAGGAAATGGTCTTTAACGACATGAAATGTTTTGTATATTATGCTCCCATAGGTCATGCCGGCTGGTCGATGGCTATTGTTGTTCCTTGGTTGGCAATGTATTTTTGGGGCATAGTAATAGGTGTGTTGGTATTTTTCATTATGCTTTTGGGTATTATTTTGATAGCCATCAACAGTATGGTGGTTGTGAGACGTAATACGAAACCACTGCGTTTTCTTTCCAGTTCCGCAGACAAAGTCGCCCAAGGAAATTTCGATGCTCCACTTCCAAATTTTAAGTATAATGATGAAATTTGTCAGCTACGTGATTCGTTCGAAACAATGCAATTGTCTTTGTCCAAATACGTGGAAGAATTGAAGAGCACAACCGCGTCGAAAGCAACTATGGATAGCGAACTGCGCATTGCCCATAGTATACAGATGAGTATGTTGCCAAAGACATTCCCGCCTTTCCCGGAGCGCGACGACATAGATATTTTCGGTCAGATTATGCCGGCTAAGGCAGTGGGAGGTGATTTGTATGATTTCTTTATCCGCGATGAAAAACTTTTCTTCTGCATTGGTGACGTATCGGGCAAGGGTGTTCCTGCATCTCTCGTTATGGCTGTGACACGATCGTTGTTCAGAAATATAGCTGCCCATAATGCAAAACCCGACCAAATTTTAACGGCGCTGAACGAATCACTGAGCGAGGGCAATGAAGCTAATATGTTTGTGACGCTTTTCGTGGGGGTACTCGACTTACCTACCGGTCGCCTGCATTACTGTAATGCAGGCCATGATGCTCCTTTGCTTTTTAGTTCGCGATATCCTTCCGAGCCAAATTGCTCTTTCTACAAGTTGCCCGTTTTGCCAAATTTGCCTGTTGGAGCAATGCCTGGAGTAGATTTCGTTCCACAAGAAATAGTAATATCATATGAAACTTCTATATTCCTTTATACAGACGGACTCACGGAAGCAGAGAATGCGGAACATAGCCAATTTGGGCTTCAACGTATTTCAAAAGCGGCAGAAAATGCGAAGCAAACGCCAAAGGGCCTTATCGATGCAATGACCGAGGCAGTGCATCAATTTGTGGGAAATACAGAGCAAAGCGATGACCTTACTATGTTGGCGGTGAGGTACACCAAGCTACAACTTGAGTCTTCCTTTGAAAAAAGCATCACTTTGCCCAATGATGTGCAAGAAATACCTCTCTTGTCCGAGTTTGTGGATAATGTGTGTGAAACGGTAGGATTTGACATGGCAACTACTATGAATATAAACCTTGCCATTGAGGAGGCTGTGGTAAATGTAATGAACTATGCCTATCCTGCTGGCGAGCAAGGTGAAGTGTCCATCAAGGCAGTTGCAAATAAGCATAACTTGAAATTTATCATCTGTGACAATGGCATTCCGTTTGATCCAACTGCACAAAAAGATGTAGATATTACATTGCCGTCAGAGGAACGTGAAATTGGGGGATTGGGCATTCATTTGGTAAGGACAATTATGGACAGTATCAATTATGAACGTGTAAA
>CACZPU010000097.1 GCA_902783165.1 uncultured Prevotellaceae bacterium
GAGGGAACTTGGGAACACGAAAGACAACAGGAGGGCGGGCCGAAAGGGACACGCGGAAACACAGGCGAAGGGCTGAAGGAACATTACGGAGTTGCCGAGGAGAGACTACAGATGCTCTGTAGAAACATTACAAGGCATCTGTAGAGACATTACAAGGCATCTGTAGAAGCATTACAAGGCATCTGTAAAAACAAAGAAGACGGAATGTGACCACATCACGTACCATCTTCTATGGTTCAGCAGGGAACTGAACGCGGACAACATGCACACATTCTATCTATTACTACAAAAGGAAAAGATGTGGGATAAAGACAAAACATGAAGTGAAAATTTTGATAATTAATTATTTTTATGTATGTTTGCAATCGGAAATTGACAATATGGCACGCTATTTGCATATGAACAAATAAGATTTATGACTAAATGCATGCCGAACGGATGCATGAAAAAGTAACACATTAATTATATAAGAGAACGAAAATGAACAACAATTTTGATTTAGAAAGATTTCAACAAGAAGTAATCAATGGCAGCGAACAGTCGAGATGGGCTTCCACAGTTTTTCCTGCACTGATGCGTAAAGTGTACATCTGGATGGCGCTTGCCCTGAGCATCACCGGACTGACAGCCTATGGTGTGGCTAACAGCCCCGCGATTCTGTCGATGATTTACACCAACCGATTGTTATTTTTCGGTCTGCTAATTGCAGAAGTAGCATTGGTATGGATAGTTAGTGCCTCTATCAATAAGCTCTCACTGACTACGGCCACATTGCTGTATGTATTGTATTCGGTGCTCAATGGTGTGACCTTGGCATTTATCTTCCTTGTGTACACTGCAGAGTCGATTACAAGCACATTCTTCATCACAGCAGGAACGTTTGCTGCCATGGCAGCCGTGGGGTATTTCACGAAGAGCGACCTTTCCTCGATAGGCAAGTATTTGTTCATGGCACTGATTGGACTGATCATTGCAACGATAGTAAGTTTGTTCTTGCATAGCAGCATGCTCAACATGATTATCAGCTATGTAGGTGTATTGATTTTTGTGGGTCTGACAGCCTACGACACACAGAAAATCAAGAAGATGCTGATGGCAGCTGACAGTATGGACGAGGGAGCTCAGAAAATAGCTCTGATGGGTGCTTTGAGTCTCTATTTAGACTTTATCAACCTGTTCCTCTACCTGCTTCGCATACTTGGCAACAACCGCAACTAATGATTAAAGCCATGCACAAACATCGATTTGTGCATGACTTTAAATTGTATAGAACACATCGTTAAAAAGCATTGGTTCCTGTTTGACGAACTAATGCTTTTTGTTTTTTTACATTCTTTTGATTGTTTGGAGCAACAGAAAAACATCGGAAGAAAAGGAACGTTTTGCATAAAAATTCGATAACGTGTCGAAAAATATGCATGTTTATTTGTCTGTCTGCATATTTATTTATACCTTTGCATCGGAAAAACAAATAGCAACTATCTGATGAAAGTAAAGAAAAACAGAATGGAAGCCCTAAAGATGCTGATTTCGAGCATGGAATTGGGGTCACAAGAAGAAGTTTTAAGGGCGCTCGAAAAAGAGGGTTTCAAACTGACACAAGCCACACTAAGTCGTGACATGAAGCAACTGAAAGTGGCCAAAGCAGCCACTATGAGTGGGAAATATGTGTATGTGCTTCCCAATGACACGATGTACAAGCGCGTGAGCACCCCCCGCTCTGCCATGGAAATGCTACGCACTCCAGGATTCATCTCAATTCATTTCAGCGGCAACATGGGTGTTATCAAGACACGCCCAGGCTATGCCAGTAGCATTGCCTATAACATAGACAACAGTGCCATACCACAAATACTAGGCACAATAGCTGGCGACGACACCATTTTTATTGTAATTAAAGAAGGCGCCAGTGAAGCCGAGGTGATTGAGGGAATAGGCACAGTGCTGCCAGACATCATCAAATAAAGTACATACGAAGTTAGCATCAAGGATGCAGAATTGAGTAACTCTAATAGTTTTCGGGATATGAAAATAGAAGATATCGATGTTATAGTTGCCGACGAAACACATGAAAAATATGTGGATACTATTCTAGAAACCATCAGCGAAGCAGCCAAAGTGAGAGGAACTGGCATCGCCAAGCGTACACACCAATACCTTATCACCAAAATTCGCGAAGCAAAGGCTGTAATTGCCTTGTGTGGTGATGACTTTGCAGGTTTCAGCTACATAGAGACGTGGGGCAACAAAGAGTATGTAACAACCAGCGGACTGATTGTACATCCCAAGTATCGAGGATTGCATTTGGCCAAGCGCATCAAAGACTTGACCTTCTCTTTGGCTCGTACTCGATGGCCCAAAGCCAAGATTTTCTCGCTGACAAGTGGAGCCGCCGTCATGCAGATGAACACCCAATTGGGATACAAGCCTGTCACTTTTGCAGAGCTGACAGACGACGAAGCTTTCTGGCGTGGATGCGAAGGATGTGTGAATGTGGACATTCTCAAACGCACAGAACGAAAATACTGCATTTGCACAGGAATGCTTTTCGACCCAGAGGAACACCTACCGGCAAAAATCCCAGAACATGTGATGGAAAGAATCAGACTGCTGAACAGCAACGAAGAACAGAACGAAGAGTAAAAACGAACAAACAACAGCCAACCAGGTGGCAAGTTAGAAGAGAAAGAAACAGAAAAAACAATAAAAAGAATAGAGAGAAGGCTGTGCAAGCATTCTATCTGCTATTCAACTTTTTACTTATAATTATGGCAAACAAGAAAGTAGTAGTAGCATTTTCAGGTGGACTCGACACCAGCTACACAGTAATGAAACTAACTCAGGACGGCTGGGATGTATATGCCGCCTGTGCAAATACCGGCGGATTCAGCGCCGAACAGTTGAAAACAAACGAGGAGAACGCCTACAAACTCGGAGCAAAAGCCTACGTTACCATCGATGTGACCCAAGAGTACTACGAGAAATCGTTGAAATACATGATTTTCGGCAATGTGCTGCGCAACAACTGCTACCCTATTTCCGTATCGTCGGAACGCATTTTCCAAGCCATCGCCATTGCACGCTATGCCAAGGAAATTGGCGCCGACGCCATTGCCCACGGCAGTACAGGCGCTGGCAACGACCAGATTCGTTTTGACATGACATTCCTCGTGATGGCTCCCGGTGTGGAAATCATTACGCTTACACGAGACAAGAAACTGACACGAAAGGAAGAGGTTGACTACTTGAACGAGCACGGATTCACAGCCGACTTCACTAAACTGAAGTACAGCTACAACGTGGGTATCTGGGGAACTAGCATCTGTGGCGGCGAATTGCTCGACCCGACACAAGGTTTACCCGAAGATGCCTATTTGAAACATGTGACTGCCAAGGAACAAGAAATGCTGCTGAAAATTCAATTTGACAAGGGCGAGATTGTGGGTGTCAACGGCGAACAGTTCGACGACAGGGTAAAAGCCATTCAGAAGATTGAGGAGATTGGCGCCTCGTACGCCATCGGACGCGATGCCAACGTGGGAGACACCATCATCGGTATCAAAGGACGAGTGGGTTTTGAGGCTGCAGCACCAAAACTAATCATTGAGGCACACCGCCTGTTGGAGAAGTCAACTCTCTCGAAATGGCAGCAATATTGGAAAGACCAAGTGGCCAACTGGTATGGCATGTTCCTGCATGAGAGCCAATATCTAGAGCCTGTGATGCCTGATATCGAAGCCATGCTGACCTCATCGCAGCGCAACGTTACGGGTACTTCCATTCTGAAACTCCGCCCTTACAGCTTTGAAACTGTCGGAATTGACTCGGCCAACGACTTGACAAAATCGAAACTCGGTGAATATGGAGAGACACAGACCGGCTGGACTGCCGACGAGGCCAAGGGCTTCATCAAAGTCAGCTCCACCCCACTTCGCGTGTATTACGGTATACACAAGGACGAAAAGAGATAATTATTAAGCACAGGTTGCATAGATTTGCCGTAATAACTGTGCAAATCTGTGCCAAAAGAAAGAAAACACATGATAAGAGTAGGTATATTAGGCGCGGCAGGCTACACAGGCGGTGAACTGATACGCTTGTTGCTGAATCATCCAGAAGTTGATATTGTTTTCGCCAATTCAGAAAGCAACGCAGGCAACCTCTTGTCGGATGTACATGAGGGGCTCATCGGCGATACCGACTTGCGTTTTACAGATCAGATGCCTTTTGACAAGGTCGATGTCATATTCTTCTGCTTCGGACATGGCAAAAGTGAAGCATTCCTCAAGGAGCATATCATCCCAGAAAACGTAAAGATCATCGACTTGGCCCAAGACTTCCGCATCAAGGGCAGCCATGATTACGTATATGGTCTGCCAGAGATTAATAAAGAAGAGATAGCAGTGGCACAGCACGTGGCTAATCCAGGATGCTTTGCCACTGCCATCCAACTGGCTTTGTTGCCTGCTGCCAAATTAGGACTGCTGACAGAAGACGTGGCTGTGAATGCCATTACAGGTTCGACTGGTGCCGGACAAAAGCCCGGTGCCACTACCCACTTCTCATGGCGTGTAGGCAACTTGAGTATATACAAACCTTTCCAGCACCAACATATTGCGGAAATCAGACAGTCGTTGAAACAAACGCAAGGATTCTTAGATGCGGACATCGACTTCATACCCTATCGCGGCAACTTTGCACGAGGAATATTCTGCACGGCCGTTGTGCGTACATCTGCGCCCATCGACGACATTGTCCAAGTTTACAAAGATTTCTATTGCAATGCGACATTCACGCACTTTTGTGAGAAACCTATCGATTTGAAACAAGTGGTAAACACCAACAAGGCTTTGGTACATGTTGAGAAATATGGCCAGAAACTTCTTGTCACCTCTGCCATCGACAACCTGCTAAAAGGTGCTGTAGGCCAAGCCGTCCAGAACATGAATATCATGTTTGGTATCGACGAATCAACCGGACTGCGCCTGAAAGCATCAGCTTTTTAACAGGAATCCAACCTAAATGGCGGTTTCATTACAAGATTTGGAACACCTATTTCTCCAACAACACAAAAGCTAAACTGACGTTTAAAACCAACATGATTATGCGAAAAGATTCCAATTATGGAGGCAAAAACGTCAGAAAACAACGATTTAATACAAAAAGATGGCAAAAAGTTGCTATTTTGTCATCTAATTGGTATAACTTTGCAAACGACAAAATAATTGAGAGATGAAACTATTCGATGTATATCCCCTCTTTGACGTAAACATTGTAAGGGGAAAAGGATGCAGAGTTTGGGATGATAAAGACCAAGAGTATCTTGATCTCTATGGCGGGCACGCAGTGATTAGTGTGGGTCACTGTCACCCTTATTATACTAAAAAAGTGACCGAGCAGCTGAACAAAATAGGATTCTACTCAAACTCCGTCATCAACCGTCTTCAGACAGAACTGGCTCAAAGACTTGGCTCCATCTGCGGTTACGACGATTACCAGCTGTTCTTGATTAACAGCGGTGCGGAGGCCAATGAGAATGCTTTGAAATTAGCCTCATTCACCAATGGGCGCACTCGCGTTCTTGCTGCAGACAGTGCTTTCCATGGACGCACATCACTGGCTGTAGAAGTAACCTGCAATCCAAGAATCATTGCGCCAATCAATGCCAACGGACATACCACGTTTTTAGAGTTGAACAATCTGGCTGCATGGGAGAAAGAACTGGCCAATGGAGATGTCTGTGCTGTCATTCTAGAGTGTATACAGGGTGTAGGTGGAATACAAATGGCCTCCAAGGAGTTTGCCCAGGGCCTTGCCACTGCCTGCAAGAAATATGGAACGATACTGATATGCGATGAAATACAATGTGGTTACGGGCGCACAGGCAAGTTCTTCGCCCACCAATGGTTAGGCATTAAGCCCGACATCATCACCGTGGCAAAGGGAATAGCCAACGGCTTCCCCATGGGTGCTGTACTGATATCACCAGATTTCAGGCCTGTGTATGGACAATTGGGCACCACTTTTGGCGGCAATCATTTGGCTTGCGCGGCCGCACTTGCAGTTCTCGACATCTTTGAGAAAGAGAACCTTGTGGAGAATGCAAGACAGACTGGCGAGTATCTAATGCAACAATTGAAAGAATTGAACCACAGTGCCGTCAAAGATGTACGTGGAAGAGGCTTAATGATAGGTGTGGAACTAAACATTCCACATAAGGAAATACGCCAGAAACTTGTCTACGAGCAACATTGTTTTACTGGATGTGCCAAAACCAATATCCTGCGGCTCCTCCCACCGCTTTGCCTTACAAAAGCCGAGGCAGATGAGTTTATCACCAAGCTGAAAAAAGTGTTATGACAACACAAGAAGAAGGCGCAGTTATATAAGAAAACCAACAAGAAAGAAATAGTAACTTTAGCAATAACAAAATGGATGAGCAACTAAAGCAATTGGGCGAACGTCTGCGCGGACTGCGCGACGTACTCGACATTCCCGCCAGCGAGGTGGCAGATATTATCGGTGTCACACCAGATAAATACGAGAAGATTGAAGCTGGTGAGATGGACATTACCATCTCGAATCTGATGAAGATAGCACATAAGTATGGTATCGCTGTAGAGGAACTGATTTTTTCTGAAACACCCCACATGAGATCATACTTCGTGGTGAGAAAGGGACAAGGTATGAGTGTTGAACGCACCAAGGCATATAAATATAGAAGTCTGGTCAGCGGATTTGTAAACCATAAGGCAGATGTATTTATCGTCACTGTAGAACCTAAGCCAGGGGCACGTACCATCTACAAAAATTCTCACAACGGACAAGAGTTCAATCTAGTGCTTGAAGGAAAGATGGAAATCTATATCGGCGGAAAAACTATGGTGCTTAACGAAGGCGACAGCATTTACTTCGACTCAAGCAATCCTCACGGAATGCTTGCTGTTGGCGACAAACCTGTCAAAATACTTGCATTTACCGTGGAATGACGGTCTTGGTAGATTTATTGAAGAGAGTATAAATAATGGTAGAAAGATTTTTAAAGCAGACGCATTTCGAGTCTGTTCAGGATTACAACGAGCACTTGGAATTTATCATTCCAGACAATTTCAACTTCGCCTACGACGTGATGGACACTTGGGCTGAGGAAGCTCCAGACAAGCTAGCCATGCTATGGACGAACGACAAAGGAGCAGAAATAAGAATCTCTTTCAAGCAGATGAAGGAAATGTCAGATCAGGCAGCGGCTTATCTGCAATCATTGGGCATCGGGAAAAACGACCCTGTCATGCTCATACTCAAACGCCACCACGAATGGTGGATTGCCATGCTGGCATTGCATAAAATAGCAGCCATAGCCATTCCCGCTACTCATATGCTGACCAAGCATGATATCGTGTATCGCAACAGAAGTGCGAATGTGAAAGCCATCATCTGTGTCGATGACGATTACGTCACAAGCCAGATCAATGAAGCATTGCCCGAAAGCCCAACGGTGAAGAATGTTGTTGTCGTACGACATGACACCAAGAGCCATACATCGGCAACACCGAAGCCTCTGCCCGATGGCTGGCACGACTGGCAGAGCGAGATAGTGAAAGCACCACTTTTCAAGCGTTCCTATCCTGCCAACGAGAACAGTGATACGATGCTGATTTATTTCACAAGCGGCACATCGGGCGAGCCCAAGATGGTGGCTCACGATTTTCTCTATCCATTGGGGCATCTCACTACTGGCGTTTTCTGGCACAACCTCACACCAGATTCGCTCCACATTACTGTGGCCGACACAGGTTGGGCCAAAGCCGCCTGGGGTAAGATATACGGACAATGGTTTGCCGGAGCATCAATATTCGTCTATGACCACGAGAAATTCAATGCCGACCAACTGCTGCGTCAGCTGAGCAAGTACCAAGTTACTTCGTTCTGTGCACCGCCCACCATCTATCGCTTTATGATTCGTGAGGATCTCTCGCACTACGATCTCTCGTCGTTGCACTATTGCTGCACTGCAGGTGAGGCTCTTAATCCTGTCGTTTTCGACAAGTTCTACGAGTACACAGGCCTGCGCATAATGGAGGGCTTCGGCCAATCGGAAACGACTATGATTCTCGGAACTATGCCTTGGATGAATCCAAAGCCGGGAAGCATGGGTATTCCAAATGCACAATACGACATTGACTTGCTACGTGCTGACGGAACCAGCTGCGAGGATGGTGAGAAAGGTGAAATAGTGATTCGTGTGGATAAAGGCAAGCCCATTGGATTGTTCAAAGGTTACTACCTAGATGAGGAAAAGACTCGCGAGTCGTGGTATGATGGCGCCTACCATACAGGCGATATGGCTTGGCGCGACGAGGACGGATACTATTGGTATGAAGGTCGCATCGACGATGTCATTAAGTCGAGTGGCTACCGCATTGGCCCGTTCGAAGTGGAAAGTGCGCTCATGACACATCCCGCCGTTGTGGAGTGCGCC
>CACZPU010000098.1 GCA_902783165.1 uncultured Prevotellaceae bacterium
AACAACAACTTCCTTACCATGGTTCTTGCACCATTCAACAGCGCTTTGGAATCCAGCATGGTTTTGGTCAGGGCCTTTGGCAAAAACGTCGAAATCTATCCTTTGAATGTCTTTGTCGATATCTTTATAAATCACAACCTCATCAACATACTTAATGGCACTTACCATATACATCCTTTCGTCTGTACTATATACCATCTGAGTACCTGGCTTGTACTTGAGAATGCAATCTCCATCCTGGACAGCCACAATCAAATGGTCACCAAGATCTTTAGCATGCTTGAACAAAAGAATATGCCCGATGTGAAGCATGTCGTAAACTCCTACTGTAAGTACTTTTTTCATTTGTCTATAAAATGACAAGGTGATTCCTAATTCTCAATTAAACATCGTAACAACTCAGCAAATCGTAATCCAGAGGCTCTGTTTTCGAATAAAAATCTTAACATCTCCAATAGCGATTGGAGAGGGAAAAAGACAATTGGCGACACACGCCTTTATATCCGAATAACAGAACACCTCCGCATGAAGACGACCAAGATTGGAACGTCCGCAGATTGTCACTGTTTACCTATAAATAAACGCCATGGGGTGTACATGAATTAATATAACAGAAACACTCAAATAAAATGATAAACCACATTAGTTTTTTAGGTAAACCATTTTACGTAAGTGTATATTTATCTGATACTTAATCAATTCCACTCCACTTTTTTTCATCAAAAATGCACTGCAAATTTATAAAATAAAAATGAAAACACAAAATATATATATCAAAAAATAGAAAACCGCTTGTTTACATTGTGAATAATTGTTTAATTCGATGAAGTATGACGATGTTTTTACTGATATCTTTGGCTATAAAAAACGAAATATCTTTGGCATTCTTTGTCATTATGAAAAAAATGCTTAATTTTGCAGCAAAATTAACTATTTGCAAATTGAAACACTCATGATAACCCAAATGAATGATTTGTTCCAGGCCTATCGTACATTCTTTGGAACAGGTGATGCTTTGTATAGACTATTCTCACCTTACCGGATTTGTCCGCTTGGTGCACATGTGGACCATCAACATGGTTTGGTGACTGGCTTCGCTTTCGACAGTGGCATTGAATTTCTCTTTTCTGAAACAGAGACGGGAAAAGTGGAAATGGCATCGCTCTCGTTTGAGGGGTTGATGACATTCAATGTACAGCGACCTATCGACGAGAAGCAAAACAACTGGGGTGATTACCTGAGAGGTGCCACATGGGCACTGCAGCAGGACTTTCAACTGAAGAAAGGCGTGAGAGGTATTGTAAAAGGGTCGATGCCCATTGGGGGATTGTCATCCTCTGCAGCTTTGCTATGCGGATTTGTAATGGCACTTGCGAAAGTGAACCAACTGAATCTTGAAAGGATGCAGGTGATTCATTATGCTTCACGCGCAGAAAGAGAGTATGTAGGTCTGAACAATGGTATTCTCGACCAGGCTTGCGTGGTGCTGTGCGAAGCGGACAAGCTGTTATACCTTGACACAAAGACACAACAATACGAACTGATTCCTTTTGGCAATGCCCATGATACTCAAAAGGATAACACGCCAAAAGAGACAAGACAATTGCCATTCAAATTTGGGATATTCTTTAGCGGGGTCACCCGAAAACTGACAGGAACGGACTATAATCTAAGGGTTTCGGAATGTAAGACGGCGGCATGGATTATGCAGGCCTATGAAGACATTACACTGAAGGAATTACAGGACACCCGCCTTCGTGATGTGGAAGAAGAGACATTCCTAAAGTACGAGAAAAAGATGCCAGAACGTTTTGCACGCAGGGCAAGACACTTCTATACGGAATGCGACCGAGTGAAGGATGGAGTTGAAGCATGGAAGCAAGGGGATATTGAAAAATTCGGACAATATGTATTTGATAGTTGCGAAAGTTCTATGAACAACTATGAATGTGGCTCTCCCGAATTGATTGCACTCTATCACATTATGCGACATACAGACGGCATCTACGGAGGGCGTTTCTCTGGTGCAGGATTCAAAGGGGCTTGCATTGCTTTGGTTGATCCATCGAAAGAAGAATCCATCAAACGACAAGTGGAAGAGGAGTATCTACGCCAATATCCACAATATAAAGACAGCTTCCATGCCTACTTCTGTAACCCCGCAGACGGAGTGGAATTTCTTTAACAATTGATAGTTGCAAGATAATGAAAAATGTAGTGATTGCCGCAGGCTATGCCACACGTTTGGGGGAGCTGACCAAGAATTTCCCCAAGCCACTGCTGAAAGTGGGAAATAACACCATCTTGGACAGACTGCTTGATGACATCGACCAAATAGAGGATATTGACGAGCATGTGGTTGTGACAAACCATAAGTTCGCCCCGATATTCGAGAAATGGGCTTGCGAAAGAATGGCTCTACAGGACAAGAACAAGAAGCCTATCAGAATCATTGACGACGGTACATCAACAAACGAAACTCGTTTGGGGGCTGTGAGAGACCTCTTGTTGGCCATCTCCGGTAATCCTGACGGATGCGCCTCTGATTCTGTAAACAAACAAACAGCCATCGATGATGACATCCTCGTGATTGCTGCCGACAATATCCTGAACTTCTCGTTCCAAGGCTTTGTTGACTATGCAAAGGATAAACAGTCGTCGGTCATCATGTGTCATCAGGAACCTGAACTGAAAAAACTGCAAAGAACGGGTGTGATAGCTGTTGACAAAGACATGAAGGTGCTCGAAATGCAGGAGAAACCAGAAAAGCCTGTCAGTAACTGGGCCGTTCCACCTTTCTATATTTACAACAAAAAAGACATACCGCTTATTCTTGACTGTATGAACCACGGATGTGGCTTTGATGCACCAGGCAACTTGGCCCACTATCTTGTAGGACAAACGACCATCTATGCATGGCCAATGCCAGGAACACGATTTGACATCGGTTCGCTTGACAGCTATAAGGAGGCACAACGAGTTTATGGTGGTGAATAGTGTTATTCAAACCACAGAGTGCACTTAGAACATGGAGATGAATAATAAATATACAAATTAACAACCACAGAGAGCACAGAGGACACGGAGATAGGATTTAATAGGATGCATAGAGTCTCGGTGAACTCGGTGTTCTAAGTGGTTAAAAAGATAGTAATAGAATCCTGTTCTCGGGGGTGAAATTAATAATAAAAGACTCGGAGGTAAGAATAAATATGAATGAGGATCAAGAGACATATAATATAATAGGTGCGGCAATTGAGGTACATCGACAACTTGGACCGGGGTTTGTCGAGTTTGTCTACGCTGACGCATTAGAAATAGAGTTGAAACTGCGTGGAATTCCCTTCCAAAGAGAAGTAAGAATCCCTGTTGAATACAAAGGTAGCACACTGAAGCATGTTTATGTTGCTGACTTCATTTGTTATGACCATGTTATCGTTGAGTTGAAAGCTGCCGAGAAAATTCTACCCGTACACGAAGCACAAATCATCAACTACCTGAAAGCGACGAACTATCACTGCGGTTTACTATTAAATTTCAGT
>CACZPU010000099.1 GCA_902783165.1 uncultured Prevotellaceae bacterium
GAGCCGGGGTCGAACCGGCACGGGTTGCCCCACTGGTGTTTGAGACCAGCGCGTCTACCGATTCCGCCATCTGGGCATCAAAAGCGGTGCAAAGGTACACATTATTTTCGAATTGACAAATTTTTCTTCCAAAACTTTATATTCTTTTAGGTAAATAATTCATTTTATCATTCTATTCTCCGTTTTCTTGATTGACAAAACGTGTTTGAATAATGTTTAATTTGTAGGTTAAACAATATAAAAAAGTGCGATTGTAGGGCTATTATCTGTAATTTTGCGCGTTCAAACAATAAAAGAATAATTATAATAATGAAATCGAATAGAATAATACTATTGTTATTGATGGTCATTCCGTTTATGACCAGTTCAGCAAAGAACTTATCAACAAGTGCTTCGAATGTTGCTGGCGCGAGCGGAAAAGCTGTTGCTGTGAAAACCGACAAGAAATCGCTCAGTAGGCAAGAGGCGGATTCGGCACTCAAAGAGTTGGTGGAACAATGGAAGAATGATGTGCGCGAGAACTTACGTCAGGATTATACAGGCAAGGCAATTCACCATGACACATTGGAGATGAAGATATGGACGCGCCTCTTCGGACAGGCACCAGAGGGAGAACGTAGCATGTTTATCTCAATGCATGGTGGCGGAAGCGCTCCCCATGAGATTAATGAGCAGCAGTGGCACAACCAGAAAATACTGTATGAGCCGAGTGAAGGTCTCTATGTGGCTCCGCGGGCTCCTTGGGACGAATGGAACATGTGGTTCAAGCCGGGTATGGATGAGTTGCTCAAAAAGCTCATTAATGCAGCGGTGGTTTTTGACGGCGTGAATCCCAACAAGGTATATCTCATGGGCTATTCGGCTGGTGGTGACGGTGTGTGGCGCATGGCTCCCCGAATGGCCGACACTTGGGCTGCCGCTTCGATGATGGCGGGTCATCCGGGCACGGTGAAGATGGACAATTTGCGCAATCTTCCCTATATGATTTGGTGTGGCGAACTTGATGCAGCCTACGACCGTAACACATTAGACACTCAGAAAGGAAAAGAACTGGATGCCATGCAGGCTGCCGATCCCATGGGCTTTATCCACGAAACGCATATTGTCAAGGGCAAAGGCCATTGGATGGACAGGCTTGATACGCTTGCTGTTTCTTGGATGAAGCAATATCAGCGCAATGCGTATCCCCATAAAGTGGTGTGGCTTCAGGATGACGAGATTCTCAAGAACGATTTCTATTGGATTCATGTGTCCGATTTGGAATTGGGGAAAGGCAAGAAGGTGATAGTGAATAGGGAAGGAAATACAATCAGTATAGAGCAATCCGACTATCGGACTCTCACATTCATGATTAATGACGAGATGATGAATCTCGACAAGCCTGTTGTTGTGAAATGGCACGACAAGGTTATCTTCAAAAAGCGACTGAAGCGCACCAGAGCCAATCTTCGGCAGACACTCTATTCGCGAAACGACCCTGCCTATGCATTCCCAGCCATGGTGACGGTCAAGGTTGAACCTGCACCTTAATGCTGTTATGGCTTGTTTTCACCATAAATGAAGAGACTGTAGTCCGATGGTTTTTTTGAAGGATGCTGTCCGCTGTGTGGCTTGTTTCCTCCTTTATAAAATTGTCTGCGCCGTATATAAAAAAACGTTTATACGGCGCAGACAATTTTCATGAAGCCATTTGTTTCCATCTTGTAAGCAATGTCTTGTTCACGGTCAGTCTTTTGAATTCACTTTAATGACAGTGTGATGACTGTTATTGCTTGGTAAACAAGAGCGTATGCTTGTGTGGAGCCAATCATTTCTTGATGATGGCATTGATTTTCTCCCGGAAATCGTCGTCGCTTGGCCTGAAGGCATCGGCATTGTGGATGGTGCCATCGGGATTGATGATGATAAAGCGCGGGATGGAGAGCACACCCCATTGCTTGGTGATAATCTGGTTCTCCTCTTTGTTCACCCACATTTGCGGCCATTGGGGCTTGTCTGCCTGCACTTTCTTGAGCCACGGCTCACGAGTCCGGTCTGTGCCAATGCTTAGGAACATGATGTCGGGATTGTCTTTGTAGTACTCTACGTGTTTCTCGATATATGGTATTTCCATGCAGCACGGACCACACCATGTGGCCCAGATGTCGATGAAGATGTATTTGCCGAAATAGTCGCTCAGACGGTGTTTGTTGCCGTCAATGTCGGTGAAAGTCACGTCGGGGCAGGGCATGCCCGATTTGGTGTTGTTGCGTGAGTCTACCATGAACTGATAGCGGTGAACCAGTGCCGTGTCGCATTTCTCGTTGACCACCTTCCAAAAACTATTTACATCGAAAGGACTGTCTGTGCCAAGCACCTGGCTAAGGAAATAATCGTCCATGTCATACTTGATTTTGGGGTTTTTCACCAACCTGTTTACGGTGTTGACATAGGCAATGGCATAGTCGGTGACATCTTCACCTTGCTTTACCTTCACCGGTATGCTCAGGTTGACAAGTTTGGTGGTGAGCCCTGCATCGAAAAACTTCTCGCTGCTTGGGTCGATCATAGCCAGAAGCTGCTGCAACGGAGCGTCGTCGGTATAGTTGCGCTTGTATTTATTGTCGCGGTCGGAATATAGTTCAATGCGATTGTCCAGATATTGCATTTCCAGTTTTTCCTGCTGTGCCTTCCGAATATTGGCATCTTTGATTTTTGAAATCATCTTATTCAATACAGCATATCGGCTGTCCAAACGACCGAAAGCCTCTTCGTAGGTGATGGTGTCTGCACTGGGATGCGACTCCTCAAACCATGAATGCTTCTCTGGGCGGAATTTGTCGAATTCCGTTTTCAGCAAAGCCATGTCTTTGTTTGCTCCTTTATAGGCAGCAACAGTCTGTCCGTTTTTTCTCGAAATCTTGATAGTCATCAGTTGTCCAGGTTCCAAAATGGCTGTCCAACTGCTGAAATCGCCCAAGCTAATGCTTGCCTCAGTCTGTTTCTTGATATCGGGATTCGAATATACAAACACTCCTTTGGCATCGAATTTCATGGGTTCAATGCCGATTTGCGACAAGAACAGCGCATTGCGCTGCAAGGCCGTGTCGGGCACTTCCACGCGCAACAACTGGGCAAACAGCGTTGCGGGAAGTAATGCCAACATAAATAAAATAGTTTTTTTCATTGTTTCCTTTTTTTTATTTTTTTATAATAGATAATCATACTTTCTTCAAAACGGCTTGCAAACGTCTTTCCTCCTTCACCAGAGCGCTGGCATTATAAGTCGAACGACACCGTGGCCAATATCTCGCGCGGTCGTAAGGTGTAGATGGAATAGAGTTCCATCTCGGTGGTTATCGAACGGCGATGGTAACTTTTCTTTCCGAAAAGGTTCATACACGAGAGCATCAGTTCCAGATGTTTTTTACGATAACGGAAATACAGGTCGGAGAAACAGCAGGTGGAAACGCGCTCATCGTTGCTGTGAGAGAGTGTTGTTGACCACTCCACAATGAAAGGACCGGGCATCACGTACACCCTCAGTTCATGGTCGTCGGTCACATCATCGGGCATCGACGGCATGACTGATGAGCCGTAGTCTTGCTTCATGCTGGATATTGTTGAAC
>CACZPU010000100.1 GCA_902783165.1 uncultured Prevotellaceae bacterium
ATACTTTACATTTTTTTTGAGAAAAATTTGGATTTGATGAAAAAATTGTCTACATTTGCAAAATGATTTGAAAAAGAACTTATAACTAATAATACGTGTTTCACAAAAACATGTTATAATAAACAATCTAATACCATCGAAAAAAAGAGAATTATTTAGAAGAGATTTGAAGAGTTAAGAGTTAGAATACATTTTATTTCATCATTAATATACAAAAATCGCTTATGAAGAAGTTCTTATTAACTCTCATCTGTGTCCTTATGGCCACAGTGACAGCCTTGGCACAAGGAAACCGTGTCCAGGGAACTGTTGTCGATGAGAACGGGGAACCAGTAATCGGTGCCTCTGTGACGCTTAAGGGCTCGTCGAAAGGTGTGATTACCGACGTAGACGGAAACTTTGCGCTCGACAACGCATTAGGTAAGACGCTTGTCATATCGTATATCGGCTATGACAAGCAGGAAGTAAAAGCAACAAGAAACATGAGGATCATGCTGCAAAGCGATGCCACCTCACTCGACGAAGTGGTGGTGACGGGTATGCAGAAGATGGACAAGCGTTTGTTCACGGGAGCCACGTCGAAGGTGGATGCCGAGAAGGCCAAACTGAATGGTGTGGCCGATATCTCTCGTTCACTCGAGGGTCGTGTGGCCGGTGTGTCGGTACAGAATGTGTCTGGTACCTTTGGTACAGCGCCGAAGATCCGTGTGCGCGGTGCTACATCTATCTATGGTTCTTCTAAACCGCTGTGGGTTGTCGACGGTGTGATAATGGAGGATGTGACCGAGGTGGATGCCGACGATTTGTCGAGCGGTGATGCCGAGACACTGATTTCGAGTGCCATTGCCGGTTTGAATAGCGATGACATCGAGAGTTTCCAGATTCTGAAGGACGGTTCAGCCACCTCTATCTATGGTGCTCGCGCCATGGCTGGTGTGATTGTTGTTACCACCAAGAAAGGTAAGGCCGGTTCTACTCGTATCAACTACACAGGTGAGTACACCATGCGCCTGAAGCCTAGCTACAACCAGTTCAACATCATGAACTCCCAAGAACAGATGGGTATCTATAAGGAACTGGAAAACAACGGTTTGATATCATTTGCACGAACCTATCGCGCTTCGACCAGTGGCGTTTATGGAAAGATGTATCACCTGATGAATACATACGACCCAGCAACTGGCAAATATGGGTTGGAAAATACCTTGGCAGCTCAAAACGCTTATCTTCGCGATGCCGAGATGCGCAACACCAACTGGTTCGACGAGTTGTTCTCAACCGCCATCATGCACAACCACTCCGTCAGCATGTCTACGGGTACCGATAGGGCTCAGTACTATACCTCGTTCAGTTACATGAACGACCCAGGTTGGACAGAATCCTCGAAGGTGGAGCGTTTCACTACCAATATCAATGCCAACTTTAATGTATCGAAGAAGGTGACCATCAACTTGATTGGCAATGCTTCCTATCGTAAACAAAAGGCACCTGGTACAACCAGCAACAGTACCAATGTGGTGACAGGTGAGACCAGTCGCGACTTCGACATCAACCCCTACTCCTACGCATTGAACACCTCTCGCACCTTGGATCCAAACGAGTTCTATGTGCGCAACTTTGCTCCGTTCAACATCCACAACGAGTTGAGTAACAACTACATTGGCTTGGATGTGATGGATATGAGGATTCAGGGAGAATTGAAATACAAACCCATCACAAAGGTGGAGTTGTCAGTGCTGGGAGCCTACAAGTTCTCCACCACGACACAGGCAACTAATATCCGCGAGAACTCGAACATGGCAATGGCATTCCGTGCCATGGACGATGCTACCATGCGCGACATGAACCCGTGGCTCTATACCGACCCTGACGATGCCAACTCGCTGCCAATCAGTGTGCTGCCAAATGGTGGTTTCTACAACGAGAGAAAATTCAAGATGAACAACTGGAGTTTCCGTGCCACAGCCAGCTATAACGATGCTTATTGCAACGACACACACATCGTCAACCTGTTTGGTGGTATGGAAATCAACAATGTTGACCGTGTCCGCAGTTATTTCGATGGTGTGGGTATGCAGTTCGAGATGGGATTCCTGCCCTCTTACGACTACCGTTATTTCAAGCAGTCGAGCGAACAGAATGCCGAATATTTCGGAGTGACCAACTCTTATGGACGTGAAGTGTCGTTCTTCGGTACTGCCACCTATAGCTACAAGGGACGCTACACCATCAACGGTACTGTACGTTATGAGGGTTCTAACCGTCTGGGTAAGGCTCGTTCGTCTCGTTGGCTGCCCACATGGAACTTGTCGGGAGCATGGAATGCCCACGAGGAACCTTGGTTCCATAAGACATTCGGCACAGCATTGACACATGCTACGCTGAAAGCCAGCTATTCTCTGACTGGCGACCAACCTGCGGCTGACAATGCACAGGTGATTATCCGCAGCTTCAACCCTTGGCGTCCGTTTACCAATGTCAAGGAGTCGGGACTTGAAATTTACGAATTTGGTAATCCCGACCTGACCTACGAGAAAAAGCACGAGTTGAACCTCGGTATTGACCTCGGATTCCTGAACAACCGCATCAACGTGCAGTTCGACTGGTTCAAGCGTAACAACTACGACCTGATTGGTCCGCGGGTCACCAATGGTACCACTGGTCCGCTTCGCGATTTTGCCAACGTGGCCAGCATGCGTTCACACGGTGAGGAGTTGTCAATTTCTACCAAGAATATTATGACGAAAGACTTCCAGTGGAGCACCGACTTCATTTTCTCACATGTCAAGACAAAGGTGACCGAGCTGGATACCTACACACAAGTGTACAGAATGATTAGTAATACCGGTTTCACTATGCCGGGTTATGCTTATCGCTCACTCTTCTCGATGGATTTCCAGGGATTGAACGAAGATGGTGTTCCCACCTTTATCAATACCGATGGTAATCTGACCACTACCAATTTGGATTTTCAGTCGTACCACACTGATTATCTGGTTTATGAGGGTCCGAGCGATCCTACCATCACAGGTTCGTTGGGCAACGTGTTCAAGTACAAGGGCTTCACGCTGAATTTGTTTGCCACTTATTCGTATGGCAATGTCATCAGACTTGACCAGTCGTTCCGTGCATCCTACTCTGACCTTACGGCCACACCGAAAGAGTTCAAAAACCGCTGGACAATAGCAGGTGATGAAAAATACACCAACATTCCTGTTATCCCTGACTTGCGTCTGTTGCAGAGCGATTCCCAGCTTTCCTATGCCTATAATGCATATAACAAATCGACTGCCCGTGTAGCGAAAGGTAACTTTATCCGTATGAAGGAAATATCGCTCGCCTACGAATTCCCAAAGAAGTGGATTGCACCATTGCACCTGAATTCACTCAGTGCCAAGTTGCAAGCCACCAACCTTTTCCTGATCTATGCCGACAAGAATCTGAACGGTCAAGATCCGGAGTTCTTCAACACAGGTGGTGTGGCAGTGCCAATGCCCCGACAGTTTACGTTCACCCTACATGTAGGACTCTAAAGCTAAAGGTAAAAAAGTATTTATTAAAAAGGTAATAAAACACGAAAGATTATGAAAAATTATATTGGATTATTCATCATTGCCTTGAGCTTGGGATTGACTTCGTGTAATGACTATTTGGACACATTACCCGATGACCGTACCGAGCTGGACATGGAGAATAAGATTGCCCAGATTCTGGTGTCGGCCTATCCTGATAATTCTGCCGACTACATGATGGAGCTTTCTTCGGACAATGTCCAGGACAACGGCGCTCAATTTAAGTGCGAAGAATATCAGACATCTATGTACCGTTGGGAACCCATTCTGACTATTAGTTGGGAAAGTGCCCAGTGGGTTTGGCGTTCACATTACTCGGCCGTTGCAGTGGCCAATGAAGCATTGGCAGGTCTTGAAAAGCTTGGAAATCCAGCCCATTTGAATGGATGCCGTGCCGAAGCGCTGCTTTGCCGTGCCTTTGCCATATTCCGAATGAGCAATGCGTTCTGTATGGCCTACGACCCCCAAAAGGCTGGCAGCTATCAAGGTTTGCCATATCCTACTGAACCTGGGGTGCCAGTGGAAGAACGTGGTACACTTCAGCAATTGTATGAGAAGATTGACGCCGACATCGAAGAGGCTCTTCCATTGCTCGACGACGGTCATCTGGTTACACCGAAGTATCACTTCAACTCTAAGGCTGCCTACGCTTTTGCTGCGCGTTTTAATCTCTACTACCACAAGTATGACAAAGCCATCAAATATGCTACTTTGGCTATCGGAGAAAACCCGACTGGCGTACTTCGTGATTATGCAAAATACCTCACATTGGCAGGAGTTGATGACATCAACAATGCATATGTAGACCAAGCAGAACCAGCAAACTTGCTGATGGTGACAGCCAACTCTATCTTGGGCCGTGCACAATCTTCCTCATCTTGGCGTCGTTATGCTTGCCACTATGACATTTGGAGTAAGGAATTGGTGTGGGCTCCAGGCATGCCTTGGGGCTCGGGAAGTACAAATAATGCGCTCTATCTTTCCTCTATGCTATACGGTGGTGCCAACGAATCGGTGTATTTGCCCACCATGATGGAATTCTTTGCTGTAACCGACAAGATAGCCGATACAGGTACTCCTTATATCGTTGACGTGATGTTCAAGACAGACGAGACTTTGCTGGTGCGCGCAGAAGCCTACATACTTCAGAAGCAATATGCAAAGGCTTTGCAAGACATGAACTATTGGGTTGGCAACCATTGTGCGCCCGCCAGAGGCAAAGCTGTGCGTCCGGTTCTGACAGAGGAATTGGTTAACAGCACGTTTGATAGAATGGAGTATACACCCGATACTGTCTTTACGGCCAATCAGCGTACTGTGAAAAAGCATTTGAAGCCTCAGGGCTTCACCGTAGAGAGCGGGACGCAGGAGAACCTGATACAGATGGTTCTGCATATGCGCCGCATAGAAACCTGGCAGCAAGGACTTCGTTTCCAGGATTTGAAACGCTACGGTATTGTATTCAGCCATAATATCAGTGGCAGCGACCCGATTATCTTCAAGGACGGTGACCCACGAGGAGCCATCCAGATTCCTCAGGATGTTATCAAGGCTGGCATTGCACCAAATGTGTATGACGGAGTGACCTCACCACAGACTGCCGACGACTTGTCGGGAAGAGAAGTGCTCCGCAGATGAACAGGTTATATTCAATTATCAAACAGAAAAAGTTATGAAAAAGATTATATTTTCAATACTGGGTCTTCTGGTAATGGTGGCGTTGGTGTCGTCGTGCAGTAAAGATGATGATATTTCCAGTGAAAGTATTTTCAATACTGAGCAACAGGAAATGAACGAGTTCGACACATGGCTCTATAATAATTTTACCAAACCCTATAACATTGAATTTCGCTATCGTTATATAGACAGCGAGACAGACAACGACTACAACGTGATTCCTGCCGATCCCGAGAAAGCCAAGGCAATGGCTATTCTGATACGCGAATTGTGGATTGGAGCCTATGAGGCTGTCTTTGGTTCGGAATTTATTAAAACCTATGGCCCAAAAGTGTATCAGTTGTTGGGATCGCCCGAGTTCTCTAATGGAAGCATCAGATTGGGATATGCTGAAAGCGGTGTGAAGATAGTGTTGTTCCGTGTGAACGAAATAGACCCGGACAACATCTTTGTCAACATGGATGATGCTTTCCGCAACCATTATGAACCGCCTCTTGACCTCAACTATTGGTGTTTCCATACCATACATCATGAGTTCTGCCATATTCTGACACAGGCAAGGAACTATTCAACCGATTTCCAGCAGATTTCTGCAGGCAAGTATCATACCAGAGACTGGATCAACGTGAAAGACGAAGACGCTCCTTCTGAGGGATTTGTCTCTGGATATGCAAGTAGTGAATACAACGAAGATTTTGCTGAGGTGTTTGCCACTTATGTAACATCCACAGACAAGGTTTGGAAACAGATTCTTGAC
>CACZPU010000101.1 GCA_902783165.1 uncultured Prevotellaceae bacterium
AAGAACAATACATTCACCACAGAGAAAGGTAGTACAACCTTGCCAATGATGCATCAGAAGGTGCTCATCAACTACATGAAGAACGATACCTACTCAGCCATTGAGATTCCTTACGGCAAAGGATTGTGGAGCATGAACGTGATGATGCCAGAAGAGGGCAAAACCATTGATGACATCATCAACCATATGAATGATTTTGGCTTTTATCCTAAGTTGTCCGATTACAGCGAAAACCATAGTACTTGGAGCTATAGTCCTTATGAGGTAGACCTGATGCTTCCACGCTACGAGACATCTTCTGATACAAATGATTTAAAGAACGGCCTCATTGGACTAATGAAGAAAATGGGCATCAATCGGGCTTTTGATAGAGAATTGGCTGAAATCCCCAATATGTGCAATCAGTTTGTCTATATCGCAATGATGCGACAGAAGGCCAAGATCAAGGTCAACGAGGAAGGCTCTGAGGCTGCTGCGGTGACCGTAGCTGGGGTAATGAAGAATTCTGGTCCCACGGTAGAAGTTCCAAAAGCCACTTTCCACGCCAATCGTCCCTTTGTTTATGTGATTCGTGAGGCTTCATCCAACGTAATCCTCTTCGTCGGCAAGTTCACAGGAGAATAGTTTTGTAAATAAAAACTGCCCAAAAAGTTTCTTTGAAAATGATGCAATAAGCATCACTTGAGAAACAAGAAGGGTGCTTGGAGAGAGAGTCCAGGCATCCTTTTTTCGTCTTAACAGGCAGTAATATCGGACTTTTGAGATACCTTTCTCTTAGTAAGTAAACATCTCTTCATAGTCAGAATGATTCTCCATGGGTGCGACTAAAGCAAAATGCGAATACAAGACAAGTCGATTATATCTTTTGAGGGCATCCGTTTGTCAAGTATTTCCGTCTTGTTTCCATCCTGTGTAGGAAGGGTTAGGGGTATCTGATCAGCCACAAAGCACTGTCTTATATTACCTTTATTTCTGCGGTACATAAAAAAATGTGTTTCCTGCTCGTCATTCGGAAAATTTTTGTAACTTTGCAGCCATCATAAAAACAACCCATTAAAATGACACAAGCAATTCAAAAAACATTAAGAGACTCTGCTGCCATGAGATGGACAGCACTGCTACTGTTGGCACTTGCCATGTTCTGTTCATATATCTTTATGGACATCCTCTCTCCCATCAAGGATCTCATGCAGGAGACACGCGGATGGGATTCTACCGCATTTGGAACCATGCAAGGTTCAGAGGTATTCCTCAACGTCTTCGTATTCTTCCTCATCTTCGCCGGTATCATTCTCGACAAGATGGGTGTGCGATTCACGGCTGTCCTCTCAGGAGCGGTGATGCTCATCGGTGCCATCATCAAATGGTATGCCGTGAGCGAGAGCTTCATGGGAAGTGGATTGGAGACATGGTTTACAAACAATTTGAACTATATCCCGCTGTTCGATGAGCTTGGGGTGTCGCCTTTCTATGAAGGAATGCCTGCCTCTGCCAAATTTGCTGCATGCGGATTCATGATTTTCGGATGCGGATGCGAGATGGCAGGTATCACTGTCAGCCGCGGTATCGTGAAGTGGTTCAAGGGACGCGAGATGGCTCTGGCCATGGGTTCTGAGATGGCTTTGGCACGTCTGGGTGTTGCCACCTGCATGATATTCTCGCCGTTCTTCGCCAAATTGGGCGGCAATGTCAGCGTCACTCGCTCTGTTGCCTTCGGTGTGGTGCTCATGTGCATCGCCCTCATGATGTTCATTGTCTATTTCTTCATGGACAAGAAACTCGACTCACAGACTGGCGAAGCAGAAGAGAAAGACGACCCGTTCAAGGTTAGCGACATTGGTAAGATTCTTAGCGACAGTGGTTTCTGGCTCGTTGCCCTGCTTTGTGTACTCTATTATTCAGCCATCTTCCCTTTCCAGAAGTATGCAGTCAACATGCTTCAATGTAATCTTACGCTCACCGAGCCGGCATCCGACTCTTTCTGGGCCAGCCCATCGGTGACAATCGTTCAGTATGTCATCATGCTTGTCGTTGCTGCAGCTGGTTTTGCAAGCAACTTCCAGAAGAAAGGCGGCATGAAATATGGGCTGCTCCTGGTTTCTATCGTAGCACTCGTGGTATATTGCTTCATGGGATTCATGCGCCAGTCAGCCGAAAGCATCTTCGCTGTGTTCCCACTCCTCGCCGTGCTTATCACACCTATTCTGGGCAGCTATGTCGACCATAAGGGCAAGGCAGCCTCGATGCTTGTACTCGGCTCGCTGCTACTCATTGCCTGCCACCTCACCTTTGCTTTCATTCTGCCGATGTTCAGAGGCAATGCTGTAGGCGGCATCGTCATCGCCTATGTCACCATCCTTATCCTTGGTTCTTCGTTCTCCCTGGTGCCTGCTTCGCTGTGGCCCAGTGTTCCCAAGCTGGTAGATGCAAAGGTAATCGGTTCTGCCTATGCGCTGATTTTCTGGATCCAGAACATCGGTCTGTGGCTCTTCCCATTGCTCATTGGTAAGGTTCTCACAAGCACGAACCCCGGAGTTGAAGACCCCACCAAGCTCGACTATACATGGCCGTTGGTTATGCTTGCCTGCCTCGGTGTAGCAGCCCTCATTCTGGGACTTATTCTCAAAGTAGTCGACAAGAAAAAAGGTCTGGGACTTGAAGAGCCGAATATCAAATAAGCCATTCAATATGATATAATACAGCAACAATTACTGAATATTACAAAAAACAATCACTTGTCATCTGGCAGATGACAAGTGATTGTTTTTATGGGGATATTAAAAAGATGAAACGTTCAGGGATTCTCGGAAAACAAATCGTTGATTTCATCCATCTCGTCTTCGTCGAACCACTTCTTCAGCTTCTCTTTGGCCTTCATCTTGACATCTTCATTGACATCCACCCATACTTTCTGGAGGACATAAACAAGCACAGCCAAGTCATCGCCTAGACCGGCAATGGGAATGGCATCGGGTATGACATCTAGTGGACTGATGAGATAGCCAAGCGCTCCAATGATAATTGCCTTGTCCTTGACCGAAACCTTATCACTCTGCAACGTATAATAGAGTATAAGTGCCACATATACGAGCTTGGCACCGGCACGTTTGGCTATGCGTGATATCTTCTCAACGAAATCGCTTTTGGTAAAGCGATCGGAATATTTCATGAAATCAGGAAGTTCCATAATAATTAATTTTTACAGATATAAAACACTCGGCGACAAAGGTAAGAATTTTTTCTTTTTCTTGCAAATTTATTTTGAAAATTAGAAATAAAGCACTATCTTTGCAAAAAGAATAAATGGGTCGTATCGGTTTGATCGGGATACTCATCAAAATAAAAACGAAAACCGAGAAGGCTTCTCTTGTTAATGGCGGGCCACATAAATCTGTGAAGACTAAGCTGTAAAGCCGGTGGATTACAAAGACGGAGAGCACTCAAATCTTGTATACTCGGAGTTTCATCACATCATCGGTACGACCTTCTTTTTCTCCTGTCAGTTTGATGACGAGAGAAACGTTGCAAGCGCAAAATCATTATTAACTAATTTTCTCGAATCATGTTTTCCGGCATTATCGAAGAGTTTGCTACCATTGTATGTATTGCACACGACAGAGGCAATATCGACTTCACCCTGAAATGTTCTTTCGTTGACGAATTGAAGATAGACCAAAGTGTTTCCCACAATGGTGTGTGTCTTACTGTGGTGAAAATTGAAAACGGCACATACACGGTAACTGCCATGAAGGAAACGCTCGAGCGCTCCAACCTCGGATTGCTGAAAACAGGCGACAAGGTGAATATCGAACGCTCCATGATGATGAACGGCCGACTTGATGGACATATTGTGCAAGGGCATGTGGACATGACAGCACAGTGCATCGACATAAAGGATGCCAATGGAAGCAAATATTTTACTTTTAGCTATGCTTACGACAAGGAGATGGCAAAACGAGGCTATTTCACTGTTGACAAGGGTAGTGTGACAGTGAATGGTGTATCGCTGACAGTCTGCAATCCCACCGTCGACACATTCCAAGTGGCTATCATCCCCTACACATTCGAACACACGAACTTTTGCGACATCCATATTGGCACTCAAGTGAATATAGAATTCGACATTCTTGGCAAATACATTGCCAGACTTCAATCGATTCTGTGAACAAGAAGTCATAAAACACCAGTACACTATTTGCTAAAAGAATTTAATCGGCGATTATTTTGTCGATAAAATAGTGCTTTATATCTACGAGAGCAATTAAAATTATATCAACATGTATTTTATTTGACAACAAATCCCTAACTTTGTTTCTTCAAATACAAAGAGCATAAAGCATCCATTGAATACGGTAAAAGGAATGAATAAAGAAAAAAAAATAATTGAAAAAACGAACCGATACTCTTTGGTATTCCATATTATATGCTGGATGATGGTTTTTGTGCCTCAGATGCTGGTGGTGCCACGATCGCAACAAGGCAACTACCAATTCATGCTCATGCGTGGAGTTCTTCCATTATCCATGTGCATCACCTTCTATATTAATTATCTACAGCTTGTACCCAAAGGCATCTTCAAGAAGAAATACTTTACGTTTGGAGTATTCAACTTGCTCATTATTGTCATCTTCTCTGTATGCAATCGTCTGACATGGCTTTCAATGATGAAGATGGACAACACCATTTCAACCATCGACATAACACAGCAATCGGTTGCAAACCAGATAGCCATTTTCTTGGTGAGGGTTATTTTCCCTTTAATAACTGTCATTTTACTGGCTCTTCTTCTACGCTTGTCATTGAGATGGATGGAAGCAGAACGTGACAAAAGAAATGCTGAGCTACAGAGAAAAGATGCCGAGCTGAAGAGCCTCCGCATGCAGATAAGCCCCCACTTCCTGCTCAACACGCTCAACAACATCTATGCCCTGATTGAATTCGATCAACATAAGGCTCAGAAAGCAGTGGAATCGCTGAGCCAAATGCTCAGACACATGCTCTATGGCAACAAGGAAGAGCGCATCAACCTGAAAGAAGAAATCAACTTGTTAGACAACTACATCGATGTGATGCGTCTAAGATTTAAAGACAATGTAATGATTGAAGTAAACAAAGACATACCCGAACCGTGCAATGTCTATATAGCTCCACTCCTATGCATATCCATGATAGAGAATGCCTTCAAACATGGAGTAAGCACTACAGAACCCAGTTTCATCAAAGTCAACATCCATGCTACCGACGACTGTATCGAATATGAAATAGTGAATAGCAACTTTCCCAAGACATCAAAAGACAAGAGCGGACACGGCATCGGACTGAATCAGCTGCAAAGCCGACTGGACATTCTCTACCCACAGAAATATCATTGGGAAAAAGGTGTGGATGTAAAAAAGAATATATATCACTCTAAATTAACTATATATGATACTGAATTGCGCAATAATTGATGATGAACCGTTGGCTGCCGACTTGCTAACCAGCTATGTAAGCAGAACTCCGAACCTCTCTTTAAAAGGAGCATACAACAGTGCCATCACAGCCATGAGCGAATTGAGAGAGAACCCAGTAGACATCCTTTTCCTCGACATCCAGATGCCGGAGTTGAACGGAATAGAACTGGCAAGGATTATTCCGAGAAGTACAAAAATCATTTTCACAACGGCTTTCGAGCAATACGCACTCGAAGGCTATAAGGCAAATGCTTTCGACTATCTGTTAAAGCCTATCAGCTACGAAACTTTCTTAAAAACAATCGATAAAGCTGAATCAGACAGTGTTATCAGAAAGAAACGCAGCATCGTGAACGAAGACAAATTCATCTTTGTGAAAAGCGACTACAAACTTGTACAGATTTGTCTGAATGACATTTTATATATCGAAGGTCTGAAAGACTATGTGAAAATCTACCTCGAAGGAAACAAAAGGGGAGTGATGTCGCTCATCAACATGAAAAAAATAGACGAGAGTCTACCCCACCCCGAATTTATGAGAGTCCATCGCTCATACATTGTTCACATGCCTAAGGTGAAACTGATAGACAGAGGCAGAATTGTATTTGGCGAAGAATATATACCTATATCAGAAAGCTACAAAGATGTGGTGCAACGCTATCTTGATGCACACACAATCATGTAATAAGGCAAAACACCGAGACTACCATCTGAGCAGTTCCTCTGGTCGCTCAATGAGAGTTTCGGCACCATGACGAATCAGATAATCACGATTGCGGAATCCCCATAAAACACTCACACATGGGATTCCGCAATTCTTTGCTGTCTCCAAATCCACCTCACTGTCACCAACATACACGGCACCGTCTTTCTCCACGCCCAATTGTCTCAATGCCTCCATCACGGTGTCGGGAGCTGGCTTCTTCCTGATATTCGACCTCTCACCAATGGCCACTTCCATATAATCACCAAAGAAATGACTGCACAAATGCCGGGTGGCATCATAAAACTTGTTGCTGACTACAGCAAGATGTTTTTTGCTATCATGCAACGATGCCAACATTGGCAAAATTCCCTCATAAGGTACGGTGGCATCCATGCTATGTTCAGAGTAATGACTCTTGAAAACAGCAAGCACTTCCTCATAGCGAGGATAAGACAAGCCACCAGGAACAGCTCGCTCTATTAGTTTCCGAACCCCGTTTCCAACGAAACTCCTGATTTGTGCTGAATCATACTCGGGCAAACCAGCATAGCGCATGGCATAGTTTGTACTTGTGGTCAAATCATCGAGCGTGTTGAGCAATGTACCGTCGAGGTCGAAGATATAGGTTTTGTATTCTTTCATCATATTCATCCAAGCCAAACATAAAAAAGGCCGTGCAAAGATAATGCTTTTATTCCACAAACAACGACTTTTCAAATCGATTTATGTCGAAAAATTTGTGTGAAACCGAAAGAAGAATTACCTTTGCAAACCAAAACAAATACAAAAAATGAAAATAATAAAGAATCACAGATATCTCATCGCCATCATCGCATGTTTAGTGGCTTGCTGCGCTATACTGTTCTACTACTTCTTCTGTTCTTTCTCTAACAAGGAGACAACACAGTATCTATATATTGACGATGACGACAACGTTGACTCAGTATTCTATAAAATCAATGGCATGGCGACAGGACACGGAATGAGCGCTTTCCAAACATTGGCAAGACACTGGTCGTATTCAGACAACATCAGAACCGGTAGATATGCCATTGAACCAAGCGAGGGAGCTTTCTCCGTGTTTAGAAAGATAAAGAACGGAATGCAAAAACCTGTCAGCCTTACCATACCAAGCACACGCACTATCGACAAATTGTCAGAATACCTTGGCAGTAAGCTGATGATTGAAGAAGATGACATCTTTAACACACTAAGCAACAACGAGATATGCAAAAAATATGGATACGATACTTTAACCATATCATGCATGTTTATTCCTAACACATACGATATCTACTGGAATATTACCATGGACAATTTCCTCGAAAGGATGAAGAAAGAGAGTGATGCTTTCTGGAAAGGGGAACGACAACAAAAAGCCAAGGCCATGGGACTGAACGAAAAAGAAGTCATCACACTTGCCAGTATCATTGACGAAGAAACGGCTAACGACAAGGAGAAACCCATGGTGGCCGGAATGTACTACAACCGTCTGAAAGCCAACATGCCGCTGCAAGCCGATCCTACCATCAAATATGCGCTGAAAGACTTCTCGCTGAAACGCATCTATAACAACATGCTCTCAGTGAATAGTCCATATAATACCTATAGAAACATCGGCCTGCCTCCAGGGCCCATCCGAATCCCTACTGTAGCAGGTATTGATGCTGTGCTCAACTATGTTCATCACAACTACCTCTATATGTGTGCAAGAGAGGATTTCAGTGGAATGCACAATTTCGCCCAGACCTATGAAGAGCATCTGCAGAATGCCGCGAAATACAGCAACGCACTGAACAGCAGAGGCATCAAATAGGAACACCTCGACTGCAGATATTTAGGATGGCAAAGAAGATTTATTCGTAGTCGTCAACAACATTATTGATAAAATCCATCATCGGCTTTGCGACTTGAAACACCTTCGATGCTTCGTCGAGCCAACGGTCTCCTTCAAAGAAGGTGTCGGGTACACATTTCCAGCAACAATAGTCTTTCATCCTCAGATAATCGATAAACTCGTAATCACGAGGGAAACCGCTTGGTGCTGTTTTCAACATGCTGATGCCAAACCCTTTCTGAGAAACATTGGATTCTTCAACCCACACACCCACGCCGGGCTTACTGAAGAAATTCACGAATTTCTTGTCTTCCACAATGGCACGCCAATTATCGATGTTGCCCATGATTTCATTTCTGCACGAGGTAAGGATATTCGTAGGAAGCCAGTAAGTGCCACATGCCAACAAACATTTGCCTGGCTCCAAGTGAACATAATATCCTCCATGTAACGACTTTTTCCCACGTGCAGAGATATAGGCACCAAGATGACGTTTGTAGGGCGACTTGTCAGGCGAGAAGCGAGTGTCACGATAGAAACGGTATACGGTGTCTTTTACTGCCAGGTGGCTGATGCTGCTGTCAAACTGTGAAAAGCGCAGGATGGCCTTTCCTATTCCCTCTTCAAAATCCTTTCGGATTACATCATACTCCGACTTATGCTCTTGGAACCATGGACGGTTATTGTTCGATGCAATTTCCTGAAGGAAATGCAATATTCTTTTTGATTGCATATTGTTACTCTATAGGATTACAACTTTGAATTCTCAATATTCTTGGGACATATTTCCTCAAACTGACACTTTTCACAATGAGGCTGACGACTTTGGCAAATGTATCGGCCGTGAAGCAAAAGCCAATGATGGGCATCGGCACGGTCATCGGCAGCGATATTCTTGCAAAGCTCCATCTCTACCTTTGCCGGTGTGTTGGCACTTTTGGGAACCAACCCCAAACGATGACTTACACGATAGACATGTGTATCCACAGCAATGGCACTCTTGCCATAGGCTACAGCCTGAATCACATTGGCCGTCTTGCGGCCCACACCTGGGAGTTTCATCAAATCGCTCATCTCGGTAGGCACCTCTCCGCCAAAATCTGCCACAAGCATTCGCGACATGTCCACCAAATGCTTCGATTTTGAATTGGGATAACTGACACTTTTCACATACTCAAGAATATCCTCCACCTCCGCCTGGGCCATGCTTCGAGCATCGGGATATCGACGAAACAATGCCGGAGTCACTTGGTTGATGCGTTTATCAGTGCATTGAGCACTCAACAAGGTGGCTACAAGCAACTGGAAAACACTGCCAAATTCCAATTCGGTGCTCACATGCGGCATTGTCTTCCGGAAATAGTCCATCAAATATTGATACCTTTCTCTTTTCTTCATCACTGCATTTTCTGTCTAAAGTGCTGTCTGTCAACAACAAGACATAATTCATTTCAATTTGAATACAAAAATAAACCAAAATGTCAATATAACAAAATTCTAAGTCATTAATTTTGATTTGTAGGAAAATAATCGTAATTTTGCAACATGATATTCTATTTATCCTGTACAGGTAACACTCGATGGGCGGCGACTGAAATACAAAAAGCCATCAACGAACCGCTCATCAACATAGCCGAGGCCATCAGCGGCCCCTGTCGGTTTGCTGTGCAGGAAAACGAAAGAATAGGATTCTGCTTCCCTGTTCACGGGTGGCGAACACCAAGGCTTCTCAGGGATTTCATCTCCAAACTGTCGTTCGAAAAAGACACCAAACAGCATTTTTGTTGGGCGCTATGCACCGCAGGCGACGATATTGGGCTCACCATGGACTATCTCAACAAGCAGCTGGCTGCCATTTCGCTCAAGGCAACAAGTATGTTTTCTCTCATCATGCCCGAAAGCTACGTCGGACTGCCGTTCATGGATGTGGACACCCCGGAAAAAGAACACACCAAGAAGAAAACCGCTGAGCGCCACCTTTATGATATACTTGATCATATCGTTTCACGCCAACCGAACATGGTCGACCTCTACAAAGGCAAATGGCCCTGGATCAACAGCAAGGTATTGGGTGCCGCTTTCGAGAAATTCCTCATCACCGACAAACCGTTCCATGTAACCGATGTATGCATCGCATGCGGCAAATGCGCTGAGACATGCCCCGTCGCCAATATAGACGGAGGTAAAGGCAAAAAACCTGTATGGAAGCACAACGGAAGATGCCTCACTTGTTTCAGCTGCTATCACCATTGCCCTGTTCATGCCATCGAATTTGGCAAGCAAACCAAGAACAAAGGGCAATATCTGTATTACTAATCCCCCATTCTGACAAAAGACATGAAAAAAATAGCATTCCTCCTACTGGCAATACTCATCAACATCGCGTGCTTGGCAGTGAGACCTCAACGAGGTCCACATACTGTTTCACAACCCGACGGCACCAAACTCACCATTCTGAGCTATGGCGATGCCGACACGCATTGGTATACCACCACCGATGGTGCATTGCTGGTGCATCAGGGCACTTCCTACTATGTCGCGAAAGTGACCGACGATGGGCAATTGCTCTCAACTGGCATATTGGCCCACAATCCTTCCATGCGTAACGACGAGGAGAACGAACAGGTGTCTAAGCAAGACAAAGACCTTTTCTATAGTAGAATCACCAACGATGCTGAAAACCGAAGGAAAGTTCAAAGAAGGGAAAAGCTTTCTATCAACTCAAGTTATTTTCCTCATAATGGCAGCCCCAAAGCCATTGTCATTCTTGCAGAATTTCAAGATACCGTGTTTAGAAATGACTATAATTCAACAAAAGTTCTGTTCGACTCATTACTCAATGCAAATGGGAAACCCGCAAACGATGTAGACAACAGCATCAGTTTGAACTACGGCAGCGTCAGACAGTATTTCAAAGACATGAGTTTTGGGGCATTCACCCCTCAATTTGATGTATACGGACCAGTGAAACTCAACAAAAACCTGAAATACTACGGTAAGGGGAAAGATGACAATATGAGCGACTTCATACCCGAAGTATGCAGTGCTGCCGACGATATGATTGATTTCACACAGTATGATGCCAACAACGATGGCTTCATCGACCTCGTGTATATCATTTATGCCGGATTTGGTGAGAACTACAACGGTGTTTCATCGGACGCAATTTGGCCCAAATCGGGCGAGACTTCCAGTAGCCAGACCTTCGACGGAATGAAATTGAAAAGATATGGGGTGCACTGCGAACTGGGTGGCTTCCCTGGAGCTTGGGGATGGGAAAAGGAGAAGAAGCGAATCAACGGCATTGGACTGTTTGTCCATGAATTCTCCCACTGTATGGGACTTCCCGACATCTACCCGACAGTGGATGCAGCAAGAATCAACAATCAGGCCATGGAGGATTGGGATGTAATGGACGGTGGCGAATATTTAGGCTACAACATCGGCTGCTACCCAGCAGAATACACACCTTGGGAACGTGAGATAATGGGATGGATGAAGGTTGACACGCTGAAAGAGGCTGGACAGGTGTCATTACAAACAATCCAAAACGGCGGCAAAGCCTACAAGATTTTCAACGATAACGATACGAAGCAGAGAGAGTATTTCTTGGTTTTCAACGTCCAAAAACAAGGATGGAACGAAAAGGCACGCGGTAGCGGAATGCTTGTGTTGCACATCGACTCCAAGTCAGAATATATCGGACTTGGTGACAGTCCAAACAATGTGGTGGGCCATCCCCGACATACAATCGTTCCTGCCGACGGACTTCTCATCAGTTCGTATAAAGTGTTGAGCGAGAACGAGGTCGACCCTTCGAAATACACCCGCCAAGAATATCTTGCAAGCTATGCCGGCGACCCGTTCCCTGGCAGTCAGAACAATCATTTTCTCACAGACACCAGCGCGGTGAAACCCACTGTCTATGTTGGCGAGCATCTTGCAAAGCCCATCTTCAACATCCAAGAAAACCAGGGTATCGTCACCTTCGACTTCCTCGAGGACTCTTCTCTTGGAGTGAAAGCCGTCCTCATCAACCCCGACGAGGAAAAACGGAGAATCTATTCACTTCACGGTGTATACCTTGGCAACGACATCAGCCGTCTGCCCAAGGGCATTTATATAGTAAACAAAAAGAAAATAGCCATACCATAATCTATACCATACCTACACCATGCTTGACAAGTTGATAGGAGGACTGATAGGAGGTTTTCTCGGCTTCATCACCGCAGGACCTCTTGGTGCTATAGCAGGATTTGTACTCGGTGCCTTTTTCGAGCAAGGAGGCGGCAGAAACACCATCGGCAATGACAATTCCGACTGGAGCCAATGGGAATCGTCGCAACGCACATACAACCCCAACGACTATACGCAACAGCAGCGGCAACAAGGCGACCGCAACAGTTTCCTGTTCAGCATCCTCGTGCTCTCGTCCTACATCATCCGCGCAGACGGCAAGGTGATGCACAGCGAGATGGAACGTGTGCGCGCTTTTGTCCGCACCAATTTCGGAGCGGCGGCAGTAGCCCAGGCCGACCAGATTATGCGCCGCCTTTTCGACCAGCAAAAGAAGATGGACAGCCAGCGTCTGGGCTCCTATGAGGAGATTGTCATCGAGAGCTGCCACCAGATAGCCGCCTATATGACTCGCGAACAGCGATTACAGCTACTGGCCTTCCTTGCCGACATTGTACGTGCCGACGGAATAGTCGCTAATCAGGAAGTCAACGCCCTTCGCACCGTGGCACGAGCCTTGGGTCTCAGCGACAGCGAAGCGCTCTCCATGCTCAACCTTAGCGATGGAGCCACCAATCTTGATGCCGCCTACAAAGTGTTGGAGATTTCGCCCGATGCCAGCGACGATGAAGTGCGTAAGGCTTACCGCCGACTGGCGCTCAAGCACCATCCCGACCGTGTGGCCACCTTGGGCGACGATGTGCGCAAAGCTGCCGAACGAAAACTTCAGGAAATAAATGCCGCACGCGACCTCATCTACAAGGCGCGCGGACTATAGTGTGAATCGGTGTTTCTTTTTCGCCTTCCTGGGCTCTACAGGAGCAAACGGCTTTGCGCCGCCCGATATTTTCCCCACAGGCACCCCGCGATACTGGGCATATCGCTCGCAGATGCGGTCCACGTAGTCAACCGTTTCGCCAGCTCTCATATATCCATATTTGACCACTTCGTCGTTGTATCCCGCAGGCTCCCGCAACATCATCATGTAGCGAGCCACGTCACGCCACCGTTTGTCGTTTCCGCCATGCTTTCGAGTCAACGCCATAGCATCACGCACGTGGAAGGCACCACCGTTATAGGCAGCCAGCACAAACAGTTGTCGCTCGCTGGCACTCGGAATGTCACGGAACGAGTTGGTCAGTTCGGCAATATAACGAGCCGCTGCTGCCACATTCGGCTCCGGAGCATGGATGTCCTCCATCCTCAACCCGAGATGGGTCGCCGTGGCTGGCATTATCTGCATCAATCCCCGAGCACCGGCCCACGACCGTGCATTCGGGTCGAAACAGCTCTCCTGATAACATTGCGCAGCCATCAGCCGCCAGTCCCACCTTGCCGTGGCAGCATGTTTCCGGAACAGCGCATCATACTTCGAGATGACACCGGTGCTACGGTTGAGGAAAGGCGCAAACACACGGCGCTTCACCCTTCCCGTGGTAAGCAGCAGCCGCTCCTCGCGCTTCACATCGTCGAGCATATGAGGTTTGAACCATCGGTCAAGCGTGTCGCCCAACTCGCTGTTTGAAGCCATCACCGCCCACCGACACGAGTCCTTGCCCTTCCCATCGGCCACACTTGGACCGCACCATCGGAGGTCTTCGTCTGTCGCCACGCTCTTGCCGATGGCTTTCGGCAGCAAACAGGCAGCCACATCACCCTCGCCGTTACTCAGTCGTCTCATCATCTCCACCGTATCCCGGCAGAGCTCCACACGTAACGACACACCGATGGACTGGGCAAATTTCTCGCATAGCAAGAACTGCGCACCCAGTCCGCGCCCATGATAATCGTAGTATGTTTCAGGACCTGGCAGAGTGAGCATAATCATCTCACCATTGGCCACAATGTCGCGCAGCGTGAAATCCTCAGAACTAGGCAAACTGTCCGTCTGCACCTCGCCCCATGGAGTCACCACGCTTTTATCCTCGCGCTGCCCTTTGCAAGCCAAAAGGCAGACAACCGCCACCATACAAATCCAAACATTTTTCACTGCGGGCAAAGGTAACACTTTTCCGTCAAACAGCCATATATATCAACTATTTTTCACAATTGCCACACCGCAATCGCTCAGCCAGAACATCGAAAGCCATCATCTCGCAGACTCTTGTAGCGCAGTAATCCAACAGTTTTCCATTGTCTTCCTACAATAGGAAAACGGGGATGCCACGAATATTCAGAATTCTTTCACTTGCCCACGGCGTGGTTGTATTCCAACAATTTGTTGTGATAGTCGGCAAAGGCCTCAGTGCGCTGGTCGCATGCTTGCTGATAGAGGAGTTGGGCCTCAAGCAGATCAGACATCTTCGAGGTGCCGGCCTTGTAGTGCTCACGCTGTAGACGGAGATTCTCAGTTGCCTGTTCAATGCTCCTTTGGGCTATCTGCAATTGCAGACTGCTCTCCTCCACTCCATTCCAGGCATTTTGCATGCGAATCTTCAATAGTTCTGAATGGTCGGCCAGCTGTTCCTGATATTTTTGGTATTCTATTTTTTTTCGCTTTATATTATGAGAACCTCCCCACCAATCAGAAATGGGAATGCTGATTGTGGCAAACAACATGCCAAATGTACGGTCGTTGTCCAACAGGTTGTGATAATTATACCCAGCACCAACAGATACGGTTGGGAGATTTTCGCCTACGGCCATTTTCTTTTGAAGTCCAGCCGCCTCCACTTGTTTGCCAAGCAACTGATACTCTGGAGTGGAGAGTAAAGCCTGCTGATGATCGGCTTTTGCGGGCAGAGGTGCCACGGCCTCGGCAGGCCAACTGACATGGAACGAGGTATCGCGAAGACCGCAGTATTGCGACAGGAGCAGACAGACGATGGAGATGCCGTTGCGCAACTTCAGTTTCTGGCTGGCAATGTCGTTCTGGCGCAGCAGCACTTGCAGCAAGTCGTTGCGCAAAGCCACTCCAGCACGCACGGCCACATCCACATCTTTGTGTACGTCGGCAAGCAGTTTTTCAACAGCCTCTACCGTCTTCATCTTCTCTTGCAGGGTGGCTATCTGCCAAAAATATTGTTCTGCCGTTTTTTCCACCTCGTTTTCAGAGAGTTGAAGCTGCAAACGACTGACTTCCTCTCCCACCTTGGCAAGGCGGTTGCCGTTCACGATACGTCCTCCTGCAAAGACTGGCTGAACAGCCATCAACGAACCGATGGTACCATTTTTCATCATCGAGATGCTAACAGGATTGACCATGGCTGCCAGGGCTTCCGGTGGAAACATCTGCGATAAGGTGGCACCCAACTCTGGTGACAACATTTCTGCGGGATTGACGGTGGTCTTTGCCATCCCCTTGTCTGCATTGAACCACAGCCCCGTTCCTGTCACACTGGGAAAGTATTTGGTGAATGCTTCTTTGCGTTGTTGCTGGGCAGCCTCTATGTCCAAGCGGGCGGTGCGCATGGCGATGTTGTGCTGCAGGGCAGAGTCGAGAATCTGCTGCAGTGTGTAAGTGGCCTGTGCCGAAGAATAGGCGGTGGCACAAACGAGGGCTGCAATGACTATCAGTTTTTTCATGACACTCTTTTTTTGTAGTTGATGTTATTCTCACGCCGAAACCAGAACGGCGAGGTTGACTCGCGAGTTCGGCCATGTGCGGCAATCTGCATAGCGCATATTTGGTCGATACTTTAACAGTAGTTGAATATCTTCACGCTCGATTATATCAGAAATCAGTATGATACTCACTTCATCGAAACTTTCCAATAGATAACGGGAAGCAGGGTGACCACCATGATAAGCGAGCCGATGCCACCCGCGAAGATGGTGACTCCCACAGGCATCCAGAAGGACGATTGGGCGATTATCATGGGTACCACTCCCACAGCGGTGGTGGCTGTGGTAAGGAAGATGGGCACCATGCGCCGTCGGCCCGCCTCGTAAGCGGCCCGACGCACCAACTCATTGTAGGCTTTGCGGTCGGTGTGTTCGCCATTGGCTTGCTGCTCTGCCAACTTCCGTTTGATGAGGTCTATGGCATGCTCGAAGATAAGTATCTCATTGCGCATAATCATACCCATAAGGGTGATGAGACCGAAGATGGAAGTAAGTCCCAGCGAGCGGTTCATCAAGCCCAGTCCTATGAGCGCACCAGGAATCATCAGCGCAAGCGCCACCATGCAAATGGTAGTGATACCGTATTTCTTGAAGTTAAACAGCAGGAAGAAGAAGACGATAATCATGGCAATGACAATGCCCCCCACTATCTGGGGAATGGCTTCGTCACCATACTCTATCTCTCCGCCCACCTCGGTACGGATGTCTGGGGGCACCTGTATCTCTTGCTGCATGACGCGGGCAATTTCCTGCTCAACGGGAGCCGTGAACACGCCCTGGGCAAAATGGGCAGTGACGGTGATGCAACGCTCGCCACCCCGATGGAGGATGCGGCTCTCGCTCCACAGAGGCGACACGTTGGCTATCTGGCGCAACGGCACGGTGGAATTGGTGTTGCTGACACCTCCCGACAGCATGGTGACAGGTGAAGAGATGCCCAGATTCTCGATGTCGGAGAAGGTCATGTCTGCATCGTCCTTCACAATGATGGGCAGTTCGTAATTGCCCTCCCAGATCTGGCCCACACGTAAGTGGCCTGTGGTGGCGCTGAGCGCAAGTTGGGCGGTGGAGCGGGTGATGCCGAGTTGCGCCGACGTGACAGGGTGAAGCGCCACGTTGACAATAGGATGGGGCTGGTAATAGTCGGTGTGCACCCATTCCAGCTCTGGCATCTTCCGCATACGCTCCATCAGCCTTTCGGCAACCACATGGAGCGAATCGAGATTGTCGCCATAAAAACGATACTCCAGCTCCGGCACTTCCAGATAGTCGAGCCGTTTAAACTTGACATAAGCGTTTGGGAAGGCCTCGCTCAGCTTAGGCTGGTATTCTGCCAGAAGGTCAAGGGTGGCCTTGTCGCTTTGGGTGTTGACAATGAACTGGGCGTAGTTGGCACCAGCCATCTGTGGTGCATAGGCATCCATAAAACGGGGCGAGGAGCAGCCCAGAAAAGTTGTGATGCCCGTTATACGGTCGTCTTTCTCCAAGACATGCTGTACAGAGTCTGCTATAGTTTCGGTGTCGGCCAAGCCTCTGCCGTCGGGTAGAAATATTTCCACGGCAAACTGGTCACGGTCGGCATACGGGAAGAGTCGTATTTTCAAAGTAGGCACGATGAGTGTGGACAATAGGATGACAGCAATGCCACCGCCGATGGTTATCCATGGATGGCGGAATGTAAAGTCGAGCACATGGTTGTATGTGTTCTGCACCCATTGGGTGATGGCGTTGCCGTTAGTGCTCACCTTGCCCGGTTTGATGATGCGCGTCTCCAGGAACGGTATGACAGTGACAGCCAGGATGAGCGACACCATTAGGTTGATGGTAATGGTGATGGGGAAATCCTCAAGACAGTCATGGAACATGCCCTTCATGGTAATGAGGAAAGGATAGAAAATGGCGCATATGCAGATGGTAGCCAGCATCATAGGCATGAAATACTGACGCCCCGACTCTATGGCGGCCTCCTTTGGAGAGAGCCCCTTGCCAAGATATTCAAGATAGCCGTCGATGACCACAATGGAATTATCGACAATCATTCCCAACACCACAATAAGGGCGGCCAGGGTGACAATGTTCAACTCAATGCCTATCATATACATGATGGACACGGAAACGAAGGTGCTCAGTGGAATGGTGATGGCTGCCACAATGGCCGAACGCAGCGGGAAGAGCACCATCATGACGAGAATGATAATGGCCATGGATATGAGCAAATCACGCAGGAAGTCGCTCACACTTGTCGCAACCACTTTCGGCTTGTCGGCTATACGAGTGACATTGACGTCGCTAGGCAGCTCGTTGTCACGGAAATCTTGGAGCACACGGTCTACATCATGGCCATACTGCACCACATTGTTGCCAGGACTCATCTCCATAGACAGCAAGAGACAAGGATGTCCGTCCTGCTCAATGCGGCTCGACATAGGCTCATACTCGCGCACCACCCGTGCCACATCGCGCACACGAGCCACCTTGCCAGTGGCGGGATCACTGAAAATAATCTGATTGGCAATCTCTTCCTCGGAGTTTTCCATGGCCTCCACATGGATGGGAATCTGCTGGTCGTCATCGTTGATACTACCGCTCATCGTGATGATACCCTGTGACTGCAACCTCGAAAAGAGCATCTGCTGACCGATGCCATAGGCTTGCAGACGCTGACGGTCCACGTAAAGGGATATCTGCTCTTTCTGCTCACCGAAGAGCTTCACATTGGCCACGGAAGGGATGCGCCGCAAACGATCGCTGAGATTGTCGCTGTATTCTTTGAGTTCTCTATAACTTCGCTGCTCGCTCTCAATAGCAATGAGCAGCGCTGAGGTGTTTCCAAAGTCGTCATTCACCACGATGGCAAGCACACCTATAGGCAGTTGTGCCTTGAAGGCATTGAGTCCATGCTTTATTTTCGACCACACCTCGTCTTTGTTGTTCACATTGTCATTCAACTTCACCATGACAATGCACATCCCGTTCTGCGATGTTGTGGTGGTCTTTTCACGGTTCACCTCTCCATACGTAAAGAGGTAGCGCTCCAACGGACGTGCCACCTGCTGCTCCACTTCCTCGCTTGTAGCGCCGGGATAGACAGCCACAACCACCCCTTGACGGATGGTGGCATGTGGGAATTCGTCTTTGGGCATGTCGTACATGCCATAGATGCCTAGGACAAACAGGATGAGAATGATGAGAAGTGATATAGAGTAATGTTCCAAAGGCCACTTGAGCCAGTCCATTTTCTTCTCCATAAATGATATATGAATGATGAATTGAAAATTGTTTTACCTTACACGAGACATCAACGTATGCCTCAATACACCACCTTGTTTCCTTCGCTCAACTTCTGGTAGCCTTCGGTTACCACACGCTGCCCTATATTGAGACCGCTGACAATGGTGATATTGTTGCCTTGCACACGTCCTATATGCACTGGAGTGCGATGAACAGTGTTGTCACTGGCTATTGTCCATACAAACATGGTGCCGTCTGACTTTTTCTGAACAGCAGTAACAGGGAGCGATTTGGCACTGATGGAATGGGAACCTTCGGTGTGGAACTTCACACTCGCCACCATGCCTGGCATCAGCTTCCGGTCGGTGTTGGCCACCTGAATACGAATATCGTAGGTATGGGTGAGCGCATCGGCTTGCACGCCTTTTTCTATTCGTCCTCCATGATAGCTAAGGCCTGTTGCCTCTACTTGAATGGTTGAAGGTGTGCCCGAATGGATAGCGGCGATTTCTGTCTCAGGAATAGCAACCTTCACCTTCACCGTACTGATGTCGAGAATGCTAACCACAGCCTGGGAAGGGAGAGCGGTCTCGCCTACTCCCACCTGCTTGCGGCCAACAACGCCACCGACAGGGGCAACCAACCGACAATCGGCCAAGTTCTTCTTTGCCACATCGAGTTCGGCTTTGGCTTGAGCCACTTTACTCTGCACCTCCACCCATTTCACCTCTGGAAGCGAACCATTCTCGTGTAACATACCATAACGCTGCAAAGCGTCATTGGCTTGAGCCATAGTTGCCTCTGCACCAGCAAGCAGGTTTCGGGCTTGTGTGTCATCCATGACAGCTATAAGCTGGCCTTTGCTCACGGCCTGGCCTTCGTTCACCAGCATTCGCTTCACCACACCCATACCAGTAAAACTGACGGATGTGGCCTCACGCTCCTCTACAATACCCACATATGTTTGGGCGTTATCCAAAAAACTGGGTGAAACCAATTGTGATTTCACTCTCATCGGGGCCTTGGCGTTTTTCCCGCTATTCGTCCCACTATTCTGTCCGTTTTGTCCTTCGCCACAGCTACAAGCCAGCAAAATGACAAAGAGTACTAAAATGTTCTTTTTCATTGAATCATTGGTTTTGATTGCAAAAATAGGGTATTTTTTTCAATTGACAATCATTTATCCCACTTTAATGGCTTTAAAAAGTGATATAAATGGAAATATCGAACATTTTTATTACAATCAATTACTAACAACACCTATATAACAAGAAGAACTTGAAACATCCATTCATTGATTATTTTCCACAGAAAGATGCACCCAATAGCCGAAGAAAGATTCTTCTGATTTGAATGCGTTTTCCCTGCTATCATTCAATTGTGACAAAAAGAAATGGTGTTTTGTTTTGCTTTTTGCCATCAAATTAGTAATTTTGCAACCTCAAAAGTATTAATATTGTAAGTAAAGAGCGTAAAAATCATTTGATTATGCAAGAAAACATGCTGAGGATTGCCGTACAATCGAAGGGACGTCTCTACGAAGACACCATGAACCTGTTAAGTGAAGCCGATATAAAAATCAGCGCCAGCAAGCGCACCCTTTTGGTCCATTCCACGAATTTCCCATTGGAAGTGCTCTACTTGCGCGACGACGACATTCCGCAAAGTGTGGCAAGTGGAGTTGCCGACATTGGCGTGGTTGGTGAAAATGAATTTGTGGAACGGCATGAAGATGCTGCCATCATCCAGCATCTGGGATTCAGCAAATGTCGGTTGAGCCTCGCCATTCCCAAGAGCGTCAACTATCCGGGTATAGAATGGTTTAATGGGAAAAAGATTGCCACCTCCTATCCATATATACTGAACCGTTTTCTGGAAGAGAATGACATCAAGGCCGAAATACATGTCATCACAGGAAGTGTGGAAATCAGTCCTGGCATCGGTCTTGCCGACGGCATCTTCGATATCGTGAGTAGTGGCAGCACCCTGATTAGCAATAATCTTAGTGAGGTGGAAGTGGTGATGAAAAGCGATGCTGTGCTCATTGGCAACAAGCATCTAAGCGATGAGAAGAAAAAGATATTGGCCGATATGCTGTTCAGGATTGAGGCTGTTCGCAATGCAGAGGACAAGAAATATGTCAGGATGAATGCTCCAAAGGCTCGCCTTCACGAAATCATCGATGTGCTCCCTGGTCTGAAGAGTCCCACTGTGATACCTCTTGCCGACGAGGAATGGTGCTCTGTCCACACGGTTCTTGACCAGAAACGCTTTTGGGAAATCATCGGCAAGTTGAAGGAACTGGGAGCGCAAGGCATTCTTGTGACACCCATCGAAAAAATGATTCTTTAAGAAAACGACTATGGAGATTATCAAATATCCATCACGCGAAACTTGGGAGACAATTGTAAGACGACCTCAATTGGATGTTTCCCAACTGCATGAAACCGTCAATACAATCCTTGAAGATGTCCAAAACAATGGCGACAAGGCTGTCCTCGACTACGAGAAGAAATTCGACCATGCAAATCTTGAGTCTTTGGCAGTGAGCGAGCAAGAAATCTGCGACGCCATGAAGATGGTCAGCGAAGAACTCCTCGATGCACTGAAATTGGCACACCAGATTATCAAGGCGTTTCACAAGGCACAGCAATTTCATGACATACATGTGGAAACAGCTGAAGGAGTAAGTTGTTGGCAGAAAAGTGTGGCCATCGAAAAAGTGGGCTTGTACATTCCTGGCGGCACGGCACCTTTATTCAGCACTGTTTTAATGCTTGCCACACCAGCAAAGATTGCCGGGTGCAAGGATATTGTTCTTTGTACCCCACCCGACCGTGATGGAAATATAAATCCTGCCATATTGGCGGCGGCTCACGTAGCAGGTGTCAGCAAGATATTCAAGGCTGGCGGCGTACAAGCCATCGGTGCCATGGCCTACGGCACAGAGAGCGTTCCAAAAGTATACAAAATCTTCGGCCCGGGCAACCAATATGTCATGGCAGCCAAGCAGATGGTTTCCATTCACGATGTGGCCATCGACATGCCTGCAGGTCCGTCAGAGGTTTGTGTCATAGCAGATGATACAAGCAATCCTGCCTTTGTCGCAGCCGACTTGTTGTCACAGGCAGAACATGGTGCCGATTCACAAGTATTCCTCATTTCCACCTCCGCATCATTGATTGAGAAGGTGGAGAAAGAAATCGACGAACAACTTGAACAATTACCGCGCAAAGCATTTGTTTCCAAAGCGTTAAACAACTCAAAAGCAGTTTTGGTTCACGACTATGAAGAGGCCATCCATCTGAGCAACGCCTATGCTCCCGAACACTTGATTATAGCGACAAGCAACTGCTGCGAACTGGCAGAAAAAGTGATGAATGCAGGAAGTGTCTTTCTGGGTGAGTATGCTTGCGAAAGTGCAGGCGACTATGCCAGTGGAACCAATCACACGCTTCCCACCCATGGATATGCCACCGCCTATAGCGGTGTGAATCTCGACAGTTTCAACCGCAAAATCACATTCCAGCATTTGACAGAAAAAGGAATACAGAGCATTGGACATGCCGTGGAGGTGATGGCGGAACATGAACAACTCGAGGCACACAAAAGAGCCATGTCACTTAGAATTGAAAAAATCAACAAAACAATATGAAGAGTTTAGAAGAACTGACGAGACCCAACATCTGGAAGCTCTCACCTTATAGCAGCGCACGTAACGAATACAGCGGTCAAAAAGCCCGCGTATTCCTCGATGCCAATGAGAATCCATACAACCAGCCGTTCAACAGATATCCCGACCCACTCCAGAACGAACTGAAGAAAAGGCTGTCCGAAGTGAAGAAAGTCCGCCAAGAATGTATATTCCTTGGCAATGGAAGCGACGAAGCCATCGACCTGGCATACCGATGCTTCACCCAACCGGGCATCGACAATGTGGTGGCCATCGAACCCACCTATGGCATGTACAAGGTATGCGCTGACATCAATGATGTAGAATACCGTCCTGTGTTGCTCGACGACCATTTTCTCATCACTGCCGACCGTCTGCTCGACGCATGCGATTCCAAGACCAAAATCATTTGGATTTGTTCACCCAACAACCCAACCGGCAATACCATCCAACGCGAAGAAATGCTCAAGGTGATTGACAACTTCGAAGGATTGGTGGTGGTAGATGAAGCCTATTCCGATTTCTCTTCTGAGCGGCCCATGAGACATGAACTGCATCAACACCCCAACCTCATCGTGCTCAACACATTCAGCAAGGCATGGGGCTGTGCCGCCATCCGCTTGGGCATGGCATTTGCCCAACCTGCCATCATCGAACTGTTCAACAAGGTGAAATATCCATATAACATCAACCAACTTACTCAAGAACAGGCTCTTGAAGCATTGAAAGACCCGTACGAAGTGGACAATTGGGTGAAACTGCTCCTCCAAGAGCGTACTCGTATGATGCAAAATGTCAATCTCTTGCCCATAACAGAAAAGGTATACCCCACCAATGCCAACTTCTTTCTTGTGAAGGTAACCGATGCCCAGAAAATCTACGATTATCTTGTTGGACAAGGCATCATTGTCCGCAATCGCACCCGTGTTCAATTGTGCCAAAACTGCCTGCGCATCACCATAGGCAACAAGAAGGAGAACAACGAACTATTGGCTGCTTTGCGACAATACGAATAGAAAAACAGAGAGCATGTCATACTGAAGCGAAAAACAGAGAACATATCATACAGAAATGAACCCCAGAAGTTTGGTACAACTTCTGGGGTTCACTTTAAGACATCCTTGACAGCACTTAAATACCGAAAGCAGATGTCACATCATCGATTCATGCACTTACAGCCTTTGTAGATGACGAGCCCTGATGCGGCCCTACGCACAAAGATGCTATTTTACAACCTTCTTGCCATTCACAATATATATTCCCTTGGAGACAGGGCGAGTGATCTTGCGACCGTACAAATCGTAATACTCGTGGTTGTCTTCACGATTGACGACATAGTAGACACCCGTAGTATTATAGTGTTTGTTGATGATGTCACTGATGGTAGAAATATCATAGTAATCATCGTAGCCATCCGTAATATCGACAACGTAGTTGGGCTCTATGCCGGTATCGATGTTTTCCCACTTGTCGTTGGTCAGACGGGCACGGGCAGATGATATCTGGAACTGCATTCCT
>CACZPU010000102.1 GCA_902783165.1 uncultured Prevotellaceae bacterium
GGAATCCTAGAGATTGTCATCAAACCATACATATAGTTCGTTTCATTCATGTCATCATCACCTGGTTTTTGTGAAACCAAAGTCAGTTGCCCGGAACCCTCAAAGCGGTATTTTTCAGTGAGGGTTCCAGTGCGGGTTCAGTGTGGGTTTCAGTGTAGGTTCCAGTGTGGGTTGTTTTTCTGTAACCATTTGATATACAGATAGATAACAAAATCAGTGTAGGATAGCCCATTTTTTTGTTTTGGGGGAAGTTCAAAATGAAATTTCCCAGTCGACGAAACCTTACTTTTCACCTTGCGAAACCATATCTTTCACAGGGCAAAACCATATCTTTCGCATGACGAAACCATATCTTTTGCAAGGTGAAACCTTATCTTTCACAGGGCAAAACCTTATCTTTTGCAAGGTGAAACCTTATCTTTCACAGGGCAAAACCTTATCTTTTGCAAGGTGAAACCTTATCTTTCATAAGGCAAAACCTTATCTTTCACAAGGTGAAACCTTATATTTCATCAGGCAAATTGTCCAAATTTTTGATTCATCCGACATTTCGAGTGATAAAACAATATGTCCGAAGTGTTAATAGAAGAACCCTTCCCGTGTTATATAGGTGGAAAAGTACTAAAACATACTTTATCCCAATAAAAATATTTGGATAATTTGGATGCTTGGCGATTTATCGTTATTTTTGCAAACAAAACAATCAATCGGAAAATGAAGAAACTGTTTGTTTGGACATGTATCCTACTGATTGCTTGCACTGGAATAGTCAAGGCACAAAACGAAGAACCTAAACGGAAGAAGGTGGGCCTAGTGCTTTCAGGCGGAGGTGCCAAGGGCGCAGCCCATATAGGTGTTATCAAGGTACTGGAGAAGGCCGGAATCCCCATAGACATTGTCACTGGTACCTCGATAGGAAGTATCGTTGGCGGACTCTACAGTATGGGATATGATGCCGAAATGATGGACAGTATCTTCCGAGACGTCAACTGGGGATATGTGCTGCGCGACCGCGTAGCCCACAAGCGTACTTCACTTGAAGACCGCGAAAACCAGAGCATATACATCCTTGACCATAAAATCTGGCTCGACAAATCGGCCAACAAGTATGCAGGAGGTTTTATAAAAGGTATTAACGTGGACCGCATGCTGGAGCATTTCACTTCCGGCTACAACGACTCTATCGACTTCAACACGCTGCCAAGGCCCTTCGCCTGCGTGGCTTTCAACCTGATAAAAGACGAGGAAACGGTGCTGCATAGTGGTCATCTGGCCAAAGCCATTCGTGCCAGTATGGCCATTCCCGGTGTCTTTTCGCCTGTAAGAAAGGACAGCATGGTGTTGGTGGACGGCGGTGTTTCCAACAACCTGCCCGTGGACGTAGCCAAAGCCATGGGTGCCGACATCATCATCGCTGTCACACTGCAGGATGAAGCCAAAATCAACAACGATTTCAACTCCTTCCGCGACATCGTAATGAAGTCTGTATTTGTGGCCAGCAACAAACGGATGCAGGAATGCCTGAAGATGGCCGACCTGCACATCAATGTCAATACCCACGGCTACGACATGCAGAGTTTCACCAATAAGGCCATCGACTCGCTGATTGTGCGCGGCGAACAGACAGGTATGAGCCGGTGGGACGATTTGATGGCGCTGAAGAAACTCATCGGCGTCGCAGAAGACAGCCACCCGCAATACCTGCTTTATGACAAGCAATTGTTGCAGGAGGAAAAGCAGAAAGGACTGGAATGGTCGGAACCCGAACCGGCCATTAACATGGGACTGGCAGCCCGTTTCGACCTTGAGGAACAGGCAGCCCTGCAGGCCTATGCCGACTATCAGTCGAGAATGAAATTCCACCCAGGCATCAACTTGACACTCAGGTTGGGACTCCGCTCGAAGGTGAAATTGGAAACGTATATGGAGCCATGGAAGTTCAAGCGTATGTCACTGGCCTATGAGTTCCAGCACAATGAAATCTACATGTACAACGAAGGGCACCAGAGCGACGACGTGGTCTATAACAGTCATGCCATCATGCTGAAACTCTTTCAGTTTGACATCCGGAATCTGCGGTTCGACATTGGGGCCGCATGGAAATACTACCACCTTTCCAACATTATGATTGGCGACTACAGTTACCTGTATTTCCTCGACGAAAAAAACTGCCATTACTTCAACTATAATGCACGCTTGCACTATAACACCGAAGACAACTGGTACTTCACAACCAGCGGAACGCGTTTCGAACTGGAATACAAATATTTCTCCGACAACCTGCTGAGATGGAAGGACCATATCGGATTCTCCACCCTCTCAGGACTGTGGCGCTTCACTTTCCCGCTGACCCATTCCCTCCACGTGCAGCCCGTTGTCTTCGGCCGAATGATCTTCGGCGGAGATGTGCCCGTATGGGAATACAACATGCTTGGAGGAAATCGCTACGGTATCTATTCCGAGCATCAGATACCCTTTGCAGGCTTCACCTATGCTGAATTCATGCAGTCCAAACTCGCCGGTGTGGGCGTCCGCTTCCAGCAACGTCTGGGCAGCATGGGATATTTCCTGCTGAAAGGACACGTGGCCGAACACGACAGCAGTATCGCAGACCTGCTTAAGAACCGGCCACTTTGGGGCATCCAGGGGGCCTACTACTACAACAGCCTGATAGGTCCCATCGGGGCCTACCTGAGTTGGAGCAACCATAAAAACGGCGTTACCTTCGGCGTGAACATCGGCTACGACTTCTAAACTTTTTCATCACCGTTCATGCCTTTTCCATTGGCTGGCATCCTTCTGATCCTGTAATATAAAGGTCTTGGGATGCCGCTATTTTGTTGCCTTGAAAAATGTTTTCACAAAAAAGCACATCCTACACAACATTGTATATATAAATGAGCAAAGCGCAACAAGGCATTTTATTTTCGTTGGCCTTGCCATACATGTATGGCAGGCGGAAATGATAAGAAAAACTTGATTTCTTTTTGTATTTCTATCGTTTTTTTGTAACTTTGCCATCAAGATGGCGAAGTTACTCCGTCTCGGAAGAAAAAACAAAATAATTTGTTTTGTTCTTCACTCGACTTTCCGTATCTTTGCAGAAATATAGTGAAATATCAATAATTATGCAGAAAGGATATATCAAAGTTGGAGCAGCTATTCCAGGAGTGAAAGTTGCCGATTGCGATTACAATGTGGAACAAATAGAACAACTCATCTCTCAGGCAGAAGAAAATAGCGTGGAGATTGTTGTGTTCCCAGAACTTTGTGTCACTGGCTATACCTGTCAGGATTTATTCCGTCAGCAGGCTCTTTTAATCCAAGCAGAGGCAGGTGTGTTTAGATTGCTTGACTTCACTCGCAAGATGAATGTCATTTCCATCATCGGCTTGCCCATTGTTGTGGGCGACTTGCTTCTCAACTGTGGTGTCGTGATACAAAAAGGAACCATTCTGACCATTATTCCCAAGACTTATCTGCCTAACTACAGTGAGTTTTACGAGAAACGTTGGTTCGCATCATCGCAGGATTTGGAACCCAAAGAAATATACTATGCAGGAAATAAAGTTCTTGTCACCCCCGAACCTACACTAATAGAAACATCCGATGGCGTGAAATTCGGCGTTGAGATATGTGAGGATGTCTGGGCTCCTGCACCGCCGAGCAATCACCTGGCATTATCCGGGGCTGATTTGATATTCAATCTTTCTGCAAGTGATGAGTTGATTGGCAAGCACGACTATCTGAAAGGCTTGTTGGCTCAACAGAGCGCCCGCACCATTACAGGATATGTATACAGTGGTTGTGGATTCGGCGAGAGCACTCAAGACGTGGTATATGGCGGCAATGCGCTTATTTTCGAAAACGGCAAGTTGCTTGAAGAGTCTAGTCGCTTCATGCTTGAGCCACAAATGAGAACGACTCAGGTTGATGTGGAGATGCTTAGGACCGAACGGCGCACCAACAGCACCTATGTGAATGCCCAGCGCGGAATGACCGCACGTATAGTGCCAGCCCAAAGTATCAGCCAGCGTGAGTTCGTTCTTGAGCGAGACATCAATCCACATCCGTTTGTACCGACACGTTCGGACATGGATGCAAGTTGTGACGAGATATTCAACATCCAAATGAGTGGACTGGCAAAGCGTATGATTCATACACACAGCAAGAATGTAATTATTGGAATCAGCGGCGGACTCGACAGCACTCTGGCCTTGTTAGTCTGTGTAAAGACATTCGACAAACTGAATATGCCAAGGAAAGATATTATTGGGGTGACTATGCCGGGCTTTGGCACTACCGACAGGACTTATCACAATGCTGTATCACTTATGCAGCAGTTGGGAGTGACAATGAAGGAAATAAGCATTGCAAAGGCTGTTACTCAGCATTTCAAGGATATCGGTCACGATATGAGTGTTCACGATGTGGCCTACGAGAATTCACAAGCACGCGAACGCACACAGATATTGATGGACCTTACAAATGAGATTGGCGGATTTGTGGTAGGTACAGGTGACCTGAGCGAGTTGGCCTTGGGATGGGCAACATATAATGGTGACCACATGTCAATGTACGGCGTGAATGCCAGTGTGCCGAAAACACTGATACAATATCTTGTGCGGCATGCTGCGGAACAGTTCGGCAACGATGGCGATACCGACACAAAAACCATTCTGCTCGACATCCTTGACACTCCCATATCGCCAGAGTTGACTCCTGCCGATGAACAAGGGAACATCAAACAGAAGACAGAAGACTTGGTAGGGCCCTATGAGTTGCACGACTTCTTCCTGTATCATTTCCTCCGTTTCGGTTTTTCTCCTCGCAAGATATTCATGTTGGCCCAGAAAGCATTCTGTGGAAGCTACGACGATGCAACCATAAAGAAGTGGCTTACCACCTTTATGCGTCGTTTCTTCAGCCAACAATTCAAACGTTCATGTCTGCCAGACGGACCCAAAGTGGGAAGTGTCAGCTTGAGCCCGCGTGGCGATTGGCGTATGCCTTCCGATGCTTCGAGTGCATTATGGTTGAAGGAATGCGAATCGCTTTAGGCAATAAACCGAGTCAATCTTCGTTATATTGATAATGAAACTGTTTGGTAGCATCGTAAGTATACTGGCATTGATTCTATTATATGCCTGTTCCGATGGAGATTCGTTTAGCGATTCTCCCTCGAAGATGCTGTCTTTCTCAGTGGACACAGTAAAATTGGACACTGTCTTTTCGCGTGTCCCCACACCGACAAAATCGTTTTGGGTTTATAACAAATCGGGTAGTGGCATCAGGTGCAGCAAAGTTGTTCTTGCCCACGGCAACCAAACAGGCTATCGTGTAAATGTTGATGGTCAGTATTTGAGTTCATCTTCTGGTTTCCAAGTGTCGAACGTGGAAATCAGAAACAAAGACAGTATTCGGGTGTTTGTAGAATTGACAGCACCCGAAAACGGAATGAATGAGCCTTCAGAACATAAAGATGAGTTGGTCTTTCTGTTGGAAAGTGGAGTGGAACAGCGCGTGAACTTGCAAGCGTTTGCTTGGGATGCCCAACTTCTACGTGATGTGGTGATAAGTCGCGACTCGGTGATGGATAGCGACAAGCCAACGATTGTCTATGGCGGCATTCGGGTGAATGAGGGTTGCACACTTACAATACCAGAGGGAAACACTATCTATTTCAATCACGACAGCGGCATAGATGTATACGGCAGACTGATAATAGAAGGTTCTCCTGAGCGCGAAGTGGTGCTGCGAGGTGCCCGGATTGACAGGATGTTCGACTATCTTCCTTACGACATGCTGAGCGGTCTTTGGAGGGGATTAACACTTCACGAATCATCCTACGACAACGTGTTCCGTTATGCAGATATACATTCCACCTTTAATGGCGTGGTCTGTGATTCCTCGGATGTGAACAGGGATAAGCTGCAAATACAAAACTCCACTATCCACAACTGTCAAGGGGCTGGATTGAAAGCCGAATGCTGCAAGATTAACATAATAAACTCACTGATATCAAACACATTGGGCAACTGTCTTGATGTGGTCGGGGGGGATGTGTTGTTACAGCATGTCACACTTGCTCAGTTCTATCCTTTTGATTCACAGCGTGGAGCAGCTTTAAGTTTTGCCAACGACAAAGATGTTCCCCTGAAAATAAAATGCTATAATTCGCTCATTACAGGTTATGCCAACGACCAACTAATGGGCATGGAAAATGACACGACAGCAGTCTTCGACTATGAGTTTGCCTCGTCTATCATACGCACTCCACAGGTATATCTGCCTAAAGAGCAGACTGGAGGCAAAACAGATGTGGCTGATACAATCCATTTCAGGAATGTGGTGTTTGAGAATGTAGAAGACACCCTTACCATGGGCGAGAAACATTTTGTTCTTGTTGATATCAACAAACAGCGCTATGATTTCCGTCTGAGCGAGAAGTCTGCAGCAAAAGATGCCGCATCGCCTTTGTATGCCCTTCCTATTGACCGATTGGGAAGGCCGAGAGACGAAAAGCCAGACATAGGATGCTTTGAACGTTGATAAATACTTTTGATATATCATCTGTGTAAGATAAAAAACAATTCAGTATGAAAGAGATAACATTAGAGTCGAAAATCAAGCTTTGTCTTTTTGAAGAATTAGACAGCGAAGAACAAAGACTTGTCAATTTGGCAAAGGACGCTACCAACAATAGTTATTCTCCCTATTCAAATTTTGCTGTCGGTGCTGCCATCCGTCTGGCTGACGGTCGCGAGATGATTGGTGCAAACCAAGAAAACGCAGCATTTCCTGTGGGACTCTGTGCCGAGCGTTCTGCCATCTATGCAGCACAATCGCAATTTCCCGACCAACCTATAGTTGCTATTGCCATTGCTGCAAAAAACGCACAAGGCTTCATGAACGACCCCATCAGTCCTTGTGGCTCCTGTCGCCAAGTGATGATTGAGATGGAGCAGCGTTACAAACGCACTATCAAGATTTATCTGTATGGCACAAAAGGTACCTATGTCATCAACAGTATCAAGGATTTAATGCCACTCTCGTTTGTTGATGAATCGATGAAATGATTCGAATAGTCAGACTTTTATTTATTTGCTAACGCATGAGAAACGGGAACACATCGTACGACAGAAACAATTATTACTATTTTACAGTAGATAAAGAACAGACTTTATTGGAATTTCTTTTGGATAACCTTCAAGATTTGTCACGCACCAAAGTGAAGGCCATCCTAAAAGGGCATGGTGTCTATGTGAATAAAAGAATAGAGACGCAATTTGATTTGCTTCTGCTCCCAGGAACAAAAATCAGTGTTAGTAAGACGAAACGTAATCTGGATGTTTTGAAGAGCCGACACTTGTCGATTGTCTATGAAGACCAATGGCTTGTGGTTGTAGATAAAAAACCGGGCATTTTGTCCATGCCTGCAGGACACTCATCACTAAACGTGAAAAAAGTGTTGGACGATTACTTCGTAAAAAGTAGACAAAAATGTACTGCACATGTGGTTCATCGCTTGGACAGGGACACAAGCGGACTCATGATATATGCTAAAGACATGCAGACCGAACAGAAATTGGAAAGGTCGTGGCATGAGATTGTATACGACCGCAGATATATTGCCTTGGTTAGCGGCTGTATGAAAGAAGATGGGGGAACTGTTTCAAATTGGCTGAAAGACAACAAAGCATATTACACCTATTCTTCTCCTGTGGATAACGGTGGGAAATTTGCTGTCACCCATTTTCACACGCTGAGACGCTCCGACCATTATTCTCTGGTTGAATTTGCCTTGGAAACAGGGAGGAAGAATCAGATTCGTGTTCATTGTGCAGACTTAGGCTACCCAGTATGTGGAGACGTGAAATATGGAAATGGCGATGATCCTATTGGCAGATTGTGCCTCCATGCTTATGTGCTTTGTTTCACTCATCCTGTCACACAACAGCCAATGGAATTCAAAACTCCCATTCCACAAAATTTTCTACAAGTGTTCAAATGATATTTATTAGAAGAGATGGATAATTTTTACTTTTATATATTTGCTATTATAGCAATTGTAGTAGCATTTCTCATTGTAAAAAAAGTGGCGAGCTGCCTGATAAAAAGCATTGTGATGCTTGCTATCGTGGCTTTGCTCGCCTATGTATGGTATGTTTACTTTAGGTAATCAGCGGTTCATGTCGAATCCTAGTCTGATGCCATCGTAATTACCGGCAATCTCGCTGACTGCGGCAATCTCGCTATTGCCACTCAGAGAACCAAGGACCTGTAAAGCAGATATCAGTTTCTTTGATTCGAATGTAAGGCTCATGCCTCCGGCCGACCTTGCCAAATATGCATTCATGTTCAGCAAAAGGGTTCTGAGTTGGATGCTGCCAGACTTCTCGTTGTAGGCATATGTTCCACTGATGCTCTTTCCATCCACTTTTCCTGAGAATGTACCGTCTTCTTTGAATGTGAAGAATGTGTTTGAAGATGAGAATCCTAGTGAACGATAGGTGGGGGCAAGTCTTTCTTTCACTTCGGTGGCAATAATTTCACCACCAGCCTTTGCCAAGAGTTTCTCTGATGTGAATGCACATCCAGGAGAATTGTATTTCCATGTTCCTATTATTTCCTGTTGTGTAAGTTTAGTACCACCGATAACATTATAAAGAATGTTTGTCAGGGTTCCGGTATTTGTGGCTGCTCCGATAACACTTCCAAGAATGTTACCTAATGCGTTCGGATCATTTCCTCCAGCTCCTGTATAACCACATGAAACAAATGCAATTGACACAATTGCAATTCCAAATAATTTCTTTTTCATATTCTCTTAATTAGTTGATTTATAATTTATTATAATGTTTGATTAATTGAACTAATTTCCTCTTCGAACAGCTGATTGAAAACCTCACGAAGATGTTCCGGAGAATTAATAAGGTTGCGAATTTCCTTTAGTTTCTCTCCGTTGTTTGATGATGGAATCCACAAACGTATATAACCATGCTCAGAATATTTGTTAAGCATGTGTTCGTAAAATCTTTCCCACTGCTCGTCCTTGTTTTTCTCAGAATAGTTTGACAATCCGAACTGGATTGTACGCCTGAATACACTTGTGGGGTCTAAATCACGGTCAGCCTCGGCAACTATTTTTCCATAGATACTTCTTGGCGAATGACTGGCAGAGGCTCGATGATCTTCAACTGCTTCCTTCATGATACGCAGTTGCTCTGCTGAGAACCATTTACGCAATCTGTTGTCCGATGAAAGGATTTTGCCCCCAGTGATATGGTGAACTGCCCGTGGACCGCTTAGTCCTAAGTCATGATAAGCAGCAATGGCATAGACCATGTTGATATTGGCTCCTGTTTGACGAGCTATGTCAAGCGACCTCCTGATGACTCCCGTAACATGAGCCATGTTGTGAGCCTTGTCAAACGAAGCATACTGAGGTAGTATCTTTTGTTCGATGAAATCCATTAAATCCAAACTGACATTGTTCTCCATTTCATCTGTTTTTATTTGCAAATGTACAATTAATTGTTTAATTTTGCAAGCAATTTCAATGAATAATCTTATTTCGTATACGAAATACTAATTAAAATATGTGGAGATATGGGAAAAGAAACTTCTTCGGAAATTGTCAGGCCCCATTCAGCTAAGGCATGGTTTTTGGCTGCCAGACCAAAAACATTGTCAGGTGCAGCCGTTCCTGTGATGATTGGCATCTCTATGGCATATGCAGACTGTTCTGATGACAACCCATTTTCATGGTTCCCCGCAATCTTGTGTTTTCTGTTTGCATTCATCATGCAAATAGATGCGAATTTCATAAACGACTATTTTGACTTTCTGAATGGCAATGACGACGAGACAAGACTCGGCCCGAAGCGTGCTTGTGCCATGGGATGGATTCGCCCCGATGCAATGCGTCGGGCTATTTATACCACTACAGCCATTGCTTGTTTGACAGGTCTTCCCCTGATTCTTTATGGAGGATGGGAGATGGTGCTTGTTGGCATTTTGTGCGTGACATTTTGTTTCCTCTATACCACACACCTTAGCTATTTGGGACTTGGCGATATACTTGTGCTTTTATTCTTTGGTGTCATACCTGTTTGCATACCATACTATCTTGAGACACATCGTATGGGATTGAACGTGCTATTGGCATCAGTAGCGTGTGGAATGGTTATAGACACATTGCTTGTGGTGAATAATTACAGGGATATTGAGAACGACCGAAAGAATGATAAAATGACACTAATTGTACGTGTTGGCACCAAAGGCGGCCGGCTGCTATATCTCTTCTTGGGCATTGCGGCCTGCATATTAGGTGCTGTACATATATGCGACAATCGTCCGCTTGCTTTTTTCCTGCCATTAATCTACCTTGTAATACATTTCTTTACATATTTGCATATGGTGAAAGTGGATCATGGTCGTGCCCTTAACAAGATATTAGGAGAGACTGCAAGAAACATGTTTTTCTATGGTCTGTTAGTGGCTATTGGAATTCTTCTTAGTTGAGACAAATAAGTAAACAATATTAATTCAAAATAAGACAATGAAAGCAATATCAGAAAATTGGTTTGAAACAAAAATTGCATACGACAAGACCATGGAAGACGGTCTTCAAAAACAAGTGAAAGAAAACTATGTGGTTAGTGCACTGAGTTTTACTGAGGCTGAACTAAGGATAACCGAAGAAATGTCGTCGTATATAAGTGGAGAGTTTGAAGTAAAAGACATCAAGAAGGCAACGTACAGGGAAATTTTCTTTTCTGATAATGAAAACGATGACCGTTGGTATAAGGCCAAGTTACAGTTTATTACCATAGACGAGAAGACGGAAAAAGAAAAGCGTCAAAATGTTTATTATCTTGTTCAGGCCAGTACATTGCTTGGCGCTGTCAGGAATATTGATTCTGTGATGGGTGGAACAATGATTGACTATGTCATTGCATCTGTCAATGAAACAACTATCCTTGATGTTTATCATCAATATGATTCCAAGAAGAAAGAGAATGACAAGCCCGAATTTGAACAGGCAGACTGATTAACATAAAATATCTATATGTATCCTGTTAAAAAAAAGCTGAACGAGGTGCTGAGCCGATTGCCAAATGGAGTCAGACTGGTTGCTATCAGCAAATACCACCCCAAAGAATATATTGAAGCAGCCTATGCAGAAGGGCAGCGCATATTTGGTGAGAGTCATGAGCAGGAACTTAAGCAGAAGCATCTCGCATTGCCTGCTGACATAGAGTGGCATTTCATCGGTCATCTTCAGACGAACAAGGTGAAGTATATCGTGCCTTATATATCTATGATAGAAGCAGTAGACTCCTTGAAGTTGCTGAAAGAGATAGACAAGCAGGCCAAAAAGAACGGTCGTGTTATTAAGGTTCTTCTAGAATTGCATATTGCCGAGGAGGAGACAAAATACGGTCTGACATTAGATGATTGCCGGCAATTGTTGAAAGACGGCGAGTGGAAACAGCTTGACAATGTACAATTATGTGGTTTGATGATGATGGCAAGCAATGTTGATGACGAACAACAAATTCGTAACGAAATGAATATTGCAGCCAATTTCTTTGATGAAGTGAAACAAAAGTATTTTGCTGACAATGACTCTTTCTGCGAACGCAGTTGGGGTATGAGCCACGATTTTACGATAGCATGCCAATGTAAAAGTACAATGGTGAGAATTGGAACCGAAATATTCGGTCCAAGAATTTATTAATACTCATCACAATTATTTCCTCCAAATGAAATTAACATCAAATCATGACTATGGACATAAAACGAATGTATGCAAAATTTGGAATTGATGAACTTAGTTCTATGCAGAAAGAAACGCGCGAAGCGTTCATTAATTCCGACAACGACCTTCTAGTGCTATCGCCAACAGGGAGTGGAAAGACTTTAGCTTATCTGATTCCTCTTGTAGAGTCGCTGGATACTTCAAACGACTCCTTGCAAGCTGTTGTCATTGTTCCTGGCAGAGAATTAGCACTACAGTCGGCAACTGTTCTAAAAGACATGGGAAGCGGTCTCAGGTCTTTGTCTTTATATGGAGGAAGGCCAACCATGGATGAACATCGTCAGATTCGTGACACGAAGCCTCAGATTGTGTTTGTAACACCAGGTCGTTTGAACGATCATCTTGACAAGCAGAATCTTTGTCCAAATGATGTTTCATGGTTAATAATCGATGAGTTTGACAAATGTCTTGACATGGGGTTCCGTGATGAGATGACACATGCCCTGGAAAAATTGCCAAATGTAAGAAGACATGTTTTGCTTTCGGCTACGGAAATGTCGGAAACAGAAGATTGGACGAAATCTTTTATGAAAGATGTCACATGCATCAATTACTTAAAAGACCGTTCCGGATTGGACGACAGCAAACGTGTAGTAGCTAATGGCAAATGCTCAATGTATACCGTAAAGAGTCCACAAAAAGATAAGTTGGAAACTCTTTCCAGGCTACTTAGAAGTTTTGGTTCTGAGAGTAGTATCGTTTTCTTGAATTATCGTGAGAGTGTGGAACGGGTAGACCAATACTTGCGAAACGAAGGATTTACAACAAGTGCCTTCCATGGAGGTATGGAACAAAAGCTACGTGAGAGTGCTCTTTATAAATTTAGCAATGGTTCGGCCAATGTTCTTGTCAGCACCGATTTGGCATCACGCGGTTTGGACATTCCCAATATAAAGAATATTGTACACTACCATTTGCCCGAAAGTGAGGATGGATATATTCACCGAGTAGGAAGAACTGCTCGTTGGGATGCAAAGGGTAGGGCGTTCTTTATTCTTGGACCGGACGAAGTGATTCCTCCCTATGTGAAAGAACCCTATGAGACATATACAATTCCTGATAATCTCCCATGGCCGGCGTCTCCTTTAATGGCTACTATCTATATCGGGAAAGGGAAAAAAGACAAGATATCCAAAGGTGATATTGTCGGTTTCCTCTGCAAAAAAGGAGGGCTCAACAGCAGTGATATAGGAAGAATTGACGTAAACGACCGATATAGCTATGCAGCTATTAAGAAGGAAAAGCTATCCTCAGTAACAAAAATGGCATCTGGAGAAAAGATAAAAGGTGTCAAAACGTTAGTTGAAAGGGTTAGATAAGTGTTAAAAACGTCAATTGATGCTAAATTATTGCCAATTTATTTGGTGGAATTCAGCAAAATGTATATTTTCGCACCATAATTAATAATTTATACTAACTTTTAATCAATCACTTAAAATGAAGAAGTACAACTTTAATGCAGGTCCTTGCATTCTCGACCGTTCAGTTATCGAGAAAACAGCACAGGCAATTTTGGATTTCAATGGTATCGGTCTGTCTCTGGCTGAAATCAGTCACAGGTCTAAAGATTTCCAGCCCGTTATCGACGAGGCTGAAGCTCTTGTAAAAGAGTTGCTCGAAGTGCCAGAAGGCTATTCTGTGCTTTTCCTTGGCGGTGGAGCATCTCTCGAATTCTGCATGATTCCCTATAACTTCCTGAAGACAAAGGCAGCCTATCTGAATACTGGTGTTTGGGCTAAGAAGGCCATGAAGGAAGCCAAATTGTTTGGTGAGGTGGTGGAAGTTGCTTCTTCCGCTGATGCCAACTATACATTCATTCCAAAAGGATGGACATGCCCAACAGATGTTGACTATTTGCACATCACCACAAACAACACTATTTATGGAACCGAGATTCGTGAAGATCTCAATGTTCCTGTACGTTTGATTGCAGATATGTCTTCTGATATCTTCAGCCGTCCAGTTGATGTTGCCAAGTATGATGCCATCTACGCCGGTGCGCAGAAGAATCTTTCAATGGCTGGTGTAACTATTGTTATTGTGAAAAATGATGCTCTTGGCCAAGTAGAACGTCAAATTCCTACAATGCTCGACTATCGCACACACGTAGAGAAAGGTTCTATGTTCAACACTCCTCCTGTGGTTCCTATCTATACAGCACTCGAAAATCTCCGTTGGATGAAGGCCCAAGGTGGTGTGAAAGCTATGGATAAACTGGCACAGCAGCGTGCTGAAATCATCTACGGTGAAATTGATCGCAACAAACTGTTCCGTGGTACTGTAGCCGAAGAGGATCGTTCTGTAATGAATCTTTGCTTCGTTATGAAGGATGAGTACAAGGAGTTGGAGAAAGAGTTTATGGACTTTGCTACCTCTAAGGGTATGGTTGGTATCAAGGGACACCGTTCTGTTGGTGGTTTCCGTGCTTCTTGCTACAATGCTCAGACCATAGAAGGCTGCAATGCACTTGTTGCTTGTATGAAGGAATTTGAGGCACAGCACTAACAATCATTATTCTTTTCCTTATTAAAGTTCTATAGTATACAACAATACTGCAAGAACATGCTCATTCTCTTTGGGCATTTAATAAGGAAAAGAATATAAATGCCATCATAGGTCAGAACAGTTATAGTTTCTGGGATAGAGAATTAAATCATTGTATTCCTAAAATAACTGTTGCTGATTTGTGGGGCGAAAAGAAATTTAAATACCAGATAAATAATATTTTAATAATATGAAAGTTCTTGTAGCAACAGAAAAACCATTCGCAGCAGCAGCTGTTGAAGGTATTCGCAAAGAGGTTGAAGCAGCAGGCAACGAGCTTGTTCTTCTTGAAAAATATACAGAGAAGGCTCAGCTTCTTGATGCAGTGAAAGATGCCGATGCCATGATTATCCGTTCTGATAAGGTAGACGCTGAAGTGTTGGATGCTGCTAAGCAGCTGAAAATTGTTGTACGTGCAGGTGCCGGTTATGATAATATCGATCTCTCTGCAGCAACAGCACACAAGGTGGTGGCAGAGAATACTCCAGGACAGAATGCTAACGCTGTGGCAGAGTTGGTTTTTGGATTGCTTGTCTTTGCAGTTCGCAATTTCTACAATGGTAAGAGTGGCTCCGAGTTGAAAGGTAAAAAACTTGGTCTGTTGGCATTTGGTAATGTAGGTCGTAACGTTGCCCGCATTGCTGCCGGCTTCGGTATGGATGTTTACGCCTATGATGCATTCTGCCCTGCTGCTGTTATTGAGCAATCGGGTGTTCATGCATTAAAGAGCCAAGATGAATTGTTTGAAACTTGTGATGTCGTTTCTCTCCACATTCCTGCTACTCCAGAAACAAAAGAAAGCATCAATTATGCATTGGTAAACAAGCTGAAGAAAGGTGGTATCTTGGTAAATACTGCTCGTAAGGAAGTCATTAACGAGCCTGAGCTGGTGAAATTGCTCTCAGAGCGTGAAGATTTGAAGTTCGTCACTGACATTAAACCAGATTCAGATGCAGAATTTGCAAAGTTTGAAGGCCGTTATTTCAGTACCCCCAAGAAGATGGGTGCTCAGACAGCAGAAGCAAACATCAACGCTGGTATTGCAGCAGCCAAGCAGATAAACGCATTCTTTAAGGATGGTGACACCAAATTCCAGGTAAACAAATAAATCTAATAGATTATGGCTATCATAAAACCATTTAAAGGCGTTCGTCCACCGAAAGAACTTGTTGAGAAGGTAGAAAGCCGTCCTTATGATGTTCTCGACTCAGAAGAGGCAAGGGCAGAGGCAGGTGATAACGAAATGAGCCTTTACCATATCATCAAGCCTGAGATTGATTTTCCTGTTGGAACCAGCGAATACGATCCACGTGTATATGAGAAAGCTGCTGAGAATTTCCAGAAATTCCAGGATAAAGGCTGGCTCGTACAAGACGACAAGGAGCAGTATTATATTTATGCACAGACAATGAATGACAAGACTCAATATGGTCTTGTGGTAGGCGCATATGTGAATGACTATATGACAGGAGTCATCAAAAAGCATGAATTGACACGTCGTGACAAAGAAGAAGATCGCATGAAACATGTTCGTGTTAATAATGCAAATATTGAGCCGGTATTCTTTGCCTATCCAGATAATTCTGTACTCGATAAGCTTATCATGAAATACGCTGCAACCACTCCCGAGTATGACTTTGTTGCTCCTATCGATGGTTTCCGTCACCAATTCTGGGTTATATCTGATGATGCTGACATTGCATTGATTACAGAGGAGTTCAAGAAAATGCCGTCGTTGTATATTGCAGATGGTCATCATCGTTCAGCTGCCGCAGCTCTTGTCGGTGCAGAAAAACAAAAGCAAAATCCTAATCACAAAGGCGATGAAGAGTATAACTACTTTATGGCAGTTTGTTTCCAGGCTTCTCAATTGACAATTCTTGATTACAATCGTGTTGTAAAGGATTTAAATGGCATGACTTCAGAGCAATTCATTGATGCATTGAAGAAAAACTTTGAAGTTGAGAACAAAGGTAAGAACATCTATAAGCCTGCATGTCTACATGAATTTTCTCTCTATCTTGACGGCGAGTGGTATAGCCTGAAAGCAAAAGAAGGTACATATGACAACAACGACCCAATTGGTGTTCTCGATGTTGATATCTCAAGCCGATTGATTCTTGACGAACTATTAAACATCAAGGATTTGCGTTCAAGCAATCGAATTGATTTTGTTGGCGGATTGAGAGGTCTTGGTGAACTAAAACGCAGAGTTGACAATGGTGAGATGCGAGCAGCATTGGCTCTTTATCCAGTCAGCATGCAACAGATTATGGATATTGCCGACAGCGGAAAGATTATGCCACCAAAGGCAACCTGGTTTGAGCCGAAACTTCGTTCTGGTCTCATCATTCATAAATTGTCTTGATTGATGAGTGACGAATACAAGACTATAACAAGCACTAGCGAGGGATATTACACCGAAAAGCGGAGTAAGTTCCTCGCTTTTGCTCATCATGTGGAAACGCTTGACGAAATAAAAGATATTCTTTCTTCTTATAGAAAGAAATATTATGATGCCCGTCATGTTTGCTATGCATATATGTTGGGGGCTGAAAGATTGGAATTCCGTGCAAACGATGACGGAGAGCCAAGCAGCACAGCAGGCAAGCCCATTCTTGGTCAGATAAACAGTCATGACCTTACAAACATTTTGATAGTTGTCGTAAGGTATTATGGTGGAATCAACTTGGGTACAAGCGGACTGATAATTGCTTATAAAACAGCAGCTGCTGATGCAATTGAACATGCTACCATTGTCTCACAACAGGTTGAAGAAAGGGTGGAGTTTAGTTTTCCATATGTGATGATGAACCAAGTGATGCGCATTGTGAAGGAAATGGGACCTCGTGTGGTTAGTCAGTCGTATGACAACACTTGTCAGATTGTCTTAAGCATTAGAAAATCGAATGCAGAAATGCTTCGACAGAAACTTAACAAGCTTAGTTTTGGAGAATAAAAAACCATTGTACACTCTTTTTTGTACAATGGTTTTATGTTCAAAAAGCGTTTTCTTTATTATCTTCTCTTAATTTCTTTGTCTACCGAAATTACCCCTGTTTTGCATTCTCTTTTCACGGTCGGACTCATACTTGGTAAATTGGTCTTTGTTGAGAATTTTCTTCAATTTTGAATCGTATTCATCCATTTTCTCCTTACGTTCCTTCATCCTTTTCTCCATTTCAGCACGGTCAAAGCGAGGACGCTCGGTTCTTTCCTGATTCTTGTCTGTACGTTCGGGACGATTTCCACGTGGGGTTGTCTCTGTATTACCATCAGAATTAGGACGTCTTCCCATACCTGGTCTGTTGCCGAAGCCGCGACGTCCGCCCATTCGGAACAAATCTTTATACTCTTCGTTTAAAGCTTTCACTTTTTCGGTTTGCTCGGCATTTAAACCAAGTTCCTTAACCATCATTTCGGTGCGATCGAAATTTGGCATTTGTCGTCTTTCTTCATTTTTGTTTTCTTGAGCTGAAGCTGCTGTTATAAAGCTTGCAGCAAATAATACTATAAATAATTTTTTCATTTTTTTTGTTTTTAAATAGTTATTACTAATATAATCGCGATTCTATACGTAGGATAGAAATTTGACATTTTAGTTTAATATCATAGATTTATTTTTTGCACTTTTTAATACAAATCTTTGTTCATTCAAGAAAAATTGTGTAATTTTGCAACCGATTTAAGGAAGGTTGGCAGAGTGATCGATCGCGCTGGACTCGAAATCCGGTATACCCCTTTCGGGTATCGGGGGTTTGAATCCCTCAC
>CACZPU010000103.1 GCA_902783165.1 uncultured Prevotellaceae bacterium
ATTGAAAGAACTGTTTTATCCCTACCATTTAGTAGGAATGAAAAAGAACGAAGAGGATACATAAACCCAACCCCCATAGGCAGAGGGCTTTCCCCTACTTATGGCGATTTTGGTTTTACTATGCGTGTACTGTTGCAAGCATAAAGTTCACGATTTTGTCGAAGTCTTCAATGAACTTTATGTTCGATATTTCGTCAGCGATGCCGACAAAAAGCGACAAGTGAGACAATTCAGTTGCCGCTTTTTCATTTTATACACTGTAATCTGTTTATCACCTTTCTCACAAAGCTATTTGCTTATAATCGTCAATTCAAATACATTATGTATCAATGTATAGATATTCTTAATCATTTTCTAGTCTCTGTCATTTGTACCACTATCCGAATGTGAACGATTATATAATATGGTACAAGTTATTATTATAAAACATATATTATTTCGTGGGTGGATATAGTCCGCAGCTATTCCACCAATTTACTTATGCAAATAAACCATATAAAAATGTATAATTATGAATTGTTTTCGCACACACCGCTTGATTTAAATCAAGAAAGAGCTCTTTTTTCAATCTAATTCCCCCGAATTGTTTGCGCAAACATAAAAACGTTGTACCTTTGCAATGTCAAAAGGTTAATAGATTGTTTAGGTTAGTAGTAATAGATTTTAGGTTTTTAGTTATTAGATTAAGGTAAGTTTTCATGATTGTTGAAACGGATGACAATGGTAACCGTGAGGCTCCCATTTCACTCAGAAAAGGATTTTTAGTTAAACATAGTTGATACGTTGCAGCTCGTGGTGAGTTGTAACGTATTTTTTTAATACATATTTACGGAGAGAAAGTAATATGTAATGAAAAAAAATTCATTACAATCATAGATGATTAGCATTTTTTTTGTACTTTTGCAACGATATGCGAGTACTTATAGTAAACACAAGCGAGAACACTGGTGGTGCTGCCGTGGCTGCCAATCGCCTTATGTCTGCACTGAACAACAATGGCGAAAAGGCCAAAATGCTGGTACGCGACAAACAAACGGAATGCATCTCAGTAGTGTCAACGCCCCAGAATTGGCTGCAGCAGGTGCATTTCTTGTGGGAACGTTGGCGTATCTTCATGGCTTTGCATTTCTCGAGAAAGCATCTTTTTGAAATAGACATTGCCAATTTAGGCACCGATATCACCAGCCTTCCGGAATTCAAGGAAGCGGATATCATTCACTTGCACTGGATTAACCAAGGTTTTCTCTCGCTAACGAGCATTCGCAAAATTCTTTCTTCAGGAAAGCCTGTGGTATGGACCATGCATGACATATGGCCCGCTACAGGTATTTGCCATCTCACTTTGGGTTGTACCAACTTCAAAAGTCATTGTCGATATTGTAAATACCTCCCAGGCGGTGGTGGATCAAACGACCTGTCTTCCCGAGTTTGGGAGAAGAAACGCAAACTGATAGAAAACAGTGGCATTACCTTCGTGTCATGTAGTAAATGGCTGGCTGGAGAAGCCAGAAAGAGCGGATTGTTACAGAAACAGCAAGTGACGGTCATTCCCAACCCTATTGACACCAGAATATTCCATTGTACCAACAAGCAAGAGGTTCGTCGGAAAGAGCATCTGCCAGAAGACAAAAAACTGATACTCTTTGTCTCTCAACGTGCGACAAATGTCAACAAAGGTATGAATTACTTAATGGAGGCTTGCAGAATAATGGTGGAACGTCATCCGGAAATGCACGAGCAATTGGCTATGGTGGTCATCGGCGGCCATTCGGAAGAGTTTGAGCAAGAGTGCCCACTCCCATTTTTCCCATTAGGATACATCAGTAACCAACAACGCATGGCCGATATTTATAATGCCGCCGACCTATTTGTACTCCCCTCTCTTTCTGAAAATCTTCCGAACACCATTATGGAAGCTATGGCTTGCGGAGTTCCCTGTATAGGTTTCAATGTAGGAGGCATCCCAGAGATGATTGACCATCAGAAAAATGGATACGTGGCTGAGTTGCGTAACAGTGAAGATTTGGCAGAAGGAATTGGATGGGTGCTAAGAGAGGCCGACTATGAGATGCTCAGCAAGAATGCCATGTATAAAGTGGCAAACAACTATTCACAGTCGAGTGTCGCCTTACGCTATATAGAAATCTACCAGCAAGCACTTGCTCAAAAACTTTTCAAGTTATGAAAGTGAATATTCAATTATGATTAAAATAAGCGTTATAACCATCACTTACAATGCAGAACACGTTATTAACAGGACAATGGAAAGTGTTCTGAGCCAAACATACCCGCATGTGGAGCATCTGATAATTGACGGAGCTTCCGGCGACAAGACATTGTCGATGGCATACGCATACAAAATGAAATCCGATGGTTTGAATAACGGGCACGAAGTCCTACTTACATCCGAACCCGACGAGGGAATCTACGATGCCATGAACAAGGGGCTGAAGCAAGCCACTGGCGATTATGTCGTATTTCTCAATGCAGGTGACCGCTTCCACGATTCCGACGTATTGAAGCACATTGCAGACATAGCGTCCAAAGTTCAGAGGCCAGCAGTCATCTATGGACATACAGACATTGTTGACGACAATGGGTCATTTATTTGTCATCGGCGCTTGTCACCACCGAAAAACCTTACATGGCGCTCCTTCAAATATGGCATGCTTGTCTGCCACCAATCATTCTATGCTGAAAGGAATCTTGCTCAAGATACTTGTTTCAATCTGCAATACAGATATTCATCAGACGTCGATTGGTGCATACGGATCATGAAAGAAGCAGAGAAACAATCGATGCCTATTGTCAATGCAAACGCTATCCTAACCGACTATCTGCAAGAAGGACAAACCACGTTGCACCATCGCGAGTCGCTAAAAGAAAGATTCAAAGTGATGCGCCAACACTTCGGTCTTCTGACCACCTTTGTCATGCACTGCTGGTTTGTCTTCCGCTCCATCAAATAATCCTGTCCTTCCATATTCAAACTTTCTTCCAACAGGAAAACAATCAACATGCCCCCCCGCACTGCGCTCCACTATCGTGCTAGTGAAAAATTCTGCATAGCACCATAAAAGATACCCCCAAAAGCAATAGTCATGCTTTTGGGGGTATCTACTTTTAATATCTTAACTCTATGAATATCTTAAGATTTGTCCTGGACGTATCTTCGCTTTCTTTCCAATACGATTCACTTTGCAAAGCTGATCCACACTCATGCCATGCTTCTTGGCAATAGAGAAAAGTGTTTCACCTTTTGACACCTTATGGTATTTGGGATTGACACGACTTGAACGCTTATTCTTTGAAACAGATGCCTGTGGTATTTCAGTAACCTCAGCGGGTGAAAACTCGCCAGCATTTGGTTTGCCTGTTGTACGATTGGCCAACTGTGAGTCACGGTTATATGTCTTGCTTCTGAACATATAGTAGTCACCAGTGACATCCTGATTACGGAAATCAAACAAAAGAGCGGGATTGAGCGCCACGCCACACAAGCGAGTCTCAAAATGCAAGTGGGTACCCGTGCTTCGGCCTGTAGTACCTCCAAGTCCTACAGGAGTTCCGGCTTTTACAATCTGGTTTTCTGCCACTAAGTGTTTTGACATGTGACCATAAATGGTTTCCAATCCATTATTATGACGAATAACCACATAGTTGCCATATCCGTTAGCTTCATAGTTCACAACACGAATCTTACCGTCAAAGGCTGCGCGAATGGTATCGCCATGATAAACCTTAATGTCCAATCCTTTATGTTGACGCCCCCAACGCGGACCGAAACTACTTGTAAGCACGCGACTTGTGGTTGGCATGCAGAAGTGGCGAAGGTCTATCTTGAAAGAGTCGGGCAGCAAAGTGGCTCTGTGAGCGTACTTGTTATTCCATTCTCCATACAACTGTGCGATGGCAGCACTACCTTCTTCGCGCTCCAAGATGCGAAGAGCCATAGTGTCCACGGCTTTCATTTTTCGGTCAACGGGGGCTTGACGAGCCAAAAGATCCTGCGCTGATGCTGGCATTGCAGACAACATCATAAATGCAGAAACAGCAAAAGTCTTTATAATTGTTCCTAATTTCATTATCTGTTTGATACGATTAAAACAAAAATTCGGGATGATTATACAATCATCCTATTTATCGGGAAGGCCGATATGTTGTGCAAAGATACAACATTCGTGCAAAAAATCAAGGAAGAATTAAGAATTATAGCCATCGTTTATGTATTTTTAAGACAAAAACTGCTCATTATATGCTATTTGCGCAATGGCGAGATGACGAATCCAAAACGTTTGTCTCCATATTTCACACGATATTTTGGCAAAGCAATCGCATCCTTACTCCAACTGTTGACACCTCCCACACCTGTATGCTCACGGTCGATAAACAAGTTGGTGAAAGTTGATTTTTGGACATCCTGGACATGACGTTGCTTCTTTGATTCTCCCTCATCAAGGTCTTCCAAATTATAGTGCAAAGCCGAAACATAAATGGGGTTACGACAAGTGATGTGCAATCCAGAGCCATCCTCATAGGTCTGGTTCCACCATCGGATATCGGCCTTGGTTCCCGTTTCCTGCGGACGGATATAAGGATAGAATTGTTCGTCAGCAGTCTGGTCGTAGATACCTACTCGCTGCGACAATTTCCTGTCGGCATAGCATTCAATTGGTCCGCGTCCGTAGAAATGGCTCTTGTCCATTTGATAAGGCAACTGCATGATAAAACCAAAGCGGAACATATCGGGCACCTCCTTGGCATTGTCGGCCGACTTTTTCATTGAAGCATGCACCACCAGTTCACCAGCCGAATTCACCACATAGGCTATTTTCAATGTGGCAGCCACCTGCGGCATGTCGTACAACACATTGATGTGAACCACTTTTTCCCCTAGTTTCGTTTTCCCAGGTTTTGCTTCAAATTGTGTAAGAACCATTTCTGGATTCCGCCACACTTCGTATTCCTTATAAATGCCACCGCCCATGTCGTTGTCGGTAACCGCACGCCAGAAGTTTGGTTTCATCACTCCACCATCGGCAAGCATTTTCTTTCCTGCCACCTCATAGCGACACAACAACCCAGATTTTTGGTCGAAAGCAAGGATAAAGTCGTTTGCAGAAATAGTAGTAATGCCTTGTCTCTTGTCGTTCCTCACCTTATACTTCACCTTTGGATCATAATTGTCCGCAGGATTCATCAAGTATTTACTGATGGGCAGTTGCGCATATGCCACTGTCTGTCCAGCCTCCATGAGAGGTTCTGCCTTTTTCAGTTTGAAGTCAATGTTCAGCATCAATTCACTATTCAGATAGTCTTCCTTGGCCGATTCAAGCGGCAAAGTAAAGTCTTTGGTTTTTTGGGGGGCAATTTCGAGATTGTCCACCGCTCCCTGCTGCACGCACTTTCCATCAGCCATCAGAGTCCATTCCATGCGCACATTACTCAAGTCGCGGAAGAAATTCTCATTCTTCACTCTCACCACAGCAGGCAAAGTGCGCTGTTCGGTTGGTGAAGGCAGGCTCACAGCCTCTGCCCAAATGTTCTGATAGAAATAGCCTACCTCGTACATCTGTGGATTTGGCACACGGTCGGGCGAAATCAACCCGTTACAGTTGAAGTTGTTGTCTGACGCATCGTAATCGTTGTAGTCGCCTCCATAAGTATATGCTGGCAATGATGATTTATCGCCCACATGTCTATGCAGCGCCTGATCGACGAAATCCCAAATAAATCCGCCCTGATACTTAGGATACTTGCGCACCAAGTCCCAATACTCTTTGAATCCCCCCGAACTGTTTCCCATGGCGTGATTGTATTCGCATTGTATGAGAGGTTTGGTAGAATGAGGGTCTGCGGCATATTTCTCACACCATTCGTGAGTGGCATACATCGGGCAGCGTATATCGGTATTATCACCTCCACCTGCACGCTCCCAATGCACAGGCCGACTTAAGTCTTGCGACTTAATCCATTTATAGGCAGCCGTAAAATTCGGTCCGTCAATAGTCTCGTTGCCAAGACTCCACATGATGATACTCGGATGATTGAAATATGTGTTCACATTGTGCTGATTGCGCTCCATTATCTGCTTTCCGAAAAGCGGTGTGAAACTCAAGGCCTTCTCTGGATGGTAGCCATAGCCATGTGTTTCCTGATTTGCCTCGGCACAGAGATAAATGCCATACTCATCACAAAGGTCATACCACACAGGGTCGTCGGGATAATGGCATGTGCGCACAGCATTGATATTGAACTGCTTCATGATACGGATGTCCTGAATCATACGTTCACGGCTAACCACATAACCTCCGTCTGGATCCATTTCGTGACGGTCGGCACCCTTAATCAGGATGGGGTGGCCGTTAACCAGCAACTGCCCACCTTTGATTTCAACTTTGCGGAATCCTACTTTTTGTGCTATTACCTCATGCACAACTTGGTCGGTCTGCTGCATCTTAGCACCACGTACCCGCTTTGGCTTAGGCGATGAAACCAGTTTTGCTACGAGCGTATAAAGATAAGGTGTTTCAGCTGTCCATTTCTTGGGATTATCCACGCACAGGAGCATACCGCCCTGCTTGGGAAGCGACTCGTCCCATGCGCTTACCACATCGGCAGCCACCAGTTTTCCATCAGCATCATAGAGTTCGAGTAACACATTGCCTTGCCCTCTCGCCTTGATATTAACCTGCAAAGTGCCGTCAGTATAATTGTTCACAAGGTCGGGTGTGACACGCACATCGTCAATATGATTTTGAGTTTCACGGCAATAGAGATAGCTATCGCGTGCCACGCCGCTCAAACGCCAGAAATCTTGGTCCTCGCAATAAGAGCCGTCGCACCAACGGAACACCTGGAAAGCAATAAGATTCTTACCGCCATGTACGTAATCTGTAATATCAAACTCGGCAGCCACCTTCGAATCCTCACTGTAACCAACAAACTTCCCGTTCACCCATAAGTAGATATTGCTGGTCACACTGCCGAAATGGGCTATCACCTGTTTGCCGTTCCAGTCGTCCGGCAGTTCTATTGTTTTCCGATAACTGCCAACATGATTGTCTTTTACAGGCACCTTAATATTGAAATCGCCCTCCTTATAGTCAGCCATTGTGGGATTATCGAAATGACCGCGCCAAGCAAAGCCGATATTCACATAAAGTGGGTCGCCATATCCGTTAAGTTCCCACATACCGGGAACTGGCATCTTGCCCCACCCCGCATCATTGTAATCCAAAGCATAAAAGTCTGTAGGACGCTGGTCGGCATTGGCCACCCAATGAAAAGTCCAGTCTCCATGCAGCGACAAGAACCTAGCCGACCCATTCATGTCGCCCCTTTTGGCCAACTGATCGCTCTCAAAAGCAAAGAAGGTTGTATGTTTGGGCAGTGTGTTCACACTATTGACTGCCATGTTTTTCCACTCACTAAATGTTTGTGCTCCAGCTACGAATGGGAGCATCAATGCCAAAAGAAACAATTGTTTTCTCATCATACTATCGATAAAGACGGGTTGTATTTTGCCACAAAGTTAATATTTATTTCTCTACTTGCAAAATATTAAGCTAAAAAACAGACGAGAGCTGGTGGTTATAAAGCAAATCTCAAAAGCTGCCAAGATCAGCTAAACCGACGTAGAATATAAGCTTTCGAATCAAATTGGTGTTTTGTCAAAAAAGGTTCTACGCCATGTAGACGATATGTCTAGATGGTGTAGAACAATGTCAAAAAGTAAGGAATCTGCAAAAAAGTTGAATTGTTAAAAATGCACACCGGCACCAAAAGAAACAAACGGCCCAGGCTGGAAACCTTCGTACTTCTTACGTTTCTTGTTTCTTTGCACTTGTTGGTGGTCAAGGTAGCGCACATACTCACAACTGGCCAGAAGGAAGGCGCCCACACCAAAGTTTGATTGCGACTGCGCATCTACCTTCTGCCCTGGAATGGCCCGTTCGCCAATGGGCTGTACATAACCTATCCTGCCGTCTGGTTGCAATGCCTTTCGAGCCAAATAATTCCAAGCCTTGTCAACCACAGGGCCAAATTCTTTCTCATCAAGAAAGCCGTTGTTCAGTCCCCACAGCATACCATAGGTAAAGAAGGCTGTGCCACTGGTTTCTGGTCCCGGAGCCTGTTGGGCGTCCATCATCGAGCGTGTCCAGTAACCTTTTTTCTGTTGAAGCGATGCCACTGAACGTGCCAACCTGACATATTTATCAACGAAAAACTTTCGGTGGCGATAGTCATATGGCAAGTCTTGCAGCACTTTGGCCAATCCTGCCAGCACCCATCCGTCACCTCGAGCCCAGAAATCTTTTCGACCGCTGTTGGTTTGATGCTTTGGATATACATATTTGCCGTCGCGAAAATATAGTCCGGTCTTCTCGTCGAGCATAATACTATCGGTGAAAAGCACATTCTCGTAGAGTTTCTGGAGAAACTGTTCATCACCCGTCAGCACAAACATCTTGGTCATCACAGGCATCGCCATGTACAAAGCGTCCGCCCACCACCAATAGTCATGAGCCTGACTGTAAGCTAAAAAGGTCATTACCTCCTTGGCTCGCTTCACCATCTGATTGTTTCGGTTGCCTTTGTCTACCATGAGATAGAGGTCGATATAGGTTTGGAAACAAATCTGCCAATCGCCAAACAGCACATGTTGTTGGTCTTCGCCATATGTTTTATACTCCCACTTGGACGGTTCCTCCTCTGTGGCGCCCATCCATTGGTTGTGCTCCGCCCATTGGCGGGTATATTCAAGCATGGAGTCGTCGTGCAACAGCTTGTATACCTCCATGTTTCCTGTATGGTAGGCAGCGTTGTCCCAAAAGGCGTTTACCTCTGCAGGATTGTTTGTTTGCCAGTAGTTGTTTACTTTGTTTATGATTTGTATCACCTCGTTGGCTTTCCATTTTTTTGCATCAGCATTCACCACATAGATGAACGAACATAAAACAGTCATGGCAACCACAAAGAAAACCCTATTGCTTATCAAATGAATAATCTTCATAAAAAAAATTTTGCTTACTTCTGCAGATGATTTTCTGCAAAGGTAAGCAAAATTTCCGAAAACAAACAGGCTGATTACTATTTTTTCAGCAGTTCGTCGATGCGCTTCTCCAAATTCTCCTCACCCCAGATATTACGGCCAACGATGGTTCCATCTTTGGTAACGAGCAGTGTGAAGGGAATGCCTTTGATGTTATAGGCAGTAGAAGCTGCACTATCCCAACCTTTCAGGTCGCTCATCTGCGGCCATGGAAGTGCGAGATCCTTGATAGCCTTCAGCCAGGCCTCTTTCTTAGAGTCGAGGGAAACACCCACCACACCGAAACCTTTGCTCTTGTATTTCTCATAGATACGCTTTACACCAGGGATAGACGCACGGCACGGTCCACACCATGATGCCCAGAAGTCAACCAGCGTGAGCTTGTTCTTCTTGATATACTGCGACAGACTCACCTTCTTCCCTTTCTCATTCGGCATGGTTAGGTCGATATAGGGCTTGCCCTCGGCAGTCTTAGCTTCTATCTCCTGATTCTTGCGCAGTTGGAGAACATCTGGATGGTTATCCCACTTGGATGGAATCTCACTGAGCATGCGGGTAATATCTTTCTTATCGAAGACCACGGCGCGCTCACCAAAGAGGTTGATGCCGATGATATTGTCGAGGTTCTGCTCGGCAAACTCCTGTTCAAAATCTATAATCTTCTGCATCTCGGCATTGGCTTCCTGGTCTTTTGCCGCACGCTCGGCCTCACTCAGGTTCGTGTCCGCGGCAGCCGTACGCAGAGCGATTATCTTCTGCATCTTCTCCATATACTTATCGGTCATCATCTTATAGATCATGTTCAGCGGTGAGCCGATGGCGAAAAGCTTCGTATGGTCTTTCGTGAGCATTACTTTCAACTCGGCTCCCGGCTCAGCATATAGCTGCACCTGGATGGGCAGGTTGATGTCGTTCTTTCCCGGATAAGCGGCAACAAGAGGGTATTGGGTGGTGGATTCGTTGATGGGAACAACAAACTCGAACTTTCCATCCTTCACAACGGTGGAGTCAAGGACATTGTCGCTCCAAGCCACAGAAAGACGTACCATCTTTCCATCGTCCAAGCCATCTACCGTTCCGTGAACCTTACAAGGTTGCTGGGCGAATCCTGAAGCTGTGCAAAGCAGCAACAGCAATGAGATAATAAACAGTTTTTTCATATTGGTTGATAATTATTTTCTGCTATTAACATGAATATTTATCTTATAGTGCTCATCAATATGTCTACATCTTCTTGCCACCAAGCACGTTTTCCAACATGGCTTTCGCATTCTTGTCACTTGGTCGGAGGGCATCACCCTCGGCGATGGTACCGTCGGCATTAAGCACGATGAAACGTGGAATGCCCGCAATACCCATCTTCTCCTGAAGGAATTTCTGGTCAGACTTGGTGAGAATGAATTGTGCCCATTCGGGGTTGTCTTTCTTCACCTTAGCCTTCCATTTCTCTACATTGTCGTCGAGCGAGAAACTGATGAACTGAATCCGTTCATCGTTTTTATACTCCTGATACAATTTCTCGAAGAAGGGAATCTCCCAAACGCATGGGTGACACCATGTTGCCCAGTAGTCGAGGTACAGCACCTTACCAAAGAACTCGGAGATATGGTGCTGTTTGCCATCCATGTCGTTGAAGGTGAAATCGGGGCATTTCTTTCCCTTGGCCGCG
>CACZPU010000104.1 GCA_902783165.1 uncultured Prevotellaceae bacterium
AGGCAGATAAGACTTCATATTCTGCATCAGAGGGGAGAAAACAGTAGTTCCTGAGGTATTGCTGTGCGCATACTTCTTGCCGTTGACGGAAGCCACCTCCAGACTGCCGTCGCTGATATCCCACTTTGAGGGGAACTCACCCATCTGCTCGTTGGCGAAGTCATCTTCGAAGAGAATCACGCTACCACGAACGAAGTCGCTCTTCTGGTTCTGGGCATTTGCATCGGTGGTATCGTCAACAGCTTCGGACTTGTCGTTGCTTGACTTCTTTGACTTCTTGCCGTCAATCACATCGTCGGCTTTTTTCTCCAATGCTTTTTCCACTTTCTCCTTGGCTTTCTCGCCCAGTTTCTTCAGAAATCCTTGTGCACTGGCATCTACCGAACACATCAATGCAACCGCAAGGATTGCCATCATTTTCTTCATAGTCGTATCCTTTCTTTATTAGGTTCATTTAACTGCGGACAAAGATAAGACAAATAGTTGTTATGTACAATCCCCCAAATGTGGGTATTTTGGAGTCTTGAAAAGGTGTTCATGCGGAATAAGACGGTAGTGAAAATCTTTGAAATGTTTTGATATGTCGTGAATAAATACTATTTTTGTAGCCAAACCAATGAATCCGTCAATGATGAAAGCATTTGTCAGAACTACTCGAATTGTTGTCTTTTTTACAGTGTTTATGTTCGTCAAACTACAAGCAAGAGCCTACACCGACCATAGAGGAGTGAATATCGACTCAATAGAGCACGTGCTGAAAGGCAAAAATCCCCCACAGGGTGAAAAACTGATGCGTTGCTATCTCGACATGATACGTGGTTGCTTGGGCCAAGACACCCGCAAACATGAGGAGTACTGCCACAAAGCACTTGCGCTCACGTATCGGCTTGACGCCAAGAACGCACGAGAAAGCGTGTTCTATAATTTGGGACTGCAAAACTATGGACAGGAAAAGTGGCAGGAGGCTGAACGCTATTTCATGCAGGCTCTCGCGGTGACCGATTCGATGGTTGGCGATAAACGGTACAAGGAGAGTGACATCGATGACAACCGGTCGCAACTGTATGGAGCTCTCGGCAATCTTTTCAATCTTCAAGACAAGCATCTTTTGGCTATAGAGTGGTACCAGAAAGCAATGCCCATCTTCGAGAAAAACGGTTGGCTTGAGTCGCAGACCATTCTTCATCATAATCTGGGCGAGCTGTACAACACGATGGGAAACAATGCGAAAGCCATCGAGGAATATGAAAAGGCCGTCAGAATGGGTGCCAAGAGTGGCGATTCGCTGATGATGGCACTGCCACTCAAAGGTTTGGTGAAAATCTATTTGGCCGAAGGCAACTATGAGAAGACCCAGCAGACACTGATGCCTGCCTACCAATACTACCATGCCCACAGCAAGGAGGAAACGGAGGACTATCCTGTGATACTGGCTTCCATGGTGCGCTTCTACATGATGGATGGCCATGAAAATTTGGCAAAGGCCAAAATGTATGCCACAGAGGCTCTCCGTTTAATAGATGACGAGATGATGACAGAGAACCGTTGCGATGTTTATGCTGCTGCCACTCAGTTGGCTATGAGAGAAGGACGCTGGAAAGAAGCATTGGAATATGGATTGAAGTCGGTACATGAGAACGAGGACGAAGCTACCATCAGTGATGTGGGTTGCTTCGAGATGCTTGCCAAAATTTATGTGCAGCTTGGCGACAAAGAAAAGGCTATCCACTATTTGGGCAAGGTGCGCACCATGATGGAACGGTTTGCCAACAAAAACTACCAGTCTGGAATCGGCCAGATGGAGATAATCTATCAGACCAAAGAGAAGGAGGCTCAGATTGTCCAACTCAACAAGGAACGACAGTGGATACTGTGGGGAGGCGGACTGGCAGCACTGGTGTTGTTGCTGACAGCAATTACCTTCTTCCTCCTTTGGCGAAGCATCCGCCTGAAGCGACATACAGCACTCGTCGAAGCAAAGCTCAATGGCGAGATTACCGAGCGCGTGCGTATAGCCCGTGACCTGCATGATAGGTTGGGGGGCACGTTAACAGCCCTGAAGCAGAACCTGGGCGATGCTTTTGGGGCATCCCAACAGACTTCTTCTTCCGATTCTGGTCGTGTAGCCATGCGGCTTACCGATGAAGCCATTCGCGAGATGCGCAATGTGGCTCATCATCTGTTACCCGATTCACTCCAACGATACGGATTGCGAACAGCCCTTCGTGATTATTGTAATACAATGAAAAACGTAGATTTCTCGTTCACTGGCGAAGAACAATACATAGGCGGTCAACACGTTGAAACCATCTATTGCCTTGTTTACGAATTGGTGAACAACGCGGTGAAAAATGCCCGAGCCAATAACATCCATGTGCAGCTGATGGCTGATGAGGTGTTGACGGTGGTGAATGTGAGCGACGACGGTAGAGGAATGCCTTCTGAGGAAACTGATCATGGAATGGGTCTTCGCAATATCAGGGAGCGCGTTGAGGCTATCGGTGGGAGCCTGACATGCTATTCAGAACCTAATAAAGGCACTGAAATAAATATCGAAGTTAGGAACAATATCAAAAACCCACATTTGGGGGATTGATTTTTTCATTGAAACTATGTATTTTTGCAGCGGAATTAGTAATAAGCATATTTGATGATTGATGTTATCGTTGCGGATGACCACAAATTGGTTGCATCTGGCATCTCAAGACTAATTGACGCTGCAGACGATATTAGGGTGCTTGATGATGCTCAAACCATCCAAGAAGCAGTTGAGAAAACATCTCAACTTAAACCACATATTTTACTTCTCGATGTGGCTATGCCTGATGGCGATGGCATAGATGCCATTCCTCAGTTTGTGAAAGCCTCCAAACGTACCAACATCATCATCCTCACCACTTATGCAGAAGCCGCTGTTATACGCCGTGCCATGGAGGGAGGCGCTTCTGGGTATATCCTGAAAAGCACCAGTGCAGAAGAACTGATTATGGGTATTCGTAAGGTGGCCTCCGGCGATGTGTTCTATTGTCAGGAGTCTCAGGGCTTGATGATGGGCTACGGCGAGTCAGAACCGATGCTCACCGTGCGCGAAAGGGAAATCCTTCGCCTGATTGTGGAAGGGAAAACCATGAAGCAGATTGCTGACAAACTGCATTTGGGTTTCGAAACGGTGCACAGCTACACTAAATACCTACGTCAGAAACTCGGTTGCAACAACACTGCATCGCTTGTTCGTACCGCCATTGAGCGACATCTGGTGTAGTTCTTATTCCCTCTTTTTTCTTTCCTGTTCCTTATTCCCCTTGGTATTTTTTATGAGTGTTGTTTTTTCACTTATAAAAAAGTTGGCAATCATACCGATAGCATGTTTATGATTGCCAAACAGTACTTTCATTTATTTTCAGAGTGATTTTTTCTTGTTGATTTTCAATCCCAAACGCAGTTCTTTGATGGTAGATTCAGAAAGACTGGCATGAGCGTTTTTGGGTTTGATGTTGAAATTGAATTGAAGATACTTACCACCGATGCTTTTCTTCTTCTCAGTGCATCTTCGGGTGATTTGTGTACGAATGTATGTTTTTTAACATTTCGTTCGCATGTAAAGCATTGATAACCAGGTTTTTTTAGTTCGAAATAAAAATGCACGACATTTTTTTTGCCGTGTATTTAACGGTTGTTTGCCCGCACAATCAGCTTGATAATCTCGCTTTTTCTTTTAATTTGACAATATAGTCAATAATTGCCATTTATCTTCACACGAAAAACGCGTTCAAGTGAGGGTTTTGGTGTGCATTCAAGTGTGGGATAATTTATTGTACAACTCTGATTTACAGATAAATACGTTTCAGTGTGGGTTTTTTCTGTTTTTTAATTCTTTTAGTGAGAATAACGGGGATGTTCTAGGTTGTCTGACGAAACCTTATCTTTCACAGGGCGAAACCTTATCTTTCACAGGGCGAAACCTTATCTTTCACAGGGCGAAACCTTATCTTTCACAGGGCGAAACCTTATCTTTCGCAGGGCAATACCTTATCTTTCACAAGACAAAACCTTATCTTTTGCAAGACAAAACCATATCTTTTGTTTCGCATTAACCTCTGTCGTAGTGTGGCATTTCGTCGGGCAACACAATGGAAATTTCTACAAGACCCTCTACGTTGCCATCTTTGCGCCAAGGAGTTTGGAAAATGAGCTTGCGCAGTCCGTTCTTGCTGATGGTGTAGCAGTGGGAATGGTTGTTTTCAATCATGTCGTGGATTATGGCTTTTGACCGTTCGCTGTGGCAAGGCATCAAGTTCTGTCCTACCATTGACGACCCGTCTTTAGAGAACGTGTTGCGCGAGCGTTGGTTCATATAGAGTACTTTTCCTTCTTTGTCGCAAACGGTTACGGCAGCGTCGATGTCTTCTGCCCAATTGAAATTAGTATTGTTTGTCATATATCTTATAAGATTGGTTAAGGTTATTCTCTAATGGTGCCGCGTGAAAGAGCGACTATTCAAATTCCGGATTCACAGCTTCCTGTTCGCTGATGATGGCTTTCATGCTATTCCTGTGTGAAACTTCTTCAAAAGAGCCATTTCTGATTTGCTTGAAGTAACCCTCATCGTTGGCATGCTGTTGGAGGAGTCTTTCATACGCTGCAGCTATAGAGTGCCAAGGAGTGTACTGTTCACAACGAATCTTAAGCTTTGTAAACGAATCTTGCAAGCCCGCTCATTTCTGTAAATTGTATCAATACGGAATGGAGAGCTAGGAATTACCGAAACACGAATTTATACTATCTATCTCATTGCAAATATACTCTTTTTTGTTTAAAAAACCAAACCAAACTCACTCATTTTTATGTTTTCAATAAAAAGATTCGTTTTTTTTGCATAGTTCGCATTTTATGTCTATATTTGCACAAGATAACAAACTACTTTCATTTATTGTATGAGAAAACCACAAATACTATTACTGACTATTGCCATTTGTACTTTATCTTCCGCCCAAACGCGCAAAGGCAATGATGTAGTTTATACCTCTGCCCAAGGCGATTTGCGCATCCAGATGTGCAATGAGCAAATGTTTCGTGTCACCAAGAGCAACACCCGCCAGTTTGTTGCTGATGAGCCTTGGATGGTTGTAAAGTATGACTTTGAGCCAGTCAATTTCCAAGTTTCAGGAAAAACCGTTCGAACCTCAGCGCTTCAGATAGAAGTAAGGGATAACCCATGGCGCATTATTGTGAAGGACACCAAAGGGAAAAAATTGTATGAAGAGACTGATGCGGATGTGGGCACAGAACCGATGAACGAATGTGTGTTGCAAGCAGACGAGCATTTCTTCGGTTTCGGCGAACGGATGGATGCCTTGGACCAGCGAGGGCACAAGATTCACCTGAACGTGGAGCTAGGCCGTGGTCCCCGTCCAGCCGTCGGTGGCAAGGACATACTGCGCGCCAACTACTGTCCGGTTCCTTGGTTTATCAGCACGAAGGGGTATGCCGTCTTCTTCCACAATGCCGCCCAGACCGACTGGGATATGGGTTGGAGCCGTAAAGACCGGTATAGGTATAGTGCCAGTGCCGGTGCCCTTGACTATTACATCATTGTAGGTTCCACCATTGAATCACTCATCTATAACTATCAGCAGCTGACAGGCGTCAGTCCGCTGATGCCTCGTTCAGCCTACGGACTTCATCTGGGTTCGTACAGCGGAGGGACGTGGAAATATGAAGAGATGACCAGTGACACTTATCCTGTCAACCTGGTACGCCGAATGCGCCGTGAGGGTATTCCTTTCGACCTGTTGTGGCTCGACTCCACGTGGCGCTACTTCAATTCCACATTCGGCAACGGAGGCTGCTGCTTCGAGTTCCGCCCAACGTTTAAACAGCCGCAAGACATGATAGACTCCATCTATTCCCAGCATGTCGACATGTTCGGTCTACATATCCGTTCCATTATGGATAACGGTTTGCACAACACCTTGCTTGATGATGCTATAGAGGCTGGTGTTACCATTCCCGGCGCACGCTCCAAGGGCATCATCAATTTCTTTGACCCCAAGGCTGTCGACTGGTGGTGGCAGAATGCTGCTATGCGCATTGCTAGAATGGGAGTTAAGTTTGTCAAGACGGATGTTGGCAGCGCTTTGGGTTTTCAAGAAGGATTCAGACCCGATGGTCCGTTCAGTGCCGATGAGTTGCACAACCTCTTTCCCCTTGCCTATGCCAAGGCACCCTACGAGCGCTTTGCGAAGTTGAATGGTATGCGTGGCTTCGACCATACCCGCGAGGGTTATGCCGGCATCCAGCGCTATCCTTTTATTTGGGCTGGTGATTGGGGGTCCGAGTGGCAGTGGTTCGAACCCGTCATCCGCGCAGGACTGAACATCGGATTGTCTGGTGTTGGCAATTGGTCCCACTGCATGGGTGGCTTTGAGCAGTATTCCCCCTACGACACTGACCTCTACCTACGGTGGTGCCAGTTTGGCATGTTCAGTCCGGTAGCCCTTCTCTTCGGCATGGACCACCCGCGTTACCATGAGCCTTGGACATACGGTGAGGAGGCAAAGCAAATCTTCGTGAAGTACGACTCGTTGCGCTATACGTTGATACCTTATATCTATAGCAATGCCTACCGTATGTACCGCACCAGCCGACCTCTGATGACTCCGCTGCTCTACGACTATACCAGTGACGAGCTGACCTACAATATCAGCGACCAATACCTGTTCGGTCCATCGATGATGATTTGCCCTGTCACTATTAAAGGCGCTTTGAGCCGTCCCGTCTATTTCCCCGGTGGCCGGTGGATTGACTTTTGGACGGGCGAGCGCATAGAGGGTCGTCAGTATAAGTCGTTCCTAACGCCTCCTGACTTGATGCCCATCTTCATCCGCGAGGGCGCCATCATACCGAAACAGCCTGCTATGCAGTATATGAACGAGAAGCCTGTCGATGTACTCACACTGGCGGTATTCCCAGCCGCTCATTCCGAGTATGAACTTTACGAGGATGATGGGCGTACCGACCTATACCGGCAAGGCGTGTACGCCATTACACGCATTGAGTGTCGACAGACGGACCAAATGTGCACGTTGACAATCCATCGTCCAGAGGGTGGTTTCAAGCCAGCCCGCCATGCCTACCACGCAGAGGTTTATTGGGATTCCGAGCCAGCCATTGTTCTCCAAAATCATCAGCCGTTGAAAAAGATTCAGCCTGATGCCGACGCTGAGGGTTGGTTCTTCGATGCCTTGTTGCATCGGGTTATTATAAAGAGCCGACAGACCAACGAACAAAATATTGAATTTAAAATACTGACACAATGAAAAAGACTATAGTTATCCTTACCGCCCTACTGCTATGTAGCCAGTCTTTTGCACAGAACTACAACGCGCTACGTTTCCGCCAGCCTCTGGCCTTCCATCAGTATCTCATTTGTGGCCTGCACCAGCAGACGATGGAGCGTGACCGTGCACTGGCTGATGCCTTAAAGAAGAAAAAAACAGCGCTACAATATATTACAGATGTCCGCCAACGTATGAAGTCACTCATTGGTGAGTTGCCGGAACGTGGCGACTTGAAAGCACAGATTGTAGGACGTGTTCAGGGAGAAGGTTTCCACGTCGAGAAAATCGTCTTTCAGAGTGAACCAGGGCGCTATGTCACTGCCCACCTCTATTTGCCCGACAATGTTGACAGGCGCCTACCTGCCTGTGTGGAGATGTGCGGTCATGGACTCAATGGCAAGGGTAATGGTTCTATGCTGGCTTATCGAATGGCTGCCAATGGAATTGCCGTCATGGTGGTAGACCCGTTGTCACAGGGTGAGCGTCTGCAACTACATGACCGACAAGGCACTCCACTCACCCGTGGTGTGACCACTGAGCATACACTTATTGATGTCCCTTATCTGTTGTTGGGCTCCAGTTTGGCGGCGCAGGAGTATTTCGACAACAGCCGTGCCATCGATTATCTGCTCACCCGCAGCGACATCGACCCTTCACGAATCGGAGCCTACGGATTTTCAGGTGGAGGTACACAGGCTGCCTACCTTGCAGCCCTCGATGAACGCATACAGTGTACCTGTGTGGCCTTGTTTTTCTCCTCGCGTGAGCGTACCTTGGAGTTGATAGGTCCATCCGATGGTTGTCAGCAGATTCCTAATGAGGGAAGCCTGCACATCGAGATTGCCGATATGGCACTGATGGGCGCACCTCGTCCATTCCTTGTCCTCGATGGTAAATATGACTTTGTGGACCACTGGGGAGCACTGCGCGGCTTCGATGATTTGCAGCGAGTCTACACCACACTTGGTTATCCTGAACGCGTTCGCCAATACTATGCAGAGGATGGTCATGGTGCACCTCTTGATGTTCAGCGAGAAATGGTCAGTTGGTTCCGCCGTTGGCTGGCAAATGATGAGTCACCATTGGTGGATGTAGCCCCGTGGCAAGGCAAGGATATGAACTGTACGAAGAGAGGACAGGTGAATCTGGAATATCCTGATGCTCGGTCTGTTACAGATATGACTCTGGCTCGGATGGAGCATTACGCAGGACAGCGTAGTGCCTTCCTGCAAAAAGATGCTGCAGGCATTCAGGCTACGCTCTGTCGCCATCTCGGTATCACCCTGCCTGAGCAACCTATTGAGATTATTCCTACCGGGAAGTCTGCTCTGCGTGACATTACTGAGTTACGCTTCCAAATTAATCGTGAGGGTGAGATGCCTGTGCCCTGTGTCGTGCGCATTCCCGATAGCACCACCCCGCAATCCATCATTCAGATACATCTCTGCGAACAAGGTAAGTCGTGGTATCTTCACGAACAGGACAGTCGCGATGCCGTAAGCGACGGCACTATCATCATTGCCGCTGACCTCAGAGGAATCGGTGAAACCAGCGACCCCTACGACCTAAATCCGTTGAAGTATTGGAACCGTGACTATCGTCTGTCTGCCACCTCGTTGCATATCGGTCGTCCATTGATGGGGCAGCGCGTCATCGATCTCATCACACTTCTCGATTTCTGTACGAGGCAACCCCTACTACAGAAACGTCACGTGGAAGTCTTTGCCGATGGTGTCTATGGGCCTGTTGTCACTCATACCGCCCTGTTAGACAAACGCATAGGACGGGCAATCCTCACCCGTACACTGCGCACATGGCGCACTTATTTAGAGAACCCCATGCAGCACGATATGCTTTGCAACGTCCTCCCTGGTGTACTCCGTGACTACGATTTGCCCGACCTCGTCCGTCTCTCCAACGGTCGTGTACGCTATAGCGATTGAGATTTGGTGCCAACCGTTATAGACTACGTTTTCTGAAGAAAGTGATGACTATGAACTGATAATTGGTTCATAGTCATTCGTGCATATCTAGGCATGGTAATTAGACTGATTGTCGAGTGGGAGCTACCAACCATATTGCTGCCAGCGGATGACATTGTTCCATTGGAAATGTCGGATAGCGATATTCCAGTTTGGAGCCGTCTCCTCGTAGTTGATGTTGGGGAAGAACATGCTGACTACGCCACAATCGTCGGCCTTTACGTTGAAATGGTCCATGTCGAGTCTCAACTTAAATGATGAAGACAGCCATTGTTGTGAATGACGACGATATGGAACAGCCCTCATAAAGACAAGCTTCCAGTTGTTGAAGTCACTTTCTGCCGTGTTCAAGCTAAGGGTGTGATAGATGTCGTAGGCAAACTTGTTGGCTTCCAAACAGCCATACATCAGTGCGCCATCGCAATTGAAAGAGCCGTTGGGTGCGAGTTTGTCGTGAATGGTGCTGAGCAAGTGGGCTGTGGCCAGAGCGAGATTGTCGAGTTCGTCACTCTTGATAACGGCAAGGGGCACGCTAAAGCCCTCTAAGTCGCCAGGAATCCAATTGTAGTAAAATGAAGGGCGATTCTTGATATCTTCGATGTAAAAATCGTAATACGTATTAATAATCGTCTCATAGAATGTCTCACTGGTATTGAACAAGGTAGGGATAGTGAGTTGATAGGGAGCACCTTCTTCGGGGATCTCTGCTGGAGAACCAATCAAGTAGTCTGTCACGTTACGCAGCTCATATGCCGATTCGATACAAGCGAAGTTGCAGCAGTCGGCAAATATGAAGTGCAGGTGGTCGCCGTTCATGCCGTTGGCAATGGCGCGCGCCATTGACGGGATGTTCATCCAGTAGTTCTTGTTTTGCTCTTCATCAAGTCCGTAGGCTCTGGATTTTGCATAGGCGACAGAGTCGTTCCAGACAATCCAGCCATTGGCATGGCCCCATAAAGCGAGGCCGTAGCTCTGGGCGGGATATTTCTCACGTGTGTAGCGGAGCATCCTTTCCAGCATGGTAGGATCGCTAGAGATGCTTTCCTCCATAAAAGTGGAGTCAACCAGTTCACCATCCTTGATGCGGGCAATGTAGGATGACATCGGGTTGGGCAAATCTACATAGACAATAAGGTTTTGCTGTTCGTCAAGCTTCTTGGAGCCTTCTTTCATTTCTTTTAAATCAAGTGCCGCAAGTTTCGAGAGATTGTTGTTTGCAGCCATATAGATGAGCACGGTGCGTTCGGCTTTTTTCGTAATATCGGGATTGTTGTAGGCATCGTTGTCATCGTTTTCACAGGCTCCGAAAAGAAGTGTGGCTGCTAACAGAATTATGAATTTCTTCATATTAATTAAAAAAACGTATAATAAAACACTTTTATCTTCTTTTCAGTTGCAAAGGTACGAATAAACATGCGACATTCCAAATTTCTGTGCGATTATTCGAATGGGGCTGGGAATGAAAAAAAATATTAATGAGATATCCAAATGAAATAATTGTTTCTGGTGAACTGAGCGCATACACGAAAGGAGTGTCAATTCTGTGACGAAGAAAATGAAGCTATTGCTTTTTTGTTTGAAATACATATTTGAAGCAGTGCCATGGAGATTTCTTCTAGTCACTCAACATTGCCATTTTTGCATCATGGTATTTGGAAGATGAGCGTACGCTTTCAGTTCTTGCCGAAGGTGTAGCTATGCGGATGATTGTTTCCTTTCATATCTAGGATGATGATGATTGTTCTTCTTTCATGGCGGCACGGAAGAGCGAGTATTCGAACTCGGGGTTCATTGCCTCCAATTGTCTGATGATGTCTTTCATTCGGTACCGTTGCGAGTCATCTTCGTAAGGACAGTTTCTGACCTGCTTGGGGTAGCCTTGTTCTTCGGCGTATTGTTCGAGGAGCCGTTCGCGAATGAGACAGAGCGGACGGATGATGGAGACGGGGAATTTGTTCATCTGCATGATGGGGCGCATGGTAGTGAACTGCCCTTGGAAGGTGAGGTTCATCAATGTTGTCTGCATGATGTCATCTTTGTTGTGTCCAAGTGCTATTTTGTTGCATCCGAGCTGTTGGGCAAGTTGGAACAGTTTTTTGCGTCTGTTCCACGAACACAGGAAGCAGTGGGTGTGCCGCTTGTCGGTTGACTCGTCGAAAGATGTTTCGGCGATGTGAAGCGGGATGCTTAACCGATTGGCGAAGTGATGCAGATAGTCCTCGTCATTTTGATAGGGGATGTTTGTCATTCGCACGAAGGCTGCCTCCACATGAAATTTTGGTACGTGAATACGTGCACGATAGGCAAGCATCTCAAGCAGTGCGAGCGAGTCTTTTCCGCCAGAGAGTCCAACGAGTATGTTGTCGCCGTTGTCGATGAGGCAGTATCGTTTGATGGCCTCTTCGAACAGTTGTCTTATTTTTCTAGCACCTTCCATTTCTCTTAGTGGTGCAAAGATACAAATAATTCTCCTTTCAAACAATAACTATTCTTTTTTTTAGACAAACGATAAACTTTTCATTATGTTTTGATTTGAAGAGGAGAAAGGAGGCTTGGAATGGTGTCTGTACAACTTAAATGATGAAAAACGAGACAAGTAGTATCATAATAATTAGGTATATTTAAAGGTTTAATAATAAAAAAATGATAATAATATTGTTTGATTTATAAAAAAATGTTATCTTTGCAATGGATAATGTATTATTGTTTGAATGAAAGACAAAGTCATTGTAAGATAAGTAAGAATAAGTAGAGATTAGTATTATTTAATTTTAATGATTTATTATATGGTAAAGAAGAAAGATGATTGTAACCCGATTCTGATTTTCTTGTTCGTGCTGATGGGAGGCATTTTCTTGCCTCACACCATTCAAGCGCAAAGCAAGACAAGAATCTATGGTACTGTTTATGAAGCAGATGGGAAGAAACAAGTTCCGTTGGACTTCGCAACGGTCTCTTTCCCCGATTTTGGAATGGGAACAACCACCAGCAATGGCGGTAAGTACTCTTTGAACAATGTCCCTGTTGGCAAGGTGAAGATTCGTGTACAGTATGTAGGCAAGCATATCGTGGATACCATTGTTAATCTACGTGGCGAACAGCGTTTTGATTTTGTGCTGAAAAACGAAGACTTCCGTTTGCAGGAAATAATGGTGACAGCCAAGCATAATGCAGCAGGCCAGTCCACTTCGAGCAATATTTCTCGGGCGGCAATGGAACACTTACAGGCCACTAATCTGAGCGACTTGTTGGCTCTAATGCCTGGAAACCTTATGGAGAACCAAAACTTGACCAATGCAAAGACGCTTAATATCAGACAGATATACGAAGGTGAAGGTTCGAGTCTGAACGCTCTTGGTACTGCTATTATTCGCGATGGCGCACCCATCTCTAACAATGCCAACCTCTCGGCCATGACACCTACGCTTGCTGGTGCCACGGGAGCCATAGCTGGTGGTGCTAGTCCGTCGTCAGGTTTCGACGTACGCAGCATTTCAACAGAAAATATCGAAAATGTAGAGATTATCCGTGGTATTCCTTCGGTTGAATATGGCGACCTTACCTCGGGTGCGGTGATTATCCATTCGAAAGCCGGTAGGGAACCGCTGCGCATCAAGGCCAAGGCCAACCCCAACGTATATCAGGGCTCGGTGAGCACGGGATTGCAGTTGGGTAAGAAGAGCGGTGCACTGAACATGAGCTTTGATTACGCTCACAACACCAATAAACCCATAGAGAGCTACGACCACTACCAACGTGCTGCCGGCAAGTTGCTGTATAGCAATTCGTTGTTCTCTAATCAGCTGCGTACCAATACTTCGCTCGACTTTTTTTATGGCAAAGATGAGAATGAGCAGAATCCCGACGATGACATTGATATGCGCCGCCATCGCAGTGAGGATGTGGGATTCACTTTGAATACCAATGGTGTGTGGAGCATCAAGAAAGGATGGCTCGATAACATTCGATATGTACTCTCGGGAAGTTACACATCGAAACGTGCACTCTATCAGGAGTTGTACACTTCGGCCAACGCCTCCTATTCAATGACCACAACCGACGGAGCTACACTGAGTAACCACGTGGGCAGCCATGTGACAGACGCCACAGGAAAAGAAATTACCAAGTTTGGCGCTGCCGACCAGCGAAATTATGCCTATTACTTGCCGTCGACCTATCTAGGTGTTTATCATATCGACAGTCGCGAGGTGAATCTTTTTGGAAAGCTCACGGCCAACTTCTTCAAGCAGTTCAATCATGTGAATAACCGTATCTTGCTTGGTGTTGACTTCAAGGCGGACGGTAACGAAGGCGATGGTAAGACATTCGCACCGACTACACCTCCTTTCCGCAACTTGAGTTATTCCAACTCTACCTTCCGTCCTCGTGCATATAGTGACATACCTTATATCAAGCATTTCGGAGCTTTTGCAGAGGAAGGCTTCAACTGGCAGATAGGCAGCAGAGCACTGAACATTGTGGCTGGATTGCGCTATGACAATGTTTCTGTGGCAGGTGGAGTAGTATCACCGCGAATCAATGCCTCTTTTGAGATTATCCCAGAGGTGCTGACCATCCGTGGCGGCTATGGCGTCACTGCCAAGATGCCAACGCTGCTCTATCTCTATCCAGAACCAGCCTATTTTGAATACATCCATATCAATGAGGTTGCCAACGAGAACCTTCCTGAGTCGGAGCGTCAGCTGATAACCACGACAAAGGTTTACAATGCCGATAACCCAGACCTGAAGATTGCCAAGAATTACAAATCGGAATTAGGTTTTGACTTACATATAGGAAAGGTTGACTTGGCTGTGACAGGATTCATTGAGAATGTAAAAGATGGATATAACTTGGGCCGTTCTTTCGACACTTACAAGAAGTTTGTATGGGATACATACGACCGCAATGCTGACGGTTCGCTTGAACTGACCGGTTCGTACCCGGTTCTCTCCGCTTATTCATCACCGAACAATAACTTGTTCGTGAAAACAAAGGGAATAGAGTTTGAAATGAACATTCCGCGTATTGAGGCTATTCGCACAGCCTTCCAGTTGAGCGGTTCATGGATGGAGTCGGTAAACTATAGCGATTCTTACTCGTTCTATGACAACAGTGGTACAGCGGCAGATGTCCGCAAAGACATTGCCATTTACGACAAACATGGATTTGAAAGCCATGAGCGGCAGTTTGTAACTACCTTGCGTGCCATCCATAACATTCCTAGCATTGGTTTTGTGGTTACTCTTACCGGACAGGCTGTGTGGAACATGTCCGACTGGGTAGATTATTTAAACTACGACCTTCCTGTTGGCTATATGTCGCTTGAGGATGGAAAGCCCCACATGTTCAACGGGCAGTATAAAAACGAAGAACAGTTTAAAGAGGCTGGGCTGGGTTATCTGTTGAGAAATGTAAGCAAGAGTGTAGAAATCAAGGAGAGCTGGAATCCTTTCTTCTGTTTCAATATCAATCTCACCAAGGAAATCGGCGACCTCCTACGTGTTTCGTTTTTTGCAAACAATATGTTCCGCATGTATCCTCGCCAGGAATACAAACGCTCTCCCGGCAGTTATAAAACGGATCTAAACAATCGTCACTATTTCGGTGTAGAATTAGGTGTTAAAATTTAGTATAAGCTATGAAGACAATGAAAAAATATATATTACCGCTGCTGGCTACAGCTTTTACGCTTACAGCTTGCAACCAATTTAACGAGGCAAACGATGCCGAGAAAGTGGAGGCGCTTGCGGTGACCGTCAATCTGGATATTCAAGTGGATAATCTGATGGAAACCAAAGATCTGCTTCTGAAGCTCGACAACTATGACGACGGCCTGCACTACGAAAAGAAGTTCGATGGCAGAGATGTCAGCCTCGATGGAGTAGTGCCTGGAATATATACTGTTGCCGTATCAGGTACAGCACTTGACACTGAAGGCAGTGAATACTTCATTAACGGCAATTACGTAAACAAGCCTCTTTATGCTGGTGAAACCAAACTGAGCATCACCATGCAGGGACTGAAAGTTAGTCCGTTGGTGTTCAAGGAAATCTATTATGCCGGAATCAAGAATTTCTATTTCCGTGACCAGTTCTACGAGGTGTATAACAATTCAGGCGAGGTACAGTATCTTGATGGTTGCTACTTTGCCAACCTTACTCCGGGAAAATCGACGAAGACATTGCCGAAGTGGCCAGATTCTGATGGAAACAATTATGCTTATGCAGAGCGCGTATGGAAGTTTCCTGGTACAGGGCACGACTATCCGCTTCTGCCTGGCGAGAGTGCTGTCATTTCTCAGTTTGCCGCTAATCACAAATTGGATATCTATAATCCCAACTCACCAGTTGACCTAAGTCATTCAGAATTTGAGTTCAATATGGACAATCCCAAATTCCCTGACCAACCGGCCATCGACATGATTCATTGTTTCTATAACGGAAAGGCAGAGAAAGGAACCGTTCCACAATATCTTACTTCAGTTTTTGGTGGTGCATATGTGATATTCCGCGTTCCTGCAGGTGACACATGGGACCCAGTGGATGATGCCAACATGAAAACCATCGACCTTAATAAACCATCCAGCAATACATTCTATGCCAAGATTCCTATCAAATATGTGCTTGATGCTGTAGAATGTATCGACAACGAGAGTATGGCTGCTGCCAAACGTGTGCCTGCAGTGCTTGATGCCGGCATGACATGGGTTGGTGAAACCTACTGCGGACTGGGTGTTGCCCGTAAGGTTAGCTTGACGGAGAGTGGCGATACCATCCGCCGTGAGAATGGTGCCATTATCTTCCAGGATACCAACAACTCGACGGATGATTTTGAACAGCGTGTGGTGCCAGTGATTCACCGTTATGGCACGGGCGTACCCTCATGGAACGTCACATATTAATAATGTTTAGAAATGAAAAGACAAAAGATTATGAAGATATACAGCATCTATAAATCGACTGCCGTTGCGGCACTGATGATCATATCTGCCCCGGCTGTTGCACAGAACAATTCTCCAGCAGCACAGGAAGTCCTGAAGGAGAAACAGCTGTGGTTTCACTCCAAGAATGCTGCAGGAACTGCTTTTGACGAAACCCGAACCTACTCTAATGTGAATGTAGGATATGATATTGTTAGCGGAAACTTCAAGCGTCCACAGCAAGGCGAGAAAGACAAAACACTCAACATAAGCAGCGAAGGTTTTGTCGATCTGGGCAATGCCTTTGTTTGGGGTGAGTTCTCTTTTAAGCATCAAAATCTTACCGATGCTGGATATAATGCATCAATCGCTGATCCGTTCCGTGGCATGCCTTATTATGTGGTCGACACAAACCTGAGCAATTGGCGCAATCAGTTTTATCATCTGAAATTTCGTGCAGCAACTCCACTTCTTTGGAATCATGTGGCTTTTGGAATGGAGGGAACCTATGAGTCGTCGCTCTCGGCCAAACAGCGCGATGTGCGTACAGACACACGATGCTATAAACTGGAACTTATTCCGGCCGTAACGTATGCAATCAACGACCAGCACCGATTAGGTTTGGCCATAGAGTATACCAATACAAAAGAAGACCCGCGTGAGGATAATGTAAACATCTATTACGACCAAGATTACTATACGCTCTACGGCTTAGGCATGGCAAGCCATGGTATCGGAAGCGGATATGTCTTGAACTATTATGGTCACCGCTGGGGTGGCAGCTTGGAATACAATCTGAATGTTGACCAGTGGAAACTGCTTATTGAAGGAAGCTATTCAAAGCATGTGGAGAATGTGAACAACTCGTTCTCCGTGCCTCGCAAACTGGGTGCTATCAACGATAAGGTGTTGGCAGTCAACGCTGAACTGCGTTACGAGGGTGATGCCCTTACTCATATTTTTGATGGTGGTTGGCAGAAACGTGATATTGACGGTATACAGTACTTGAACCAGCGTGACAATTCAAGTAATCATCCGTCATGGGTAGACTTGAATCACAGCATTCGCTCTACTTATTCAACAAACACAATTCATGCCCACTATGGAATTATGGGCAACCGTGGTGAAGAATATGACTGGCGTGTAGATGCTTCCCTCAATTATGTGAGTTCCGATGATGAGTATATCCTGCCAAAGTCTACCAAAGACTCGAAGAATTTGTTCATCGACCTTGAAGCCAAGAAGAACTTCAAGGTGGGCGATAAATTGAACAACCGCTTACTGGTAGATGTAAATGGTGGCTTGCGTAATGCCAATGACGGAAAATACGAGTATCATGGCACCCATCAAGACTATCCTACCATTGCCATGGAGGCTGCCGATGAAGCTTATCTCACCAGTGATGGCTGGCATGTGGGAGGTTCTTTAACTTACTCACAGCAACTGAAGGAAAACCAGAAGCTGAACGTTTTCTTAAAGGCCGCCTTCGATTATCACAAGTCGAAAGCCGACGCCTTCGACAAGCGTAGCTATGCTTCTTGCACACTCGGATTCAACTTCTAATTGAATAAGATGCGGGTGACGACAGTGGCGAGGGTTTTGTTCCATGCCTAGTCGTCGCCCGTTTGTTATTATGAAAGGCGAACATGAAAAAAAATGTATTATTAACTATTGCTGTACTCTTCTGCTTTTCGCTTAGTGCACAGAAATATGTAAAGCCTTCTGTTAAACAAGCATCTCGTTCGTTTGCCATCATTACCGATACGAAGACATGGAAGCATTGTAAGGCTGAACTGACAGCCTATCAGCAGGTGCTGGCCGAAGAACAGTTGCCAGCTTTTATTGTCTATAAGGATTGGAAACGACCGGAAGAGGTGAAGGCAGTAATCAGTCGACTTTATGACAAGAACCATCTTGAAGGCGTTGTCTTTGTGGGTAATATTCCCATAGCCATGATTCGGAAAGCACAGCATTTTACCTCGGCATTCAAAATGGACGAGAAGAAGTTTCCATGGGTTGAGTCGAGTGTGCCGAGCGACCGTTTCTATGACGATTTCTCTTTAAAGTTCGACTACCTGAAACAAGACTCTGTTCACAGAAATTACTTCTATTATGATTTGGCCATCGAGTCGCCGCAACAAATCCATTGCGATATCTATTCAGCAAGAATCAAACCCGTGAAGAGCGGGAAGGACGAGTATAAGCAAATAAGCGACTATCTACTCAAGGCTATTGCTGAGCATCGCTCGGGCAATCCTCTCGACCACTTCTTCTCATACACCGGTGAAGGTTCTTATTCAAACTCTTTGACTGCTTGGACTGCAGAGGCATTCACTCTGCGTGAGCAGTTCCCTGGAGTCTTTGATGGTAATGGGCGTGCACGCTTCATGAGGTACAATATGTTTGACTATCCCAAGAACTGGGTAATGAACATGATGAAACGCGACGAAATTGATTTGGCCATTTTCCATGAGCATGGCACTCCTGACCGCCAGTACATCTCATCATCACCGGTTACAACTAGTCTTGCAGAGCATATTGATAAAGTGAAATTGGACGGGCGTTCAAATCTCCGCCGATGGGGAAAGACTCCTGAAAAGGTGAAAGAGTTTTACGAGCGCCAAGAGAAACTGGGTATGGATTCCACTTGGTTTTGTGACTACAACGACCCGAAGCAGATTGAGAACGACTCTTTGATGGATTTGAAGACAGGCATCGTGCTGACTGATGTCACGGCCATGGAACCCAATGCAAGGATGGTAATCTTTGATGCTTGCTACAACGGCGACTATCGTGAAGACGATTATATAGCTGGCCGCTATATTTTCAGCCAAGGAAAGACGGTTGTTGCCTTTGCCAACAGCGTCAATGTACTGCAAGACAAAATGGCAAACGACATGCTGGGACTTCTCGGCATGGGTGCCAGAGTAGGGCAATGGGCGCAGCTCACCAATATTCTTGAGAGTCATGTCATCGGAGATCCCACTCTGCGTTTCACTTCGTTTGACAGTGCAGTGGATGCATCGTCCATGCTGAGTGCCTCGTACGACGAACAACGTGTCTTGGGCTATCTGGATTCAAAATATGTTGATATTCAGAACATGGCCATGTATCTGCTCTATCATCATGGATATGCCAATGTGAGCAATCTGTTGAAGGAAAAATATCTCAATTCTTCATCTTGGATGGTGCGTTACACTGCCATCTCGCTGTTGGAGAAAATTGGAGACAAGAATTTTGATGATTTGCTCAACAAGTCAATCAACGACCCTTATGAATTCATCCGTCGTTCCACAGTGAATTGGATGGGTGATGTGGGACGCAATGAGTATCTCCCCTTGATGGTGAAAGAATATGCAGAGAACTTTTTCTCAGAGCGTGAGCGCTTTGATATAGCAATGACCATGCGTGTGTTTGACAATGCCCAACTACAGAAAGCCTTGGACAAAGTTCTGATACAGTCGTATGTGCAAGATAAAGATGCAATCTCCAAGACCTTGCTGAAAGAAAACGAAATGGTCAAGAGCATTAATGAGACTATTCTTGATTCTTCTGCCAAACCGGGGTACAGAATGTCGATGATTAACTCGCTGAAGAACTCGAACGTTCATCCTACCGTACCACAATATGTCAAAATATTGCTCGACCCCTCGGAGAGTGACGAAATCAGAGTGGCCATGTTACAGGCGTTAGCTTGGTTCCGCCATTCCATCAATCGCCAGCAAATTGTCAATGCATGCCAGCTGTTGATGAACGACGACAGAGTCTCCGATATAGTGAAGAGCGATGCTGCCCGTACTTATTATCGTTTAATAAAGTAATTGTAATGAGAAGAATAAGAATCTACCTCATGTTGTTGTTTGCGATGTTGCCATTGATAACGTTCGCAAATCGCGTGAAGAAGGAAAAAGGGATAGTGGAGCCTGTCATTGAGCAACCCGTTTTGCAGAATCCTACAGCTTTTGCTATCATTATCGATGAAGCCACATACGTAAAATGCAAAGATGCGGTTCTGAAATATCGCGATGCAGTGGAGTATGATGGCTTGTCTGCTTATATTGTTCATGGCGAATGGCGCGACCCAATGCATGTACGACAATATGTTGAGCAGCTATACTGCTCTAAGCCTATGCTTGAGGGTATTGTACTTGTGGGAGATGTTCCCATTGCCATGATTCGCAATGCTCAGCACATGACAACGGCCTTCAAGATGAACGAGGAGACGTTTGGTCTGCGTGAATCAAGTGTTCCGAGCGACCGGTTCTACGACGACCTTCATCTTAAGTTCCGTTTCATGCAGCAGGATCCAGAAGACAAGGCGTTGTTCTATTATCAGCTTACAGAAGACAGTCCTCAAACGCTCAATCCGAACTTCTATTCGGCACGCATTCGACATACAGAAGGTATTGGCGGAGACAAGTATCAGGCTATTTCCAATTTCCTTGAGAAGGCTGCCCATGCCAAGTTTGCAATGAAAGGCAATCGGCTTGACCAAGTTGTAACGTACAACGGCGGTTCCTACAACTACGATTGTCTGATGGTTTACATGGATGAAGAGAAAGCTTATCGTGAGAATTTTCCTTTGGCATTCAACAGCGGGACAAGTTTCAAACACTGGAACTTCCGCATGAATCAGCCGATGAAATACAAGATGTTTAGCGAACTGTTACGCAGCGACCTCGACCTTTTCATGTTCCATGAGCACGGAGCCCCGACACAACAGCTGGTGAATGAACATCGGCAAGGGAACAGTGCAGAAGACCGTTATCAACTGATGCGTAGCGAACTTTATAGTGCTGTACGCCGTCATGTGGAGCGTAAAGGACTTGATGAAGATTCCTTGTTGCAGGCCATTCAAAAGAAATATCATCTGACACCTGCCTTTTTCAAGGATTACAAAAACCCTGCTTTTTGGGAAAAAGACTCAGTGGAGGATGCAGATGTCTATATCAGCACTGCCGATTTGAAGGGGCGCACTACAAATGCCACCATGGTGATGTTCGATGCTTGTTATAATGGCTCATTCCATGACCCCGACTACATTGCAGGTCATTATATCTTCAATCCTGGTCAGACTTTAGTGTGTCAAGGAAACACCCGAAACGTGTTGCAAGATCGTTGGACAATAGAGATGGTCGGCTTGCTGTCGCATGGTCTCAGAGTGGGGCAATATAACCGTCAGGTTGCAACTCTGGAAGGCCATCTGATAGGTGATCCAACAGTGCACTTTGCTCCAATGCTCAATAACACCCTGATAAAGGACGAAGTGTTACGTGCTAATGATGCCACTTTCTGGCATCAACAATTGCAAAGTCCTTATGCAGACATTCAATGTCTTTCGTTACGTAAGCTTGCCGACTTGGATACCCTTCGCAAGTCATCGGAGTTCTTCCTTGCGAAGTTCAAGGAGAGCAGATTTAATACGGTGCGTATGGAATGCTTGAAAATGCTCAGCCGTTATTCCAATGCCGACTTTACCGAGGCCGTACGTATCGGGTTACACGATCCTTATGAGCGCATAGCCCGTAGTTGTGCTGATTTCGCTGGACGTATTGCCGACCCAAGTTTGGTGTCCGATGTTATTGATGTGTTACAAGGCGATGAAGAACTTGTAAGGTGCCAATATGCATTAAACAGTTCGATTTTCTTGTTTGAAGAGGATATTCTGCTCAATGCGCTGGATAAGTATTTTGAAACAGCTTGCAGAATGAATGCTTCCACCGAACACAGTCGTGCTGTGGAGGCAATTCGCCAACAATTCGCACAAAAGAAAAAGCAGGAACAGATTATCTTTGACAAGAACGCCAAGGAGAAAGACCGTATGATGGCTATCCGTCTGTTACGGAACTATCCGCATACAGGAGGCATCGACAGTTATCTTCAGTTTGTGGGCGATGAAGGAAATCCCGATTCGCTCCGAGTCATTATGGCCGAAGCACTGGGATGGTTCAACCATTCCTATCGTCGCTCTGACATTATTCGAGGTTGTCGTCAGCTGCTGCAAAACAACCAGCATCCAGAGGCTCTGCGTTTAGAATTGATTCAGACCATCAACAGATTGAAATAACTAAAACTACTATGAGAAAACTATTAATTTCATTTTTTCTGTCGACAGCTATTAGCACACTGTCAGCACAAGAAATCGTCAAACCGGGTGTGAAAACACCAACAACATTTGCAATTGTCATAGACAAGATCAGTTATGAAAAAGCCCGCGATGCGGTGGACGAATATAAAAAGAGCATCGAGCATGATGGCTTGGGAACATGGTTGTTTATTGACAATTGGTCTTCGCCAGATGCCATTAAGAAGTTGTTGGTGGAACATCATGCTGATCGCAAGGCTCCATTGGAAGGATGTGTGTTTGTAGGTGATATACCCATTCCTATGATTCGCGATGCCCAATATCTCACATCGGCTTTTAAGATGAACCAGAAACGCGACTGGAAAGAATCGAGTGTTGCCAGCGACCGCTTCTATGACGACTTTTCTTTGAAGTTCGATTTCATCAAACAGGACAGCGACCTTCCGCTTTATTATTACTATTCGCTTCGCCCAGACTCTAAACACTATCTTTCGCCCGACATTTATTCGGGACGAATCAAACCCTTGGAATTAGATGGAGTGGACAAGTACCAACTTTTGCGCGACTACTTGAACAAGGTGGTCGAGGAAAAAAGGAATAACAGCGGCAATGTGCTCGACCGGATGACGATGGCCCGAGGTCATGGGTATAATTCAGAAGACCGTGTGGCATGGGCTGGTGAACAATTGGCTTTGCGTGAGCAGATGCCACAATTGTTCCGTCCAGGCAATACAGTAAAGTTCATGGACTTTGATACGATGTATCCTGCCAAGAAAATCTATTTGAACGAGGTGTTGGATAGCCAACTCGATGTGTTGCTGTTCCATCATCATGGAGCGCCCGACACACAGTATCTCAATGGATATCCCAATGTCTCAAATATTTCTCCGAGTATCGAGAACATCAAGGTGTTCCTGCGCAGCAAAATTCCGGCAAAAGCCAAGAAAGTGGGCCGTGAGCAGGCCATTGATGAATACGCCAAAGAATATGATGTACCGCGGAGCTGGTGCGAGAGTGCCTTTGATGAGGCATTGCAGAAAAAAGATTCGATTAATAATGAAATGATGGACATTCATACCTATGACATCCATCCGTTGAAACCCAATGCTCGGTTTATTCTCTTTGATGCATGTTACAATGGTTCTTTCTACGAGAAAGACAATATTGCCGGTGCCTATATCTTTGCAAAAGGCAAGACGATAGCCACCATTGGTGGTACTGTGAATGCGCTACAGGACAAATGGCCCGATGAGTTTGTTGGATTGTTGGCTGCAGGTATGCGAATCGGCCAGTTCAACCGTATGACCGGTTATTTGGAAAGCCATTTGATAGGCGACCCCACATTCCATTTCCAAAACAATACCCGGATAGGGTTCGACATCAATCAGGCGCTAGCCCTTCATCATGGCGATAATAAGTTTTGGCGTGGGAAACTGAACCATGCAATGCCTGATGTACAGGCCATGGCTCTTCGGCAGCTCTACTATTCCCATCGTTTGCCAGACATGTCGGATATTTTGAGCAAGACGTATCACAACTCAGATTATTTCGTAGTACGTATGGAGGCTGTTAAATTGCTCGGACTCTATTATCCAGACCAGGCCGTGTCTGTGCTACAGTCTTCTTTGGATGACAGTTATGAGCTAATTCGCCGTTTGGGTAGCGAAATGGTAGAAAGGAATGCTTCCCCCAAGTATATCCCTTCGTTCGTTAAAGCCATGATACAGCGTGGCCATGAGAATCGCCTCGGTTTTCGCCTGCTAAATGGATCAAGATCATTTGACAGTGATGCGTTGAATAAAGAAATGGAACGTCAACTCAATGGTTGCCAGGTTTACAGTGACACAATGATAACGAAGTTCCGCCGTGTCATCAATGGCGATAAGCGTCGTTGGGTTGAGGATTTGCGGTATATAGCCAACGACAGTGTGAAGATAAACAGCCGTTGTAGTTCGATATTGGCCTATAGAAATCATCCGATGCCACAGGTAATAGATGCATTCGTGCGAATTGCTGCTGACGAAAAGTCTGACAAGGCTCTACGCCTTGCCGCTATCCAGACACTTGGATGGTACGATACGAGTTATCGTAGAAAAGACATTGTGAAAGGCTTACAGGCTATTCTGTCTTCAGACAATGAGTTGCGGCAGGACATCACTCGAACCATTAACCGCCTGACCGAAAAATAGCGACATGGTTTTGGTGATAGATTCAATATCCCGTCACTTTTTTTTCAAGAAGCCTTAACCGACAGTTCGTCATACAGACAACAATTATTCTGCGTCACAATACATTGTGGCGCAGAATAATTTTCTGATATCCATTGATGGTCATTTATATCCCTTTGGCCTGATTTGCGATATATACACCAACGAGAATGAGGGCGCTGCCAATGTAAGCCATGGTTGTCATGGGCTCGTTGAGGATAACAGCACTCGCCACCACTGTTGTAACGGGATTCAAATAAATGTAGTTGGAGGATTTTAAAGCGCCAATCTTTTTGATAATCAGACTCCACAACAAGAAACATACAAAAGAGGCTACGACAGCCAGGAATAGGAGATTCCCCCAAATGGTCGTTTCATGGAGTCGTTCCATAGGAAAATTCCATGGTTGAATGGTGAAATATGGCAAAATTGTGATGATGCCATAGACAAACACTTTACGAGTGATGAATGTTGCACTATAACGTGTGGATATTTTCTTGATAATGATGCTATAGACTGCCCAGCATAAAGCTGCCGATAGAGCCAAAATATCTCCCAAAGGATTGAGCTTGAGCACAAAATGACCATTGAAAATGACAATGGCCACACCAATTAAAGCTAATAGTGAACCGATGATAAGGGGACGTGTGGCTTTGACATCTTTGTACAAGGCAATGGCCAGCAGGGTTGTTATCAAAGGTGCTGTGCAAACAAGAAATGCCACATTGTTGACAAAAGATAATTGCAGCGCAGTGTTCTCTGTTAGGAAATAGAGCGAGCCTCCGCTAACACCCAGTGCCATCAGCCACAACTCGTCCTTTAAGTTGTCTGCCCAAAGTTTTTTGGGAGAAATGAACCAGATGCAAAGGTAGGCGATGATAAATCGCAAGAGGAAAATTTCTGCTGGTGTAAGCCCGTGTTGAAGTAGCACTTTCGTATTGACAAAGGTGGTTCCCCATACTGCTATTACACAGATTGCCAGTAAATGATATAGTTTGTTCATGTTGGTTAGATATATTGCATCAGAATATCCCAAACGGCAATAATATGACAGATGGAGCCTGCTAGGACAAAGAAATGGAACACGGAATGCATGTACTTCTTCTTGTTTAGGCTGTAGAAAGCAGCACCTGTAATATAGCACACTCCTTCGGCAATAATCCAAATGACTGCGGCTGTGCTCACACTATCGATGAGAGGCTTGAAGGCAACCAGCACAGAAAGCCCCATGCCGATGAAACAGAAAGTTTCCAGGTTGCTATGTTCTTTCAGACGGATAAAACTGACGGTTGTTCCGGCAATGGCGCACAACCACACGAAACAGAACAGCCCCCATCCCCAGTAGCCTTGGTCGCGTAGAGCGATGAGCGTGATGGGTGAATAGCTGCCGGCAATATGCCAATAGATGGCGGCATGGTCAAATTTCCTCAGCAATTCCTTTGCCTTGTATCTGTTGGGGAGAGCGTGATAGATGGTGGAGGTTATATACGAACCAAGCATACCGAAGATGTAGAGGATTACTCCTGTTCGTGCCCAACCGTCGCCAGCCCGATAGCACCATATCAGGAATATGATACCTATTGCCACACCGAGCAGAATTCCTAAGCCGTGCGAACTGCTGTTGATGATTTCCTCTTTCTTCGTATAACGTATCATGGGAGAGAAATAGAAAGGCAATGATGGTTCTTATAATTCAAATCGTTGTATTCCTCCATAGGGAGTGAGATGACGGAAGCAGTCGTCTTCGGGGAAAAGGCCAGCATAGACTCCCGCACAAATGAGCACTCCGCCATGCGCAAAGACGGCCACTTGCTGGAAAGGCTGCTTTCTGAGTTCGTCAAAAAAACTGGCCACCCGGTCGTAAACCAGCCGATAGCTCTCGCCGTTGGTAGCAGCCAGGTTCATATAGTCCTCATACCATTTCTTGATGGCTGGGTCTTCTCGTTCAATATCATCGTATAGCCTCATTTCCCAGTCGCCCATGTTCATTTCCTTCAGTCTGTCGTCGAGGATGGGATTGTCGTATCCGCAGAAAGCAGCGAGTTTTCTTGCCCTTGTCAGCGGTGAGGAAAAGACTTGGTCAAAAACTTGTCCGCCGAGATTCCTTTTTGTTTCTGCTGCTTCTTGTTCAAAAGTGGCTGCAACAGGCACATCACTCCATCCATAGCACATGCCTCGGGGAACGTCTACCGAGGTGTGTCTTATCATTGTTATTTCCATGTTTTTTAGTTCATTTGGACTGCCACGGTGAGATAAAAGCCAAGTTCTATGAGCAAGAACAATGCGCCGCAGCAGTCGCCTGTATAACCTTGAATTTTCTTATGCATCATATAGTAGAGAAAGTACATCACCAGACAGGGGATGAAGATTACCAAATCCCATCGCAGCGTGCCATAATATATTCCAACATATAGTAGTGGAATCATTGGGAGCATGCCTTGAATGAACAAGCTGATTCCTGCACGAACGTTCATCTTGCGGTAAACGGTTTTGTTCTTTGCTGTTTCTTGTGTTCTGGCATAGGGTAGAAACATGATGATTTGTGAGGCCAGCATTTTGCTGTAGGCATCGCCAGCCAATACGGCAAGCCATGCAAAGCCCGGCTGAAGCGAGTAGAGCGATGCAAAAAGCAGTGCTATGTAAAGTATGATGCCGAGCACTCCATAGGTACCAATGTGCGAGTCTTTCATGATAGCGAGTATCTTCTCCCGGTTGTTGCCGCCACCTCCGAAACCGTCGAAGAAGTCGCACAACCCATCTTCATGCAAGGCTCCGGTCATCAGGATGCGTGTCACGATGGCAAGAAGCAATGCAATGGAGTAGGGGAACACCATGCTTCCGAAATAGATGATGGCTGCCATCACACCTCCTGTGAGCCATCCCACCAGCGGCCAATGCTCAACCACAGAATTGTAGCATTGGCTTGGTGGCTGATAGAGTCTCCAAAATGGTAGTCTGGTGAAGAAGATGAGCGATGCGTAGATACGCTGCCACCATTTTGTTTGGTCGATATTGATTTCCATCAGAAATACTTTGTGATTTTTGCGTTATCAAAATTGTTCATCTCATTGATCATGTTCACTGCGCTTTGTATGATGGAATAGGAGCATAGTGCACCTGTTCCTTCACCAAGCCGTAGCGATAGTTGCAGCAGCGGTTGAGCGTTCATCAGCGAGAGCATTCTCTTGTGGCCGCTTTCGTCACCGCAATGGCCGAATATCATATAGTCCAACACGTTGGGTTCAAGCATGCATGCAGCCAATGCACAGGCCGACATGATGAATCCATCGACCATCACCAGCATCTTCTGTTCAGCGGCATGCAACATGGCACCAATGGCGGCCACCATCTCGAAACCTCCGAAATAGCGGATAATGTGTTCAGTTTCTTTGGTAGACAGCTTGTCATGGAATGAAAAAGAAGTGGTGTTGATAAACCTGTCCACAGCCTGATGCAGCACCTCGCGTTTGTGTTTCAGTCCTGGAGAGTCGAGACCGGCTCCAACGCCTATGCATTCGTCGAGCGGAACATTCCCGAAGAGATGCATCCAGATGCTGCTGGGCGATGTGTTGGCAATGCCCATCTCGCCAATGCAGATGATGTTGCATCCTTCTGTATAACATTCGTCTACCAGTTGCGAACCAACTTCAATAGCTTGGTCGAATTCTGTTTCGCTCATGGCCGGTTCATGGAGGAAGTTCTTGGTGCCGCGGGCAATCTTATGGTCGATGATTCCTGGGACGTTGTTCAAGTCGTGATCTACACCCATGTCAACAATACGCAATTTGAAACCATGCTGTCGACAGAACATGTTCACGCCTCCTCCGCCAAGTGTGAAATTAATCATCTGTTGCCATGTGACATCGCGCGGAGAAACGCTTACTCCTTCTTTTTCAATGCCATGGTCTCCCCCAAGCAGCAGATGGCAGGGATGCTTGAGTTCTGGTGATAGGGTTTGCTGTACCAAGCAAATCTGCAAGGCAAGCGTCTCCAACCTGCCCAGAGAACCTTTCGGCTTGTTCAGGTTATCTATCTTTGCTTGTATGCTGGATTTTAATTCTTTGTCAGTGGCTGTAATATGAAAGTGTTTCATCGTCTGCTTATTTAATTTTTACGGCAATGCCACTAACCATCAGGATGACTTCATCGGCGCGCTGGGCTACATATTGATTCATCCATCCTTCAAGGTCTGTGAACTTCCGTTGGATGGCGTTGTCGCTCACGCCCCCGCTACCTATTTCGTTGGTCACGAAGATGAAAGTGGCATCTTGCTGGGTAAATTTGTCGAATTCTTTTTGCAGGCTGTCCAGAGCCTCCTCTACCGATGGCTGTTCCCACTCGTTCGCCATGCGGTCGAAGAAGAAATTAGTGCACCAAAGTGTGATGCAGTCAATCACCACCACGCGGCCGGTCACATCATGTCGGCTCAGGAATTTCTCTTCCTCAATGTTCGTCCACATTGCACCGCGGCGTTCTTGATGTTTCACCACACGTTGGCGGAACTCATCGTCCCAAATATGTGCTGTTGCCATATACACGGGATGGTCGCTTAGACTGAGTGCCAATGATTCAGCCTGCACACTTTTTCCAGAGCGTTGGCCGCCCGTTATCAAAATGATTTTTCTCATCATGGGGTCAAAGTTACGAATAAACGAGCGAAATGCAAAAGGAAAAGATGTTTTTCTTTTCATTTCCGAGTGAAAGTAACTTCGGCGCAGCCATAGTATATGAATAAAACGAGCGAAATGCAAAAGGAATTCAAGGAAAAATGGTATCTTTGCACAAATTTTGAAGTAAACATAAGAAACTGCGATGGCTTGGAAACTGACATATCGCTGTAAAGAATGCGGCTATACAACCGATGTATATGAGGGTAAGGGACTTTTCCGCCAACATATCACACCCATGTTTTGTCCCGACTGTAAGACGGTACAAAACATTGTGGTGGGTGGTATTATTGCCGATGTTGCACCTTCCTACCGCAGTGAAGTGGGACGTTTGTGCCTGAATTGTGGCAGCGACCGCATCAGGATATGGGACAAGCATACCTGTCCTAAATGTCGCGGTGAGATGGAAGAAACGGGTGAGAAAGAATTCTGGACTTAGTGTCTTTGTCTTCCATTACCCTGTAATACCAATGCTAATAGGCAGATATCAGCAGATTATAGTTTCTTGAAAACAGTCCTCACAAGGATGAAGTTTACCGGCACGGCAATACAGTAGACAGGGATCGGTGCCAACGACTTGCTCACACCCATCCATAGGAACAAGTTGAGAAGCCCCATCTGCAGCAGGTAGTTCACCGTGTGAGCCATGGCAAACCCTGCGCCATTCTTGGCTGAAGTCTTTTCCTTGAACGTGAAGCGGGCCGAAAGATAATAGTTCAGCAGAAAACTGAGCAAATAGCCAATGGTAAATGCCACATTGACATTGATGACATGCTGCAGCAGCCAATAGATGATATAGTGCACTGCTGTGGCCACAACACCAACCAAAGCAAATCGTACCATCTCGCGTACAAGTCTTTTATCTTTCATCTTTTCAAATGTCCTTTTGCCGTTCTTTCTCATTAGCGTTGCAAAAGTACATAAAAAAAATAACACACTTACACTTTTCCGAATTATATTTTATACCTTTGCACTCGGAAAAAACAATTATGTAAATGACTTTAGGCAAAATAGGACGATACGAGTTCCTCGCAGAGCCGTTCCACTGCGATTTCAGCCAGCGGCTGTTCATGGGACATCTTGGCAACCACTTGCTCAACGCCGCTGACTTTCATAGCAACGACCGTGGCTTTGGTGTGAAACATCTTCAAACGGTGAACCGCGCATGGGTGCTTTCCCGCCTTGCCATAGAGATGGACGAGATGCCCCAGATGTACGACCGTTTTCAAGTGGAAACATGGGTGGAAAGTGCCATGCGCTTTTTCACTAACCGTAACTTCCGCGTGGTAGGAATGAACCCAGACGGTTCGGAACGTGTCTACGGTTACGGACGCAGCATTTGGGCAATGATTGACACCGAGTCACGCCAGCCATGCAATTTGCTCGACATCCATGATGGTGACCTCCTCAACTGGGTAGAGAAAGATTTTGTAAATCCCATGGGCAAACTCACACGAGTGAAAATGGACAATGAAGCCGAACTAGTGCGTACCATCGACACCTATTATAACGATGTGGACATCAACGGGCACATCAATTCGGTGAAATACAT